>CAZZIF010000206.1:0-4257 GCA_964654025.1 uncultured bacterium
GCAGTGGCGTCGGCAGTGGCGTCGGTAGTGGCGTCGGCAGTGGCATCGGCAGTGGCATCGGCAGTGGCGTCGGCAGTGGCGTCAGTAGTGGCATCGGAGGACTTGCGGAGCTGGGTCACGTGATGGGAGGACTCATCTGGTTGCTGGGCATTGGTCTGGCGTTGTGGCTCTTCATCCGGTCCTATCGCCGGGCTCGCTCGGAGGTCTCGCGGGCCAAGGTGCGTGTGGTGCTGTGGGGCAGCGTAATTGCGCTGTTGCCCCTGGCGGTGAGCACGCTGGCTCATCAGATCTGGCCGGATACCGCCCTGCCGGGCGGGCAACTCAGCGTTCTGGGCATCGTGATGATTCCCCTGAGCTTCGGCTACGCCATCGTGCGCCACGGCATTTTCGACGCCACCCATCTGGTGCGTCGCAGCCTGGCGGTGACGGTGACGGTGGTGCTCGTCGTGATGGCCTACTTCGGCGCCAACCTCGGGCTGCGGGAGTTGCTGGCGCCGCACGCATTGCTCTCGCCCCTGTGGGTGTCTCTGCTGAGCCTGGGGACCGCGGGGCTCGCGTTCCTGGCGGTGCAGGGGCCCATGCAGTCGCTACTGCTGCGTGCCGGTGGGCCCCAACCACGCGACCAGCACACGTTGCTCTACGATCTGGGATGTTCGCTGCGCGGTGTGCGGGATCGAGGTCGTTTGGTGCAGGTCCTCAGTGAGTTCGTCGGTGAGGCTTTGCGAGCCGAGCGGGTGGCCTTCTTCGAACCGCAACCCACCGGTTCCCTGGAAGCCTGCTATCTCGATGGGCTCTCCGCCGAGAAGCTGCACCGCTACCACTTCAGCCCCCAGCTCAGTGAGAAGCTGATTGCGGTCGGCGCGCCCATTGACCGGGGCGATCTGGAGACCGATCTGCCCTTCGGTTACATCTCGGGCGCCGATCAAGATGTGCTCGAGGCCATCGGTGCTGAACTCATGATCCCGCTGCGTAGCGAGGGAGGCCTGACCGGACTGGTCTTCGTAGGCAGCCGGACGCTCGGAGAGGGTTTCACCGCGGGCGATGTGCGCCTGGCCGAGACGATTGCCGGCGAGGGTTCAATCACCCTCGAGAACGCCAGCTTTCACGAGAAGGCGCTCGAGGACGCCGCCTGGCGGCGGGAAGTGGTCGTGGCGGCCGACCTGCAGCAACGTCTTCTCCCGACCGAGGTGCCCAAGGTCGAGTCGCTCGAGATCAGCAGCGTTTCGATCGCGGCCGACGGCGTGGGCGGCGACTACTACGACCACTTTCGCACGCCCTGGGGCGAGGTCGTCCTGGCCATCGCCGACGCATCGGGCAAGAGCGTGTCGGGCGCCATCCTGATGGCCAACCTGCAAGGGCTGGTCAAGGGCGAGGCGCTGCGGCGCGAGGATCCGGCCCTGATCACGGCTCGGATCAACCGGCGCCTGAGCGAGATGAACAAGCCCGAGCGTTTCGTGACCTTCGCGCTGGCCCGGGTCGATCCGTTGACCGGCATCTTGGAGTACTGCAACGCTGGCCACCTGAATCCGCTCTTGCTCCGGTCCGACGGCAGTGTGGAAAGCCTCGAGGAGGGCGGGCTGCCGCTGGGCATTCGCGACGAGGCCCATTACGAAAGCGGCCGCACCCGCATGCGAGCGGGCGATCTGTTGCTCCTCTTCACCGATGGGATCACCGAACGGCGACGTGGGGAGGAGATGTATGGACAAGAGCGGTTCGAGGCGCTGGTCTGGCGTCACCGCCGTCTCAGTGCCCGGGCCATTCAGGAGACGGTGATGAGCGAGGTGCGCGACTACGCGCAAACCCCGCTCGACGACGACACCACGCTGCTGATCGTCAAGATGCTGTGATGGGGCGTCCCCGGTCCAGGGCGCGATCCCGGCATCTCTGATGAGGTCCTGCTGTTCTCGCCTCGATGGCCGCATCCCGGAGGGCGGGGGGACAGGGTGGCGGGACCTCTCTGGCCGGGAAAATTCTTCCGCACCGGTCGGAATTTTTCCGCTCTGTGGACGCTCTTGCCGTCTGGCCGGTACCCCGCCCGTCCTCGTCTCCCGAGTCGCCGGCGCGGTCTGGACGGATTGCGCCGACCTGCGGGGGTGCCCGATGCCAACCTCTAGCCGTGCTCGAATCGAGACCTTTAGTTCTTTGCAGAGTAGACGTTTAGAGGGACGGCCCCGAGGGTCGCCCGCGCAAGGATCCGCGGCAGATGCCTGAGGATGGCACTGGTCGGAACCGGCCGGCGACCGGCCGGCTGCGGGCCGGCTGCGGGCCGGCATCGCGCCGGAGGACCCGGCCGGTCGCTTGGCACAATCCATGCAGGACTCCCGGCGGATGCTGCCCCCAGGAGGGGGTGGTCAAGCCGCGGTGCGCCAGGATGGCGCGCATGACGAGGAGACCTGAAGGATGGTCAAGGGGATCCTGACCAGTGCGGGCGCCATGCGCCCGGCGCTGGCGGCGCATTCGATTCTGGCCAACAATCTGGCCAATGCCAACACGGCCGGATTCCGCCAGGACCGGGTGGCCTTCCAGCAGCTGCTCGCCGGCGAGGCCGGCTCGCCCACCAGTGCCCTGGCCGGGGCGCCGGGTCTTTCGACCGGCCTCGACCTGACCGCGGGCGCCTACGAAGTCACCGATCGTCCGCTCGATGTGGCCATTCAAGGTGACGGCTTCTTCGTCGTCCAGTCGCCCGAGGGGGCGCGCTATACCCGCGGCGGCCAGCTCAGGGTGGGGGATGGGGGAGTGCTCGTTACGCCCCAGGGACATCCGCTGATGGGAGACGGCGGCCCGCTCATGGTGCCACCCGACGGCCCGGTGTCCATCGCGCCGAGCGGGGAGGTTCGCAGCGGCGACAGACTCATCGGCCGGCTGCAGATCGTCACGCTACCTGAGAACGCATCCCCCGTGCACACCGGAGGCGGTCTGCTGTCGGTGGAGGGGGGCGAGGGGGACGTCGCACCCGCGCCGGAGGCTCGCGTGCTGCAGGGGGTCGTCGAAGGAGCCAACGTCGAACCAGTGCAGGCGATGGTCGACATGATCACCCTGCTGCGCCACTTCGAGATGAATCAGAAGGCCTTGCAGGCCCAGGACGAGAGTCTGGGGCATCTGCTTTCGTGGGTACGCGCCTGACGTGCGGTCCGGATGAGCGGATGCGCTGGATGAAGGCGAACTCAGATGGAACGTGGATACAGCCGCCGCGTTCCGCACATGGAATGAGGAGGTGCCGCCATGATGCGGGCCCTTAGAACCGCGGCTTCTGGCATGAGCGCCCAGCAGCTCTACATCGACCTGACCGCTCACAACCTGGCCAACGTCAATACGACCGGTTTCAAAAAGGGCCGGGCCGAGTTCGAGGATCTGCTCTACCAGACCTTGCGTCCCGCTGGAGCGGCGGAGCAGGAAGGGCAGGCGCCCGCGCCGCTGCAGGTTGGACACGGAGCGAAGCTGGTGGCCTCCTCGAAGATCTACTCACAGGGCGATTCCGAAACCACCGGCAACCCCTTGGACCTGGCCATCGAGGGCGACGGCTTCTTCCAGATCCAGCTGCCCGACGGCACCGCCGGCTACACGCGCGACGGGGGCTTCCGCATCAGCGGGGAAGGCACGCTGGTCAACGCGCGGGGTCTGGCGGTCCTGCCGGAGATCACCGTGCCGGAGGACACCGAGTCGGTCCTGGTGGATGCGGAGGGTAACGTTTTCGTCCGCCAGGCCGGCACCGAGACGGCGACCGAGCTTGGACAGATGTTGCTGGCGCGCTTCGTCAATCCGGCGGGTCTGGAGGCGGCGGGGGGCAATGTCCTTCGCCAGAGCCCGGCCAGCGGCAATCCGATTCTGGGCGCGCCCGGTGAGCTCGGAATCGGCACCGTGCGGCAAGGGGCGCTCGAGCGGTCGAACGTCAGCGTGGTCGAAGAGATGATCAACATGATCGTCGCCCAGCGCGCCTTCGAGATCAACTCGAAGGCGATCCGCAGCGCGGACGATCTGCTGGGCTTGGTCAGCAACCTGAAACGGTAAGGAATGGGGATCGTGATGGAGGCGAGGAGAGTCCAAGCCGTGGATAGCGCCCCGGCAGCTGGAGGGCTGACGATCGGGCGTTCAGCAGGCGGGCCTTCCGCGGCCCGGCGGCCGGCGACCGCGAGTCGGCCGCGGATGTCGAGCAGGCCGCGGATGTCGAGCAGGCCGCGCATGTCGAGCAGGCCGCACATGCTGCGGGCCGGTTCGCGCTGGGCGCCGGTGGTGTGGGCCGGGTGGATCTTGTTCATG
>CAZZIF010000206.1:4357-7573 GCA_964654025.1 uncultured bacterium
GCGGGCCGGTTCGCGCTGGGCGCCGGTGGTGTGGGCCGGGTGGATCTTGTTCATGGCAGTGGTCTGGTTCGGGCCGGAGGCCGCGGTGGCCAGTCCCAACGTGGAGGGGCCGCTCGTGGGCTCGAGCGCCGAACTCGAGGGAGCGCTGGCGCACATCGTGGCCGACGCCTTCCCCGATCGCGACACCGAATGGGCCTTTACCCGGGATCATCCCTTCCAGCAAGGCACGCAGAGTCCTTTGCGGCTCTTGATGCCGGCGCAGCTGGCGGGAGGTCGCAACTGGTTCCAGCTCAAGGGGGAGGGCGCCACCCACCATGCCTACCTCTTGCCCATCGACATCGCCTGGCAGGACAGCGTCTGGGTCTATCGTCGCGCCCTGCCAGCTGGCTACGAGATCGGGCCCGGCGACCTTCGACGCCACTGGCGGACCCACACCTTCGCCCTGGCCGAGGTGAGCATGCCGCAATCGCCCGTGGGGCAGTGCCTGCGCCATGGCGTTCAAGCCGGCCAGATTCTCTCGAGCGACCATCTGCGTGAACCCTACCTGATTGAGCGCGGATCGACCGTGCGCATGATCTATCAGAGCGGGGCGCTCACCATTGCCACCCAGGCCGAGGCCCTCGAGAACGGGGGGCTCGGCGATCGCATTCGGGTGCGGCCCTTCGACGGCCAGCGGGTCTGCGAAGCGGTGATCAGCGCCCGGGAGGAAGTCGAGGTGACCTTGCCATGAGCAATCGAACGCATCGGGTCTCATCTGGTCCGGCCGCGACGGCCGTCTTCAAGGCACTCCTCACAGCGATTCTGCCGGCCGCTGTGCTGCTCGCAGCGGCGTGCCACTCGCCGGCGGGCGCGGGTTCCCTATGGTCTGATGAGTCGATCAATCTGTTTTCGAACCACAAGGCGATGCACATTGGCGACATCGTCACTGTGATCATCGTCGAGAGTTCGTCGGCCTCGAACCAGAGCCAGACGAAGCTCACCAAGGAGACGACCAACGATCTGACCGGTTCGGGGGCGGGCCAGCTCGACTTCATCAAGCTCTTCAGCGCCTCGATGGACTACTCCAAGGAACATCAGGGCAAGGGCCAGACCACCCTCAATGGATCGATGAATGCGCGGCTCACCGCCGAGATCATCGAGATCCGGCCCAACGGCAACCTCGTGGTCGAGGGCAGTCGCAAGGTGCAGGTCAATGAAGATGTCGATGAGATCACGTTACGCGGGGTCATTCGCCCGGAGGACATCGCGGCCGACAACACGGTCATGTCCACCTTCTTATCCGAGGCCCAGATTTCCTACACCGGCAGCGGGCCGAACAAGAACGCGGGCCGTCAGGGTTTGATCAGCCGGATCCTGGATCTGCTGTTCTAGGGACCGGCCGGGGAGGAGTGCGACCGATGAAGCGTTCGAGGTACGGGGGGACGGGCCGGCGGCCGGTGGTTTGCCGGGGCGTCGTGCGCGGGGTTTGCCGCGGCGCTATGCCCGGGACTTGCCGCCGCGCCTCATCCGGCGCGGTGCTGGTGACGGTGTTGCTGGCCATCACCCTGCTCGCGAGTGCCGCCGGAGAGGCGGGGCGCGCGGGCGCGGCCGGTGCTTCCCGGATTCGAGACCTGGCCCGCATCCAGGGCGTGCGCGACAACCAGCTCGTCGGCTACGGCCTGGTCGTCGGCCTCGACGGCACCGGGGACAAGAGCGGTACCGGGTTCACCTTGCGCTCGATGAGCACGATGCTCGAAGCAATGGGGGTGACGATCCGGCCCGAGGACATCAGTGTCAAGAACGTGGCGGCCGTCCTGGTGACCGCCCGCTTGCCGGCGTTCACCCGCGAGGGGTCGCGAATCGACGTCACCGTCTCGTCGCTGGGAGATGCGAAGAGCCTCAAAGGGGGCATCCTGATCCAAACCCCCTTGCGCGGGGCCGACGGGGGCGTCTACGCAGTTGCCCAGGGGCCGGTCTCGCTGGGTGGTTTCGGCGCCGAGGGCGCCGGCGGCACCCGCGAAACCACCAATCACCTGACCGTCGCGCGAATCCCCAACGGGGCCACCGTCGAGCGTGAGGTGGCGATCGAGTTCGTGCACAGCGGATCGGTGGAGCTGATCCTGGCGGAGCCCAACTTCACTACCGCCCGCCGGATCACCGATGCGGTCCGGGGCGCACTGGGCCCCGCATCGGCCCGCCAGCTCGATGCCGGTACGGTCGAACTCGTCAGTCCGGACAGCACGCGTGAGGGCACGATGCGCTTTCTGGCCCAGGTCGAAGACCTGGCCGTCGTGCCGGTCCTGCCCGCGCGTGTGGTCATCAACGAGCGCACCGGAACCATTGTCGCCGGCGGGGAGATCGTGATCCAGCCGGTTGCGATCGCCCACGGCAACCTGAACATCCGCATCGACGGCTTCACCGGGGTCTCGCAACCCCAGCCCTTCTCGGGCGGAGCGACCACCGTTGTTGCCCAGTCCGACGTCGGGGTGCAGTCGGGCGGCGGCCAGTTCACGGTGCTCGACCAAGGTACGACGCTCAACGAGATCGCGCGGGCCCTCAACGCCATGGGCGTGAGTTCGCGCGACATGATAGCGATTTTCCAGGCGATCAAGGAAGCAGGTGCTCTGCAAGCTGAATTGGTGGTGCTCTGAGGCTGCGACCGCCGAATCACCTAGGATGTGATCCGGCGGGGGCGGGAGGTCGTCCGGAGGGCGGACTCTGGCCGGCACTTTGAGCTTCCGTTCGAGGGGGACCTCGACCCTACACGGGGTCCCCCTTCATTCCTTGGCAGTGGGGACACGAGAGGTCGATGACGCCACAGCCGATCGACATGCCGCGCATCCCCGGTAGCGGCGGTGCCACGGACGGTGCCGCGCGCAATGCGACGCGCAATGCCACGCGTAGTGCCGCCGGCGGTGCCGCGCGCGGTGTCGGGCGCGGTGTCGGGCGCGGTTCCGCGCTGGGCGCCGGGTTGCTCTACGGTCCCTTGCCCAGCGGACGGTCGGCCAGTCCGGAGGCGGCCCGCAATGCCTTCGAGGCGCTCCTGCTGGGGGAGATGCTCAAGCCTCTGGAGAGCAGCCTGCGCGAGTCGGGTTTGTTTCCTCGCGGAGCGCCGGGTGACATCTATGCCCATTTCTGGAAGACGCACCTGAGCCAGCTGCTGGCCGATTCGATCGACTTGGCACCGGGTTCGGCCAACGCGACATCGGGTGCGGCCGACTCGACGCCCGGTTCGGT
>CAZZIF010000207.1:0-7205 GCA_964654025.1 uncultured bacterium
TGCGCAGCGCCGAGCGCGCCACGGTGCGAAGGCTGACGGTGGTGCGGTAGGAGCTTCAGAATCTCCGCGTCTTGGTCCTTTGGCGTGACCGGCTTCCCGGTGGGGTCGCCGCCCGGCACCGGTGTGCTGCTCAAGTGGCCGCCGCCCCACAGGCGTCCGCTTCCCGATCGGGTTGCCGTCCGTCACCGGCCACGCAGCGCGTGGTCGGCTGCCCAGGCCCGGCCCGTCGAATCTAGTTGCGCTTACATCGTGTTTGATATATCATCTCAACCAATATGGAAGCTCAAAAACAAACCCGGCGGCTGAGTGAATTCCACGAGCGTTGCCGGCAGGAAGGGATTCCCTTCACCGTTCAGCGGCGCCGGGTCTACGAGGTGCTTCTGGGGCGTACGGATCATCCCACCGCCGATCAGATCTTCGAGGCGGTGCAAGAGGATTTGCCCGGCATATCGCGGATGACCGTCTACCGGGTGCTCGACCTACTGCTGCGTCTTCGCCTTCTGAAGAAGGTGTGCCACCCGGAAGCCACCGCGCGCTTCGATCCCAACACCGAGCCGCATCATCACCTGGTCTGCACGGCCTGCGGGCGGCTGGTCGACTTCGAAGAGAGGCGCCTGGACCGGCTACACGCGCCTGCGGCGGCCCAAGAGGTGGGCTTTCACATCGACGATCACGTCGTTCAATTCCGAGGTGTTTGCGCATCGTGTCAGGCGAATGAGAAGCAGAGAGCCGGCACGAAACCGAGTCCGTGCGGCCGCCGAGCCGCCCGGGAGGGAGCACGCGGCGCGGCGGCAGAAGGCCGTGCCCGCCGCGGGCGAGGAAAGGAGAATCCACAGTGAGCAAGAAACGTTTGACCACCGCTGCCGGCGTTCCCGTCGGCGACAACCAGAACTCCCTGACCGCCGGTCCACGCGGACCGCTGCTGGTCCAGGATTGGCAGCTTTTCGAGAAGCATGGCCATTTCAACCGGGAGCGGATTCCCGAGCGGGTCGTGCATGCGAAGGGCTCGGCGGCCTACGGCACCCTCACGATCACCGGCGACATCACGAAGTACACGAAGGCGAAGGTCTTCTCCGAGGTTGGCAAGAAGACCGAGTGCTTCCTGCGGTTCTCGACCGTGGCCGGCGAGCGCGGCGCGGCCGATGCCGAGCGCGATGTGCGCGGCTTCGCCCTCAAGTTCTACACCGAGGAAGGCAATTGGGACCTGGTAGGCAACAACACCCCGGTTTTCTTCGTGCGTGATCCCTACAAGTTCTCCGACTTCATCCATACCCAGAAGCGTGATCCCAAGACGAACCTGCGCAGCGCCACGGCAATGTGGGACTTCTGGTCGCTGTCGCCGGAGAGCTTGCACCAGGTGACGATCCTATTCTCCGACCGCGGCCTGCCGAAGAGCTACCGGCATGTCAACGGGTACGGGAGCCACACCTACAGCTTCATCAGCCCCGAGAACGAGCGCTACTGGGTCAAGTTCCACTTCAAGACGCTCCAGGGGATTCAGGGTATCACCGAGGAAGAGGCCGAGAAGCTCGTGGGCGAGGATCGGGAAAGCCATCAACGCGACCTCTTCCAGGCCATCGAGAAGGGTGATTTCCCCAAGTGGCGCATGATGGTCCAAGTGATGCCCGAGACCGACGCCGAGAAGACACCCTACAATCCCTTCGACCTGACCAAGGTCTGGCCGCACGGCGACTACCCGCTGATCGAAGTGGGGATCATGGAGTTGAACCGTAACCCGGAGAACTACTTCGCCGAGGTGGAGCAGTCGGCCTTCTCGCCGGCCAACGTGGTGCCGGGCATCTCGCACAGCCCCGACAAGATGCTGCAGCTGCGCATCTTCTCCTATGCGGATGCGCACCGGTATCGCCTGGGCGTCAACTACGAGAGTCTGCCGGTGAACAAACCGCGGTGCGAGGCGAACACCTACCACCGGGACGGCCAGATGCGCTTCGATGGCAACGGCGGCGGCGCGGTCAACTACGAGCCGAACAGCATGGGCGGGCCGGTTCAGGACGAACGTTTCAAGGAGCCGCCGCTGAAGATTTCCGGCGATGCCGACC
This sequence comes from uncultured bacterium, assembly GCA_964654025.1. Taxonomy (GTDB): domain Bacteria; phylum Eisenbacteria; class RBG-16-71-46; order CAIMUX01; family WJJG01; genus CAYQJL01. The sequence goes on from CAZZIF010000207.1 coordinate 2,061, forward strand.
GCTACGACCACCGCGAGGGCAACGACGACTACACGCAGGCCGGCAACCTCTACCGGCTACTGCCCGAGGATGAACGCCAGCGCTTGCACAAGGCGATCGCGGGAGCCATGCGGGGCGTGCCCAAGGAGATCATCGAGCGTCAGCTCGGCCACTTTGCCAAGGCCGACCCGGCCTACGCCGAGGGCGTGCGGGCCGCGCTCGACTAGGTACGCGACCAGGTACGCGACTAGGTACACGACTAGGTAAAAGGCACCGGCCGGCGAGCGGAACCATACCACGAGGCGTGGTTCCCCGCCGGCCGGTTCGTATCGCGGGGCCGGTTCGCTTCCCGGAGTCTGCTCGTATCGCGGGGTTGGTTCGTATCCCGGGCCGGCGTTGCCGTCTTAGTCGCCTTGACCGTATAGCGTATCAAACTCGATCTTGACCTTGCCCCAAGTATCCTCCCTGGTTGGAACGGGTTCGCAGGGATTGGGATCACAGGTCTGGATCGGCATCCACTCGGTGGCCTCGGGGACTTCGAGGCAGAAGTCCTCCATCAGGACGACGCAGGCGCCGTTTTCGAAACAGCAGGCCCCCGGGGGATTCGTGCAGGGATCCCCTTCCCAGCACTTGACCCAATGCCCGAACCACTCGCCTCCCAGGTCGTCGCACTCAGATGGATAGACGACGTCGACGCACTCCCCGCTGGGCAGGCAACAGGCCATGTAGGGGGTATTGGGGCAAGGATTCGGATCACAAGGTTGACCGGCTGCCCAAGTGAAGGATTCGGGCGTGAGCAGGCAGTCGAAAAGGGTCAGCTCCAGGCATTTTCCCGCGGTGATGCAGCACGCACCCAGCTCCTGCGCTTGCGGGACGGCGACCAAGGAGAAGAGGAGCCCGGTGATCAGGACGAGGATTGTGCTGAGTGGCATGGATGATGGTATGGATGATGGCATGGTGAGTGTTGGACTGAGCGTTTTACGATGCTTCATGAGGAATCCTCCTTCCGTTCGGAATCTTCTCAGAGTCCTCTCAGAGTCCGCTCAGAGTCCGCTCAGAATCCTTTCAGAGTCCTCTCAGAATCCGTTCGCAATCTGATTGTCGTCACTTCGCATTCAGCCCGTAATCTGCTCGTAGCCAGTCGTTTGCTAACAAACGGTCTGCTCATCGGGTTGGCACCTTCCATCAGTGTAGTCCGCCGGTGCCCGTTTTGGGAGGCTCCGATTCGCAATAAAGTGGCCACAACGTCCAGGGTCGCAGTTTCTGCCCGGGTGTAAACGTAGCGGCGTTCCGCCCCTGGCCATTCCGTAGACCGTGTTCGGGCAGCCCAGCCCCGCTCAGTCCAGCCCAGTCGTGGTCGTGATGTCCGATGGGGGGGGGTGTGGTCGCCGGGCCAGCGGTGGTCTAGCCGGTGGGTCCAGCGATGGTCTAGCCGCCGGGTCCAGCGATGGCGTGGTGGCAGCGCCTAGCGAAAGTCGCGGCCAAACGGTGTGAACGCTAGCTCGGCCAGTTTCATGTGCTGCTTCGCGAAAGGCAGTCCGATGATCGTGACAGCGCAGAGTATGCCGAAGAGCAGATGAGTCAGGGTGATGGCGATCCCGCCCACGATGATCCACAACACGTTCATCACCATCGCCAGGCACCCCGTGGCACGATCGCGGCTATAGATCTCTTTGCCGAAGGGCAATAGGGCCAGCATCGACAGTTTGATGCACTGTACACCAAACGGAATCCCGATGACCGTAAGGCACAGCACGACTCCGGCCAGCAGATACTCCAGGAAGAGCACCAGGCCTCCGCCGAGAAGGATCCACAGGATGTTGCCAAGCATGCTCATGTCGCCTCCTTCTGACCATCCTACACTCAACACGAAGGCCGGGATCCGAGATTGCAGGCAACCGGCGCCATGCTAGACTCTCTCTCTTGGGGTTCGCAAGGGATGCGCGAAGGATGCGCATAGGATGCGCATAGGATGCGCATGGGATGCGCATGGGATGCGCACGAGACTCGCATGGGATGCGCATAGGATGCGCATGGGATTCGCAAGCGAGAGCCGCAGGTCGCCGGCGCGAACGGACGGGAACCGGGCATGTATCTATCAGGACTCATTCATCGCGATCACCTCTTCGAAGTGGCCATGCGGTGGTTCCATGACAACGTGGAGCCCAGGGATGCCGAGTTTCTGACCAAGGTCTTCGTCTACGAGAGCTTGATCTGCGGTCCCGTGGGACGTGACTTCATGGTCGATGTCTTGCGCCAGATCCATCCGGATCCGCTTCATCTGCGCCGAGTGTACCAGAAGGATGAGGTACGCGAGGCGATCATCGATGGCTTGCCGGTGGTCACCCCGGCCATGCAGGCACATTACGACGAGTTTCGCCGCAACCCGGATGAGTACTTCCCCTCCACGCCCGTCGACGTCATCCTTGCCACGGGGGCGCGTGAACGGTTGCATGCCATGATGCGGATCAAGCGCATTCGCCGGGTGGCCGAGAAGGCGTCGCGTCGTGTCGCCGACCGGCTGGCCGGAACCATCTGGGGTACCGCGCGGTCCCTCGCGGCACTGCGAGCGCAGGCCTCGGGGGTAACGCTGGAGGAGCTGATCAGCTCGCCCGAGCAGATGGCCGAGGAGTTCGCGGCGGCCGAACGTGTCGTCTCGCAGGCGTTCCGCGACCGGCGTACCATGCTCCGTCCGGCGGACATGCACATCGATGATGTGATCGGCTTCAAGTTCATCGGCACATCCGAGGAGCTCAGGACCATCGAGCGACGAATCTGCGACCATCCGTCCACGACCCTGGTCGAGCGCGAGGTGCACACCGGATCCTACAACGCCGTCAACCTCCTGCTCGATTTCCAGCGTCCGCCGGCCGGACGCATCGTGGACCGGATGCGCGACCGCGATTGGAGCTTCGCCGCGGGGCGCGGCATCCCGCCGGCCCGATTGCGTGAGGGCTTCGGCGAGTATCTCGAGTCCGGCGAGACCACCTTCCGCGCCGAGGTGATCCTGACCTCGCCCGAGGAGCTGGTGGAGTCCGAGTTTGGACGGTCGATTCACGAGGAACATGTGCTGGATCAACGCACTTCGGCGCCGTATCAAGGTCGGATCGCGAGCAACGCATCCTATCTGATCGAGTACCTGCTCATGGTGGGCCTGTCGCCGACGGTGCACATCGAGTCGCTGCCGGTCAAGATGTGGGGGCGCTACCTGCCCGATAACGTCTCGGCCGGAATCTGGGACCTCTTCGGCGTGGCGCACGATGTGGTGGTGTGGGACTCCTTCCTGCCGAAACAGGAAATGGTGGTCCTCCAGACCGAGGAGGGGCGGTAGGCTCATGTATCTGACCGGGTACGTCCAGCGCGACCGGCTCTGGCAGATCACGAACCGGTGGTTCTCCGATCAGCCGCTGCCCCAGGACGGGGCCTTCCTGACGAAGCTGCACATTTACGAGAGCCTGATCAATGGGCCCGTCAGCCGGCAGTTCTTGAGCGACATCCTCAGGCGCGTCTATGGCAAGCCCTTCTACCTGGAGCGGGTCTATCGCAAGGACGACCTGCGCGAGGCGATCATCTCCGGCTGCCACTACCCGACCGACCGAATGGAGGCTCTCTTTCGCCAGTATCTGGACTTCCCGGAGGAGTTCTTTCCCCGGACGCCGGCCGACTTGGTGTTGGCGGTGGGGGAGGATGCGACCTTGCTTGGCATGACGCGTTTCAAGCGCGTGCGCCGGCTCGCCGAGAAGGCCTCGCGGCGGGTGGCCGATCACCTGGCCGAGAGCATTCGGAGCGAGGCGCAGCGTCTGGCCACGATCCGGGCGGCCGCCGCGGGCGTGAGACTGGAAGAACTCATCTCCTCGGCCGACACCATGCGCAGGGAGTTCGCGGAGGCCGAGCGGGTCGTCTCCCACACGTTCCGTGACGGTTATGTCGTGATGGCTCCCGAGGATGTGGCCGTCGACGATGCGATCGGATTCAAGTTCGTGGGTTCGGTGCGCCAGCTCGGGGCGATCGAGGCCGAGATCGCCGCACATCCTGGGACCCGCATTGTGGATCGAGCCGTCCATACCGGCGACTACAATGACATCAGCCTACTCGTGGACCTGGACCTTCCGCCGGCCGACGAGATCGTCTCACGCGTGAGAACCAGCGGTTGGGCGTTTGCGCGCGGACGCGGCCTGAAACCGGAGGATCTCGCCCGCGAGTTCCCCGAGTACGTGCTCGGGGGAAGCCGGAGCATTCAGGCCGAGGTTGTGCTCACCACCTACGAGGAACTCGCAGAGGCCGAGTTCGGTCGCTCGATCCACGAGGAGCGTATCGTTGCCCAGCGGCGCAGCGCGCCCTATACGGGACGCATCGCGGCGAATGCGGCCTTCCTGATCGAGTACATGATGATGCTGGCGATCTCGCCGACGATTCGCATCGATTCTCTTCCGGTCAAGATGTGGGGGCGTTACCTGCCCGACACCTTCTCCCGCGCCGTTTGGCAGCTCTTCGGGATCGAACACGGCGGTGTTCTCTACGATCCTTTTGTGCTCGATTCGGAGGAACTGCTATCGCGCCGTGAGGCGTCCGGCGACGACGGGGCTTCGCAGTGATCCTCTTCTCGCTGAAATCGATCGGCCCCGAGTGCGATGATCCGCTCGAACAGGCTGGTTGCGAGAGAGGGGTCCGGCGCCAGTGTGCTGGAGGTCGGCTTGCTCGGTGACGGCCATGTCGTGGCGGCCAACAGACCCTCGTACTGCTTCCCGGTGAGTCCATAGCAGAACGCGACCGCCGCGTCGAGCGCGGCCCACAGCCGGCCTCGGGCCGGTGGCGAGAGCGGGGTCCATCCCTGCGATGAAGGTCCTCCCGCTTCCCGCTTTCCCCGGCACGCGTGCCACAGCGGCGCATAGGCGGCGTGATTGGCGCTGAGGCGAAGAGCGCCGTCTGCCAGGAAGCTTTGCCATCCCTCGGTCGGCGGTACCGGCAGGTCACCCAGGATGAACTGGTTCAGATTGGTGCTCATGCGGGCCCGCGCTGCGAATCCAAAGCATCGCGAGTTGACGATCGCTAGCAGCACCAGCGCATTCCCCATGCTGCGCTGCTGGGGTGTGGCTTCGGCCAGCGCGCTGTTGCCGACCACGACGCCGGGGGGCAGCAAGCAAAAGGCGCTTTTGTGGGCCTCGC
>CAZZIF010000207.1:7215-7547 GCA_964654025.1 uncultured bacterium
GGCGTGAATCGTCGCTCGCGCCGCCAGCCGGTAGTGCTCGGCGGCGGCGAGCACATGGGGGCGATCCTCGAGCCTGCGGGCCGGGCAGAGGTAGCGCGGACACGCCTGCACCCGGTCGTCGTAGGCCTGAAACGTGCCCTTCTCATGCAGAATCAGAAACCCGCGCTCCAAGAGGCGGCTACGCAGGGGCTCGATGCGGACATCGTCGTTGACCCCGGCGCGGACATCCACCGGCTGGCCGGTCGGCACACCGGCTGGCCGGTCGGTCGGCTCGCCGGCTGGCCGGTCGGTCGGCACATCGGCTGGCTGGCCGGTCGGCACACCGTCTGGCC
>CAZZIF010000208.1:0-7523 GCA_964654025.1 uncultured bacterium
GGTGCGCTGCAATCCGGCGGCCGAGACCATCGAGGTTGCGCGCCGCATGGAGGTTCGCGTGAGCTTCGCGGGGGAGGACTTGCGCAACGTACCGTCGCGGCAGCACCAGACCATCCCGGCCTCCTTCGACAAGATGTACCGCGAGCTGGTCGTCAACTATGCCGGACCGCGCGACAACCAGACCGTGGGGCTGGGCTCGTACGTGATCGTCTGTCCCAGCAGCAGCTCGATTGTCGCGGCGGTGGAGCCGCTGGCCGAGTGGCGGGCCCGCAAAGGCTTCGACACCTACCTGGCCACAACCGCCGAGACCGGCTCGAGCTCGAGCGAGATCCGCAACTGGCTCATGAATGCCTACCAGACCTGGGACAATCCCCCCGAGTACATCGCCCTGATCGGCGATACCGGAGGCAGCGTGGCCATCCCGTGCTTCTCGCAGGGCGGCGGCGAGACCGATCACGACTACTGCCAGCTCGAAGGCGGCGACCTTTTGGCCGATGCGCACGTGGGCCGGATTTCGGTCGACTCGGTCGGTCAGCTCGAGGTGGCGGTTGCCAAGATCATCGAATACGAGAGCGAGCCCTACACCGGCAACACCGACTGGTTCACGAGCGCCTGCCTGGTCGGCGATCCCAGCACATCGGGTCCCACGACGATTCAGGCCATGCAATGGCTCAAGGCCCGCTTGCGCGACTGGGGCTACACCCGCATCGACACGGTCTTCACGAGCCCCTTCGAGGCCCAGATGCGGGCCTCGCTCAACTCGGGCGTGGGCGTGTTCGGCTATCGCGGCTACTGGCACATGAGCGGCTGGGACACGGGCGACATCTTCAGCCTCTACAACGACCACATGCTCCCGTACTGCGTGAACCTGACCTGCGATACAGGCTCTTTCTCCAGCGGCACCTCCATCAGCGAGGCCTGGCTGCGGGCTGGTTCGGTGGATGAGCCCACCGGCGGCATTGGCAGCATCGGCACCGCCACGATCTTCACCCACACGCGCTACAACAACTGCATGAACTACGGCGTGTGGCGTTCGATCTTCTGGGAAGACAACTTCAGCCTGGGCGCCTCGCTCACCCGTGGCAAGTACGAGCTCTATCTGAACTACCAGGAGCAGGATCCAGGGAATGCCGAGGACTTCACCCACTGGAACAACCTCATGGGGGATCCGGCCACCGAGATGTGGACTGGCTTTCCCGAGGCGATGACGGCGACCCATGATCCCGAGATTGCCCAAGGCTCCAATGCCTACCGCGTGCGGGTGCAAAGCGGCGGCTTCCCGCTCGAAGGCGCCTACGTGCACATCTACAAGGACGGCGAGGTCTTCTCCGGCGCCTACACGGGCCCGGACGGCTACGCCGACGTACCGCTCGGCACCGCAACGCTCGGGGATGCTTCGTTGACGGTCACCATGCACGACCACATGCCCTACCTGGCCACGGTGCCGGTAGTGGATCCCGAACGTTTCGTGGCCTACGAGAGCCACACGATCGACGACGACAACGCCGGCGGCAGTTCCGGCAACGGCGACGGGCTGCCCAACCCGACCGAGCGGATCGAGATCCCGGTCCAGGTACGCAACCTGGGTTCCCTGACGGCCAACGACGTGACCGGCACGATCGCCAGCGACGACCGCTATGTGACGATCCTCGACGGAAGCGAGTCCTTCGGCACCTTGGCCGGGGGCGCCACCGCCTGGTCGCAGGAGGACTTCGACATCGAGCTCGCGCCGGGGGCGCCGAATGGGCACATCGTGTCCTTGGGGCTCACCCTCGAGTCCGGTGCCGAGAGCTGGTTCTCGCTCATCCAGTTCCCGGTCGTGGCGGCGGCCTTCCGCTATGTCTCACACGATCACAGCGGCTTCGGCACGCAGATGGATCCGGGCGAGTCGGGCACGCTGACCGTCGCGCTCTTCAACGAGGGCGATGCGACCGGCCAGAGCGTGTCGGCCACTCTGGTATCGGGAAGCACGTGGGTGGCGGTCACCGATGAAACCGGCAGCTTCGGTTCGATCGGCACCGGCCAGACCGGTTCGAACGGTGGCGATCCCTTCGCGATCAGTATCGCCGGGGACTGCTTCGATGGGCACATCGCCCCGATGGCGCTCGAGCTCGAGTTCTCCGATGGGGCGCAGGACACCGTGCACTTCGCGCTCAGCATCGGCACCACGGACCAGCATGATCCCACGGGTCCGGATGCGTATGGTTACTACGCCTTCGACGACAGCGACACCGGCTATGTGGAGGCCCCCGCCTACGAGTGGATCGAGATCGCCGCGAACCACGGTGGGCCGGGCACTTCACTGGGGCTCGGTGACTTCGGATGGGGACAGGACGACTTGGTGACGGTGGATCTGCCCTTCGAGTTCACCTACTACGGCGAGACCTTCGATCGGGTCACGATCTGTTCGAACGGATGGATGGCGATGGGCATGACCTGGCTGGTCAACTACCGCAACTGGAACATCCCGGCGCCGGGCGCCCCGCCCTTCATGCTCGCGCCCATGTGGGACAACTTCTATCAGAACGGTGACGATCAGGTCTATCAGTGGCACGACGAGGCCAATCACCGCTACATCGTCCAGTGGAGCCGTGTGCGCAACATGGAAGGCGATACCCAGAGCAACTTCCAGGCGATTCTCTACGATCCGGCCCACCATCCCACCGACACCGGAGATGGGGCCATCGTCTTCCAGTACGAGACCTTCAACAACTCGGACTACCTGCAGCAGTACTCGACGATCGGTATCCAGAACGGCGACAACTCGACCGGCGTCATGTACGGCTACTACAACTACTACAATGCCGGCGCGGCCCCGATATCGAGTGGCACGGCGATCCGTTTCGTGCCGGTGGGGAATGTGCCGCGCGGGACGCTCACCGGCACGGTCGTGAACCTGTCGATGGGCGGGGAGGGACTCGCCGAAGCCGAGATCCATGTCCTCGAGACCGGCCACACTCTGGTCTCGGGCGAAGACGGCACCTATGGCGGCACGATCCCGACCGGTACCTACACGCTCGTGGCCACGCACGCCGGCTTCACGGCCGACACGGCCTACAGCGTGCCGGTGATCGAAGGCGAGACGACCGAGCGCAATTTCGCGCTGGTCGACATCGCCGGCCCAGCCTTCTACAACACGACCGACTACGGCAATACCATCGACCCGAACGGCCCCTATGTCATCGAGACCGAGGTGGCCGAGTACTCGGGGATCGAAGATCTGAGCCTCTTCTACCGCACACAGTTGACCGGCTGGACCGAAGTGGCGCTCACGGCACAGGGCGGCGACCTGTACCGCGCCGAGATCCCCGGTCAGCCGCTCAACAGCCAGGTGAAGTACTATCTCTACGGAAGCGATGTGGTGAGCAACGAGAGCACCGATCCGCCGGGAGCGCCGGAGGAAACCTATTCGTTCTTCGTGCTCATGCCGATCGTCGATACCGGCTTTGAATCCGGTCCCGAAGACTGGACCCATACGGTTGTCTCGAGCGGCTTCGAGGATCAGTGGCACTTGAGTGATCAGCTCAACCACACCCCCGCCGGTGCCTATGCCTGGAAGTTCGGCGACCAGGGCGACGGCGAGTATGCCAATCTCGCCGACGGCGCGTTGCTGACGCCCGCCTTCGAGCTGGCCGGCCCGGCCACGGTCGAGTTCTGGCACTGGATCGACACCGAGGTGAGCGGCAGCTATCCGGGCTACGCCTACGACGGCGGCCTGATCGAGTATGCGGTCGACGGCGGCGCCTGGACGCAGATCGAGCCCGAGGGCGGTTACCCGTACCGCATCCGCGAGGGATCGACGCCCGGGCCGTTCCCGGCCGAGACCGAGGTGTTCGCCGGGCAACAGGATTGGGCCCTCGAGCGCATCGAGCTGCCCGAGCTGACCGGCACCGTGCAGTTGCGGTTCCGCTTCGGTTCCGATGGCGCTGTGGGGGAGGAGGGCTGGTTCATTGACGATGTCCTCATCATCGGCAACGAGCCGGATCTTTCCGATGCCCGCGAACTGTCTCTGATGCCCGACCGGGTCATGCTCTACCAGAACCAGCCCAATCCGTTCCGCAGCGGCGATCGCGCGACGACGATTCGCTTCCACCTGCCCGAGTCCGCGCCGGTCGCGCTCAAGATCCTGGACGTGAGCGGCCGCCTGGTCCGCACGCTGGCCCGGGAGTCTTTCGAAGCGGGACCGCACACGGTGCAATGGGACGGCCGCAATGACCGCGGCGAGCACATGGGCAGCGGCGTGTTCTTCTACGTGCTCTCGGCGGGCAAGGAGGAGACGGCACGCCAGATGCTGCTCTTGCGGTAGCAGCAGCGGTAGCAGCAGCAGCGGTAGCAGCAGTAGCGGTGGCAGCGGTAGCGGTAGCAGCGGTAGCGGTGGCAGCGGTAGCGGTAGCAGCGGTAGCAGCGGTAGCGGTGGCAGCTACAGGGGCGGCGCCATCTGAGGCGGCGGATGCGGTGATGGCAGTGAGGCTGTGGTAGCTTTTTTGGGGGCGCACGTACGTGGCCTGCTTGGTCCGCGTGGCGCCCACGGCGGGCCCTCGGCCTGCGTCGGCCCCTCGGCCTGCGGCCGCCCCCCGGCCCGCGTCAGGCCCCCGGCCTGCGTCGGGCCCCCGCCCCATAGCAGTCTCCTGCCACGGATTCGCACCGACCTACGGCTGGTCGCCGAAGGACGATTGCCCGCGTATTCCGCTGAAGCCCAGCGACCTTGTCTTGACCGCTCGGCCAGGGTCCTGAGCATGTCTCGTATTGGCGTTCACCGAAGGCGTTATCGTCTCGCCAGGTTGCGCAACAAATATGCATGTCTGCGCGAGAAATGGATGCCGGCATCTTCGAGTAAAAGCTTCTGCTAGAATGAATTACAGATTTCAAGTTTGACAGATTCGAACGCGCATCCTTCAGATGGCGGCCTACCGATCTTCGCCCAGCGCGGCCATCGCCTTCGGCACAGTGTCCTTCGGGCTCACCTTGTACCAGGACTCGATGATCTTGCCCTGCTCATCAATCAGGAACGAACTGCGGATGACGCCCTCGTAGGACTTGCCGTACATCTTCTTCTCGCCGAAGGCGCCGAACGCTTTGGCTGTCTTGTGGTCCGGATCCGACAGTAGCGGGAATCCGAGCGAGTACTTCTCGTCGAACTTGAGCTGCGCGGCGGGCTGATCCGGACTGATGCCCACCACATCGACGCCCAGGCCGCTGAAGTCCTCACTCGCATCGCGCACGTTGCAGGACTGTGTCGTGCAGCCCGGCGTGTTGGCCTTGGGATAGAAGTAGACGAGCAACTTGCGTCCCTTGTAGTCGCTTGACTTGACCTTCTTCCCGTTCTGGTCCAGCAGGGAGAAGCTCGGCGCCTTCTTGCCGGCTTCAAGCAAGCTCGTACTCATCGTTCACTCCTCGGTTCACTCCTCGGTTCACTCCTCGGCTCATTCCTCGGCTCATTCCTCGGTTCATTCCTCGGTTCATTCCTCGGTTCACTCCTCGGCTCACTCTTTGGTCCATTCCCCGTTGGTTCATTCCTTGGTTCACTCTTCGGTCCATTGCCCGTTGGTTTGTTCCTCGTTCATTCCTGTTGGTACCATTTACAGGGCTATGCGATTTGCCCGATGTTCGGTTCGCTGCCCATCGAGCGCGCGGTTTGGCCTCCATCGGTACTCGGTGCGAAGTCTACCGCACGCGCGGTTTGATCTCGATCGCGCGCAGGGTGCGACCTCCATGACGTGCCCGGTGCGACGTCCATGACGTGCCCGGTGCAAGGTCCATTGCGTGCCCGGTGCCACCAATCGGATCAGTTCCCGAAGCGGATGCCCTGTGCCAGCGGCAGCTCGCTGCCGTAGTTGACCGTGTTCGTCTGTCGCCGCATGTAGGCCTTCCAGGCGTCGCTGCCGGCCTCGCGGCCGCCGCCGGTTTCCTTCTCGCCGCCGAATGCCCCGCCGATCTCCGCACCCGAGGTGCCAAGGTTGACGTTGGCAATCCCGCAATCGGAGCCAGTCTGGCTGACGAAGCGCTCGCCCTCACGGACGTCATTCGTGAAGATAGCGCTCGAGAGTCCCTGCGGCACCTCGTTGTGCCAGGCCAGCACTTCCTCGAAGTCAGTGTACTCGATCAAGTAGAGGATCGGGGCGAAGGTCTCCTGGTGCACGATGTCCCAGTCGTGCTGGGCACGCACGATCGTGGGCATGACGAAGTGGCCGGGCCCATCGACTCGCTCGCCCCCGGTGAGAATCTCGCCGCCATGGGCGCGCACTTCATCCAGAGCAGACATCATGTCGTCGACGGCCGCCTCACTCACCAACGGGCCCATCAGCGTGTTCTCATCCAATGGGTCCCCGATGCGTACCTGCCGGTAGGCATCCAGGAGTTGCTTCGTGAAGGTCTCTCGCACGTCCTGATGGACGAAGACCCGTCGCGTGGAGGTACAGCGCTGGCCAGCGGTGCCCACCGCGCCGAAGAGCACCGACCGGACCGCCATCTCCAGGTCAGCGCTGGGGGTGACGATGACGGCGTTGTTGCCGCCCAGCTCCAGAATCGTGCGCCCCAGTCGTCCCGCCACGACCTGGCTCACGTGCTTGCCCATGCGGGTCGAGCCGGTGAAGGAGACGAGCGGGATACGCGTATCCTGGATCATCCGTTCCCCGACGCTGCGGCCGCTGCCCACTACGAGGTTGAAGAGACCGGTGACGCCATGCGCGGCGGCCACCTCGTTGGCGATGTGCTGCACGGCGATTGCCGTAAGCGGTGTTTCCGAAGACGGCTTCCAGATGACGGGATTTCCGCAGACCGCCGCCAGCGCCGCGTTCCAGGCCCAGACGGCCACGGGAAAGTTGAACGCGGTGATCACGCTGATCGGCCCCAGCGGATGCCACTGCTCCATCATACGGTGCTCGGGCCGCTCGGACTGGATGGTGAGACCGTAGAGCTGGCGGGAGAGTCCCTGGGCGAAGTCGGCCATGTCGATCATCTCCTGAACCTCACCCCAGCCCTCCTGGGCGATCTTGCCCATCTCGAGGCTCACGAGCCGACCCAGCGCATCTTTCTTCTCCCGCAGGGCGTCGCCCAGATCCCGCACCAGGAGCCCACGCCTCGGCGCCGGTACGGTGCGCCACTGCGCGAAGGCCTCCTGTGCGGCCTGGACGACCTCTTCGTAATCCTCCTTGCTCGCCAAACGTACCGCGGCGATTGGCTCACCCGTGGCAGGCTCGTAGGAGGTCAAGAGGGTGCGATCTGGCCGCTTGAGCCAGTTGTCGGGCCCCGTGCAGGTGCCGGCATTCTCGGCTTCGATGCCCAGCTCGCGCAGGAAGCCGTGTCGTTCCAGTCCGTGGTGGGTTGCGGGCTTGCTCACCGTGGTCATATCGTAACTCCAATCTTTACAAAGCATTATGGATGTCGTGCCCGCTGGCCATGTCCACGATCTACCGTAGCCCCGATCGGTCGGGCGGCCGCCAGGCATCGATCGCCGTCAGTCTTTTGCAGTCTCCCGCAGTCTCCTGTGATCTCGTGTGATCTCCTGCGATCTCCTGTGATCT
>CAZZIF010000209.1:0-7512 GCA_964654025.1 uncultured bacterium
AGGGCACCTTCCAGGAAGCCCCCCCGCAGCCGCCAATGCGGCTGCGGGGGCTAGTCATGCGCCGCTAGGGTTGCGGCGCAAAGCCGTGCCAGAGACCGCTGTAGGTGCCCGGACGGGCTCCGCGCCGGCTCCAGTGCCCCTTCACCCGGCCGATCGCGTCGCCGTTCTCGTCAATCCAATCGCCGGCGAACAAACCCTCCTCGTAGTAATCAGCGTCGGACTCAGAGCCCCGCTGGGCCTCGAGCCACCAGCGTCCGCCCACGAAGCCGCGGAAGACGCCGGTTTCATCAATGTACTTGCCGAAGAAGACGGGCTTGCCCAACTGGTCACGCCCATAGTGGCCGCGGACGTAGCCCAGGAGTTCGCCGGTCTCGGCGACCCAGCGGCCCTTGAACCCGCGCACCTCGACCGCCGGCTCGCCCTGGCCCGTCGAATCGCGCAGGACGTACCCCCAGCGCCCGCCGGTGTAGCCCCGCACGTTGACCGCCGGCTCGGCCTTGAAGGCCCGGATCGAGAGCTGCTCGCCCGTCTCGTCGATCTCGATCAGCTCATCCAGCTCGGCCAGCTGCGCGAGCGTGAACTCGAGCGGCTCATCGCCCAGAGGCACCGCCCTCACTTGGAGCACCGGTTCCGATGATGCCTCTTCCGACTCGCTCGGCACGATCAGGGTCACGCGGACACCGTCGAATCCACCGCGCGTGATCGAGTGCCAGGCCAACTCACTGCGAGAGGTTCGCGGGCGAACGAGGTAGTCCTCGAGGTGCTCGAATGCGATCAAGCTGACGAGGCGGATCGTACCGCCTTCGAGCAGCAGGCTGCCGCTCCAGTCGACGGGCTCGCCATTGCCGCCGATCTGGGCTTCGTCGGCGTCGCGCTCGTCGAGATTGCCCCACATCATGGTGAAGGAATAGAAGTCACGATCGGGACGATTCTCGTCTTCGACCGCGTCTTCGCGCTCGGTCCCTTCGAGACCGTCATACCCGTCGGAGGCGACCTCTTCGAGCAGCGCGGACTCGGCCAGGGACTCGTCGCCGAAGGCCGGATCCTCGGCCGCCGTGTTGAATCCGCCGTACGGATCGTCGAGGTTGATCGTCTGATCCCCGACTTCCTCGCCCGGTGGCATCGTCGTGCTATTGCCGGCGTCGTCGTCACTGCAGCCGGCCAGCAGCAGAACGGCGATCATCCCCAGCAAAGCGGTGAACTTGGTTGCGTGTCTGGTCAGCATATCTGCCTCCCCTCCCGTGGCGTCTCCGGCCGCCCCCACCGGTCGCTGACCGGGCCCGGTCTTCCCGTATCGGCCCGGATCGTTCATCCGTGGATAGCGTTCTCGTCTCGCCTCTCGCCCGATGGTATGCCAAATGCGTGCCAGCAGGCGGGCTCCCTGCGCCTCGTCCTGCACACTTCTCGTAACACATTGTGGAGTTTTGAGATAGAAGATCAACTACGAAATAGCGTGGCGCATCGGTACGGAGTGCACCAGCGCGAGAGCGTGATCGCTGTACCCTCACGTACGGATGGTGGACCTGAGCGAACAGGGGGGACGCTTCGAAGCGTCAAAGCGTCAACGTGTCAACGTGTCAAGTTTCGATGGACGGTCGGGTCATGGCCCCCGTTCAGGGGATGGGAGCATCACGCCAAGATCGTGTCTCACCATGGCTCTGTCTCACCATGGCTCTGTCTCACCATGGCTCCGTCGCACCACGGCCTTGTCCCACCACGGCTCTGTCGCATCACGGCTCTGTCGCACCCGGGCCTATCGCACCATCACCAGACGCCGATGAATCACACGCACTCCCGATTCCAGACGGAGGAAGTAGATGCCGCTCTCAACCGGTGCGCCGTGATCGTCGCGACCGTCCCAGGAGGCTACCTGTGCTCCGGGTTCGACCGGGCGATCGACGATCCAGTGGACCAATCGGCCCGTCACGTCGAACAGTCCGAGCCGCACGGGCCCACCCGGCGAGGGAATCGTGTAGCGTATCGTGATGCCCTCGGAGCCGCCGGCGAAGGTGACGGGGCTTGGGTAGACCCGCTCCAGGCCGAAGCGCATCGGCCCCAAGCCCTGCTGGACGCGAATCGTCAACGGACCGAAGGCCTGATGGCTGCCGTCAGGCAACGATGCCACCAGCTTGTAGGCATAGAGTTCACCGGCATAGACGGCTTCGTCCAGGTAGTGCAACTCACCGCCTCCGGTGAGTGGCTGGGTGTGGAGCACCTCGTAAAGAGAGGCAGGATCTTCAACCGACCGCCGGTAGACATAGAAATGCGCCCCGGCCAGCGTGCTCGGAGGCGACCAGCGCAGCTCGACCCCCGCGGAGGCTTCGGCCAACTCGAAGAGGCGCATCAACACCGGCGTGGGATCGAAATTCGAGTCGGCGGCCCGGGGATTGACCAGCGGGGGGCCGCTGCGAAACACGGTGCAGGCACTCAGCCCCGAGCTGCTGCGCCGATAGAGCACACCCGTGTTGACTCCAAATCCTTGCGGATCGGCATTGCGGTCGATCATGAACAGCTCGCCGCTCACGTCGAACACAAGGTCGATCGGATCGACCATCGTGTTGCAGAACCCCTGAGATTGGTAGCTGCCGTCAGGGAACAAGGAGTAGAGAACCCCAAGGCTCTGGCGGTCTGCATAGTCGATGAGCACCCAGGTGCTGTCGCGCGAAACCTCCATCGCGCGAGGCGACTCGAACGGCTGGCCGCGCGCTACCACCCGCCACGGCTCTTCGGGATCTTCCGGCTCCAGGAACAGCTCGATCACGCCTCCCTGGTACGACCCAATGCCCTCCATCTCGCGATCGACGATCAGGATCGACTTACGGAAGGGATCGTAAACGATGTCGGTCATCTTCGAGGCCACCGTGTCGGAGAAGGCCACTTCGCCTTCCCAGGTGTTCATATTCACCCGGAAGATAGCACCTGGACCAATCCCCGGCGTGTAGCCGAGGGGATCAGCGGCCTCGTCGAGAAGGTAGCAGTACGCGCTGTCGACGAGTGCCAGCGAGCGCGGCTCGATGAGATCCTCGTTGTAATAGACCAGCTCGACCTCGCCCGTGACCGTGTTGGCACGGAAGAGGGCGCCACCCGAACTCTGGCCACCGACCGTCGCGTTCGCATCCAGGATCAGGAACTCTCGATCACTCCCGGGAATGCGCTCAACGGCCACGGGACTGACCAGGCCGCTGTCGGCCAGGATCGGCACTGGCACCCGGTTCGGTTCGGCGAAGCGGAAGAGCGCGCCCCCACCGCCCTGCAGGCCCAGAGGGTTGGCTCGCGAGTCGATGAGCACGAGTTCCTCGGCGCCGACAGTGGTCGAGATGTGATGACGCAGGATTCGCTGTTGCTCGATCTCCGGACCGGTCAGCACGACCTCCTGCCGGGCAAAGGCCGAGAGTTCGGGATCCGATCGCACGATCGCGCTGTAACCCACGCGGACGGTGTCGCCCCCAGCTAATGCGCCCGTCCAAGCCATCCCGCTCGAGGTCACCCACACCTCGCCCTGTGTGGCCCAGCCGGACTCGGGATCGAACCGCAGATGCACGCTCGGCGCGACCTCCAGCGCCAGGCCCGATGCACCGGCACGGCCGGCATTGGCCACCACTACCTCACAGTGCAAGGTATCGCCCCAGGACGCATAGCGACCTGAGCTGTCTTCCGCGGCGGCGAAGGAAACCAGACCGACGTCGGGCGTCGGCACCTGCGTCAAGCTCCACAGGCGCAGCGTGGAGGGATGTGAGGCCAGGGGACGAACCAGGTCCAGTGCCAGGTCGAGTTCAAAGAGAGTTCCATAGTTCGGAGCCCCGCTGAGGCGCGCGAAACGGTCCACGATCACCACCCGATCGTCCCAGAGCATCATGCGACCCGGCCGGACCAGATCGGGCGAGCTGGCTATCTTCGTAAACTCACCGGTTTCGGGGTCGAACCGGCGGATCCCGATGTAGTTGAATTCGTCGCGGATGTTGGGATCGTTGACCAGAAGCCCCTGTCCCGGCACGTACAGTATGCCGGTCGGCTCCTGAATCTCGTCGGAGGCGAAGGTCTCGAGCACCTGACCGCTCTCGCGGTCCAGCTTGAAGATCGCCCCCGGCTGTCCCGGGCCGCCACCAGGATTGGCCGCCAGATCCGCCAACCAAATGTGGCCATCCTCATCCAGCGTGAGGTCGGAGAGGTTGCGGTAGGCGGATGAAACCGAGAGAAGGCTGACCTGTTCGGGAACCTCGGGATCGTATTCATAGAGGGCACCGCGGGCATCACCAGCCATGACCTCTGCATCAGGATCAATGATCAACCAGGTCCCTTCAGGTGTCGGCACTAGTCTATTAGGGTTCACCCACGCCGGGTCAGTGTAGATCAAGTAAAGAACGTTGGTCCGCAAATCCAGGCGGAATATGGCTCCAGGATCGCCCCCATGGAATCGCGGATCGGCATCGCTGTCCAAGATGAGGAGACTGCTTTCGCTCAGCCCTAGCACGTCGCTTGGTTTGTCCAGAGCCGAGTGCGAAGCATACGGCAAGAACCGGCTGGTTCCCGGCGCGTACATGTAGATCCCGCCGAGGTGCTCCTGGCCGAAAGGATCGGCGCGCTGGTCGAGGACAATCAACTCGCCGCCCACCGGTGGGGCCATGATCGTGTCGCTGACCGTCCGCGTCTGCGCCACCCCCGCAAGCTCGAACTCGAGGCTGAACACGTCGAAAGCGGTGGGGGGGGGCTGCACCAGAAAGCGGCACCGGATCTCGGTATCTTCGGCATAGGCCAGATTCCCGCTCCAGGCCAAGGTCTCGTACTCTGGGTTGCTCACCACCGAACCGTGGTCGGAGATCGCATCCAGGAACTCGACGGCGCCGCTGTAGCGAATCTCGGCCGAGGCGCCGGTCGATGGGATGGGCGAGTTGTTGAACACCGTCGCCACCACCACCGCCGTATCGCCGGGCATGTACGGGCCGGCCGGCGGGTTCTCCAGCGCGTAGGCACTGATGTAGTTGCGCGGAGCCCTGTAGACCGCCACACGCCCGGGCGAGCGCAGCTGGTCGTAAGAAGCATTCTCAGTGCTATAGAACCAGTTCGCTCCCTCTTTGTAGAAACGCACCAGCATGCCCGTGTCGCCCGAGTACAGGCCGTTCTGAGTCTCACAGACCCAGAACCCTTCCTCGATCGAACTCTCGTAGACGCTCTCGATCCCGCCGGGGATCTCGAGCGGATGGGTGATCCCGGTCAGGATGGGCGTGAATCCCCAGGTGCCCGCGTAGGACACTTCGAAGATCTTTGGCTCAAGCGGGTTGCTCGAGGGCTGCTGGTCCACCACCAGGAAGCGGCCGTCGGGCTTCGCAACGCCGCTGACCGGTTGCTCGAACAGCAGCGAAGAGCGCAGCGAGACAAGCTCCCCGTCGCGGTCGAGCAGGAACAGCCCCCCGCCATCCGGGTTGCTGGCCAGCATGCTGCTGTTGGCATCGACGATGAGGTACCGGCCGTCTTGGGCGGGCACGATGTCATACGGATCGATCAGGTCCTCGTGAACGAAGAAGGTATCGATGGTCGCGGCCGCTGGATCGAGTTCCCAGATGATGCCGGGCGAGATGAACCCTCCAAAGCTGGGACGCGGATCGGCGATGAGCAGTTGACCGTCGTGGCCGATCACCAGGCTCCGCGCGGCTCGGGATATGGGGGAACCGGACCAGATCTGCGTGGCCAGACCATCGAGCAGGTCCACGCGATGGATCTTGACTGTCCCGCCACCCTCGAAGTGGTCCATGACGTAGAGCGAGCCGTCGGGGCCGAACGCGATGTCGATCGGCTGGGTGAGTACGCCCTCGGGTACAGCCAGGGGCGTGAGCGCACCGTCGGCCCGCGAGTAGAGACGCGGCGCGGGAGCATTGCGTGAGACGTCGAGGATGAACAGCTTATCGGCCAGCAGGTCCGCGCCCACCGGCACGATGACCCGCGAATGGGTCTCCACGCGCTCGCCGACCAAGTCGACCGGAAGCAAGAGATTGCCTCCGGGCGCGGCATCGCGCGGCAAGAGCGCTTCGACCGTCACCGTCGCCACCGCGCCGGCTCCCAGGGAACCGTCCCAGTGGAATTCGGCAGCATCCGGATCCCAGGACACGGTGCCGCTGGGCACCTCGGCGGTGCCGAGCAAGACATCGAGCACACCGGCATTGATGGTCAGCCGGAAGTCGCCGGTGAACAGCTCGCCCGAGTTGACCAGTTCGGCGCGCAAGCGCAGGCGTCCGCCGGGTCGCAGCTCGTCCCCGTCGAGCAAAGTGGCGCTGAAGACGCTGTTGTCCAGGCAAGCCCCCTCGAGCAGATCGAGCTTGCCGGGCACCGCAAAGATCGTGCTGTCGATTTCGCGGATCAACTCACCCGTCGTCCCATCGATGAGAAACGTACTCCCGCCGCTGTCAGCCTGGATATCGGCCACCAGGATCGTGCCATCACCCATGGGGACCGCATCGACCGGTTCACGGAACTCGGGGATCGCGAGGGTATCGAGCACCGTGAAATCGTAGGAGGAGACCTTGAGCACCGCACCGCCGAGGGCAGGCATGCCCGGCACGCTGAAGTTCGAATCGACCAGCAGCAGCGTCGTGGGATCGAGCCTCGTGAAGGCCACCGGTAGAATACCGAAATCGAGCGTCGTGAGCGGCTCGACGGTGTAGGCCTCCGGATCAAGGCGGTAGATCGCGCCCACGCGGGCACCGCCTTCATCGATGCGACCGGTCGGGTCCATCAAGAGAAGGGTGCCCTGTTGCTCGGTGACGATCGAGGTCGGGCTGTCGAAGTAAGGGCTCGTGATGACGAGTTCGATCTCGTCGGTGCCCGGATCGTAGTGGAAGAGCGCTCCCCGACGGCCCTGGGACAGCGGATCGGCCCGTTGGTCGAGAACCCAGAAACCGCCGTCGGGATCGCGGACGATGTCGACGATCTCGCGTAGGTAAGGATGCGTGATCCAGGGCACCGCCGCCTCGGGGCCGTCGTAGGGATTGACCTTGTAGATGCGGTCGTCCTCACCCACGAAGATCCGCTTGCGCTCCCCCCAGGCGATCGCCTTCGGCTCGTCGAGATTGCCTTGCGAGGTGACTTGCCGCACGGTCGCGCTCTGGGTATTCACCGCCAGAACGCCGGAGGTGAGCGTACCGCCGTCCAGGAGCAAGACCTCACCGGCGCGAGGTACGTTGGTGTTGGCCGCGGCTTCGTGGCTCCCGGGCATCATCAGCCCAGGGAGCAACAACAACCCGAGCAGAAGCAAGCTCCTCGGTAGAGATAGCCTTGCCCCCGTAGTCGAGGCTCTCGGCAGAGACGAACCTCTCGGCAGAGACGAACCTCTCGGCAGAGACGAACCTCCCGGCAGAGACGAACCTCTCGGCAGAGACGAACCTCCCGGGAAGACGCGATCTCTCGACGGGGCCGGACCTCCCGGCTGCGACGACCCTTTCGGCAGAAATCCCCGCCCTCGCGTCAGACCGGTGCCTATTGACTTCCGTGCACGTTGAATGGCTCGCGTCGGTTTCACGA
>CAZZIF010000210.1:0-7508 GCA_964654025.1 uncultured bacterium
ATGATCCGGAATGCCGTCCATGTCGCGGTCCTTTGTCGTGGACCGTTGGAACCCTTCGTGCGGCCTCAGGTCAAAAGGGCACTCTTCCTCATTGAAGCGCAGCGTGACCCCGAGGCGGTGGCTTTCCTTGAGAAACTCTTCGGGCTCCTCCATGAAGGCGTAGTTGAACTGGACCATCTTGACCGACAGCCCCAGCCCAGCCGTTAGCTCGCCGTCATTGAGACCCAGGCGCAGTGCGCCACCGAAATCCTCGCTGATCGGGAAAGCAAACTCCGTGCCCGCGTGGTACTTCATGTCGTCCTCGTCCTCGGTGTGATCGAGGTCGAAGGCAAACGTGAAGCCCTGGTACGGCATCAATGCAACGCCGCCCCGCAGATTCATCGGCACTTCATTCGCATCCTCGTCGTCGCCCACTTCGGTAACGAAGTCCTTGAGCACGACACCAAAGCGCGCCCACTCGATCGGCTGGAGGCCAAAACCGATGTCGAAACCGAACCCGGTGGCGGCATCGTCGCCCTCCACGTCGATATCGACACTCTGGCGTAGGTACTTGAACGTACCACCGATGCTCATGAGGCCTAACTCGCCCAGGTCAGAGGCGTAGGCACCGTGCAGCATCAAGCCAAGATCGCCGTAGCTGAACTCCTCGGTGAATGCACCGGTCCCGTCACGGCCCTCGATGTCATCCATGCCGGCCGTGAGGAAACTAGCCCCCAGCGCACCCCAGTCGAAGCGGTGCGAGGCAGCCACGAAGCTCATGCGCCGGTCAACTTCCATCCCCAGCGCGTGCATCGCCGAGATCTGCGTGCCGCAGGTCCAGCTCAGCCCGGCAGGGTTCCAGTAGCCCGCAGTTGCATCCATGGAAGCGGCGGTACCCGCTCCACCCATACCTAGCATGCGGGTCCCAACGCCCATGCGCAGAATTGGCAGCGCATGATTCGAGCTCTTGTCGTCCCCATTAGCAAGCACGACTCCCGGCGTAGCCAGGAAGAGGGCAAGGACGAGGAGCAGAGCCAGCGTGTTGGCTCCCCTACTCCTTCTCAACATCGTCGTACCTCCTTAGTTGAACCGATTGGTAGCCCAGAACAACTGACCGGCTGTCTGGATTGAATCCTCAACAGGAAATGGGGGCCCGCAGCGCCCGGGCGGGCCCCCAGGATCACCTTACTCGCGCCAGATGACGGCCTTGATGACAGCCGACTTCTTCGCCGTGCCGTCATCCGCCATCACCCGGATCATGTACGCACCGTTCGCGAGCGGGGTGCCGTCGGCGGCCTGGCCGGCCCACGCGACGTTCACCGGACCGCTGGCGCCGGTCATCGGATCGAGCGTCGCCACGTACTCGCCCGCAAAGTCATAGACCTTGAAGGAGAGGTCTGCGGTCTTGCTCAGATTCAAGTGCAGCGTCGCGTCGCCCTCGCTCGGATTGTACGGGTTCGGATAGATGTAGGTCTCGGTCAGGGCCAGCGTCCGGCTCTCGGTGGTCAGCGGGATCGTCACGACCGCCGTGTTGCCCACCTGGTCGGCCACCGACACCTCGATGGTGTAGTTGCCCAGGGCCAGACCCTCATCGACCGTACCCGTGATCATGCCGTTCTCGATGGTGAGATCGTCGATCTCGATTTCCTCGCCACCGGGGCCCCTGAGGACCGCACTCACATCACCCAGGCCCGCTCCGTCCTCGACGGCCACCTTGAAGGTGAAGCTCTCACCCGGCGCGGCGTGGCCGCCCGTCGGGCTCAGCAGCGTGACCTCAGGTGCGCTCATGTCCACGATGAACCGCTGCTCGACGTAGTCGGAACCCATGTTCCAGGTGTAGTCGAGAACGCCACTATCGTAGACATGCAGCTCCTGCGAGTGCGTGTCGTACCACTCGTTGTAAATGTAGATGAAGTGATCATCCACCCACACGGTATCGATACCCGTGTGCTCGTACCAGTCGTCACCACCGTGGCTCTGGTCGACGTGCTTCGAGGTGTAGAGCGAAACCTCCAGGATGTCTCCGTCGGTGATGTGACCACCGCCGACCACCGGCAGACGCACATACAGCGTATCGTCCGGCGTGTAGGTTTCCACGTCGGGATCGAGGCTGTAGAGCGGCGGCGTCATGTACGGAATGAGCTCATCCGCAGTACCGGAGTGCAGCAGCACCCGTTCCTCGATCTCGTCGATGTCGCTCTGGTCGTCCTCGTAGTTGATTCCATCCCAGCTCTCGTGCTCGACGAGCCACAGGTCGTACTTGATGCTCCAGTCGACCTCGACCCAGCAGCCGTAGTCTTCGCCCGGGGTGTCACACTCGACACCCGGATGCTGCGCATCCCACGGCGTCGGGTCGATGTCGTCGGTGCAGTCGCAGTCCCACACCCATTCCGGATGATCCGGACGGACGTAGATACCGGAGCCGTTATCGAACAGCTTCACCGTGAGCATGTCGTTCGACTGGGCCGGATTCATGTACCCACTCACGTTCGACAGCAGCGGGTTGCTCACCCAGCCACCGTGGAACTCGATCAACGGAGCCGTTTCGTCGACGTAGAAGAGCGCGCCCGGTGCGTCGTCGAGCAGCTCGATCCACTCATCCAGGCCGCCTTCGTGCTTATACAGAATGTTCAGGCTATGCGGGTTGCTGGCCTCGTGCAGCCAGTCTTCCTGGCGGAACGAATGGCGGTAGATCACCTCCCAGATCGTCCCGTCCGGATTGGCCTGGTTGACCTCGAGGACACCGTTGCCCCGCGTCCACGTCTCGTAGTCATCCGCAGCGGTCCACTCGAGGACCGAGGCGTAGAGCTGCCCGTCGATCCACAGCTCGATCGTCGCCGGGTCGATGTGCTCGACACCGCCGGCGTAGAGCATGGCAGTGATCACCGGATCGACGTCGGTCCAGTCCCACCGGCCGTACTTGACGCTGCTCGGCGTGAAGCTCTCGACCACCACCGGCGCTTCCGCCGCCGGCGCGAAGATCGCGTAGAACGGATAGCTCTCGTCGACCTCCTGGACCGTGAAGCTGACCTGGTTCGCATCCGTATCGACCGCCACGTGCGAGATGTTCTGGCCCTGCCACTCGCCGTCCTCAGCGTCCCAGACGCGGACAGTCAGGTAGGGCTCCTTCACATCCCACTCGTCGCCAAGGGCAGCCTCCAGCGCCACCTCGTCGTAGTCGATCGTCAGCACCGGCCAGTAGCCCGGTCCGATGTCCTCGTTGATGTCATCCGGCATACCGATGTAGTAGCAGGTGCGGTCAATCATGGTCAGGAACCGCTCCTGATCCACGTTCATCATCGGGGCCGGGCTCGGGAACAACGTGAAGCAGGAGGTCCAGTCGCCGCCCGTGCCGCTCGGAATCACGCCCGTGGCGTACAGGTAGTCGACCTCCTCTTGATCCATGTCCATGTAGCCAGGCACCATTGCCATGCCGTTGCTGCCGAGTTCGTTCGTGACCTCCCACGTCCAGACATGGCCCATCGCCATGTCGATCGTGTTAGCGGTCGTGAGACCGTTCGCGAAGACCTCGAACTTGCCGCAGTCGCTCTCGTCAATGTCCATGGTACCCGACCACATCGTACCGTTGTCGATGTGACGCGTCATCTCGATCCAGCAGGCACCGCCACCCAGGCTGGCCGGCACCGGCTTGGTGAACATGACATGCGGGTGCTGAATCTCATCCGCCATCTCCACTGTCACGATCACCTCGGTCGGGTTGTCCCCGCCCTCCATGACCATGTCCATGTCGGCCACAACCTCGCCACCCGTCGGCTCGAGGTTCAGCGAGCCGTCGGCGTACTGCACGATCGTCGCATCGATGGTCGGCGGATTCGGATCCTGGTTCGGCACCTCGTCGGAGGCGATGGCGCGGAAGGTGATCGTCTGACCGACATCGAACATGCCGAGGTCGATCGTCGTGTACCACAGGTCTCCGCGGCCTTCGTCCGGCTCATCACCGCAGTCAGGCTCGTAGTCGTCGGCGATCCCGATCGGAATCCACTCGTCACCCTCCAGGTACTGGAACTGCACCTGCGAGATCGAGGCGTCCGAGTAGGCGATCGCGTAGATGTCGCAGTAGGTGGTCAGGTCGTCGCCGTGATCCTCCTGCCAGGGGTCGAAGGCGGCAATGCGCGCGCGCGGCGGCATGTGATCCGTCACGCTCACCATCACCGTACCGCTGACCGTCAGATTGCAGCGCTCATCCTCGGCCCAGGCCCGCAGGAGGTAATCACCCTCCATGAGGCCACTGGTGTTCCACTGCTGCGAGGCAACCACCTCGAGCGGAACATCAGTCGGATCCGGGGCCTGCCACATACCGAGCTCGCGCCACGCGGTATCACCCGCGTTGAAGACCTCGAAGATCACGCGGCTGACGCCGGTCTCGAGGTTCTCCGGCAGAAGCTCATCGTCGTCATTGGCCGTCACCCACAGCTCCAGCACGTCGCCAGGGGTCACGTCGATCACCGTGCCGAAATCGGCCGGATCGATCACGGTGTCCTCGCCACCCGCCGGGTCGTGGATCACGATATTGGTGATATCGATCTCCGGATTCTCCGAGTCGATCACGACGCCTTCAGCCATCACCATGGTGTGACGGTTGCCGGCCATGTCGTAGACGGTCAGGCGCAGGTCGTAGACGCCGGAGAGGCCGTTGGTCTCCCAGGTCGTCGAGTAGCGCTGCGTCTCGCCGTCGTAGAGCACGATCGGGTTCATCCGGTCGAAGGTCCAGTACTCATCCCCGTCCGGCTCCGCCGAGAGCTTGTACTCCCAGAAGATCCGGTCGCGGTCGATGTCGACGTCGG
Organism: uncultured bacterium; assembly: GCA_964654025.1. GTDB lineage: Bacteria > Eisenbacteria > RBG-16-71-46 > CAIMUX01 > WJJG01 > CAYQJL01. The sequence continues at coordinate 4,785 of CAZZIF010000210.1, forward strand.
TCGAGGTGAAGACCAGGTCATACACATCGCCGAGCGTGTCGAACTCGAAGTCCATGGCGGCGGAGAACGACGGTGAGCTGTTCCCGTCGGTGAAGGCGACGTAGACGCCGTCCTCCAGCAGGACATTCCCACCGGTCGTCATGGTCTCGCTCCAATCGCCACCGTCCACACTGTAGCGGAAGGTCGCCTCGCCCACGTCCCCGCCGGCCAAGATGTCGATCACGTAGACCGTACCCGCGGCGGCGCCGGCGAACCCGTACGGCGTCACGCGGCCGCACTCGGGCAGCGACGGCCCGGTGTGCTCATCCGGCACCTCGTCCTCACCGTGCTGCCAGCAGGCCGGGTAGGTCGTGAACCCGAACCCTTCCTGCGGGCACTCGGTCAGGTGGCTGAGATCGGCTTCGAAGCTCGGCGGCGTGTTGTCGAAGACCAGCTTGAACGCCGGGCCGCAGGTCGGCCGCCCCGTCTCCTCGTCGAAGTCGTAGTTGCCGATGTCGTCATAGGCCACCGCGAAGACGTCGTAGGTGACGCCCGGCTCGAGCGCGCTCAGATCCCAGTTCGAGATGCGCCACGTGAACGGCGCCACCTCGTCCAGGTCGGCATCGATCAGCGTCGGCGTCGTGCCGCCCTCGGGGGCGTACATGAACTCGACGCGGATCGCATCCGGCGCGTAATCGAGCACGCTGGCCTCGACGTAATCCAGGTCCCGTGCGTAGATCATGTCGTAGAGATGCGGCCACACGATCGGGTCCGTATCACCCGTCTCGCGCGCGATCTCGGTGATCGTGGCACACGGCGCCTCGGTGTCGGTCACCGTGAAGGTTACCATCCGCTCGTCCTCGAAGGCCTGGACGTGGGTCTCGCCATTGCCGACGATGTCGGTGGTGGCGACGGTCACGTCGTAGCTCTCGCCCACGACCAGCGGAACATCCATCTTGTTGAGATCCCAGTCGAACACGTAAGGCCGCGTATCGTCCGGGTTCATGTCGTTGTCGTCGACGCCCCAGTCGTTGTCCACGATCTCCCACTCGTCGCCCGTGTTCAGGTCACGCGTGCGCTTGTAGTAGAAGGTGACCGTGTCGTCGGTGACATCGGTGTCCGTGCGAGCGAAGAGTTGCAGCGTGCCGTTACGCTCGACCTCGCCGTAGCTGGTCTCGACCTCTTCGGTCATCGCGTCGGCGTCCGGCGTGCCCATCGGCGCGGTGTTGTCCACCGTCACCAGGCGCGATCCGTCGGCGTCGACCTCCTCGATGTTGCCCTCGAGGTCGACGGCCCGCAGGTAGATGGTGTAGTCACCATCCGGGTAGAGCGGGTCGCCGGCATTGTCGACGTCTTCCGAATCCCAGATGCACTGCCACAGGCCGCCGCTGGCACCGAACTCGTCATACTCCGGATCGCACTCGTCGACGCCGACCAGCATCAGCTCGCCCGCGCCGTCTTCGACCCAGAATTCGACCCGCTCGATACCGGTGTCGGCTCCCTGCGTCCTGGCCACCAGGAAGGTCGCTCCCGAGAAGATGATCGGGTGACTCCCCTCGATAACGTTCTCGTCCACGAAGCGCGGCCACAGGTTCGCACCCGTACCCCACGCCTCGCCGGTAGCACCGTTGGTCAAGACGCCGCCGCCGTCACCGAAGTCGATCGGGATATCGGTGCCGGCATCGTAGGTCGTGCTACCGCCCCCGATCTCGATGTAGAGAGCGTCGTGGTCGTCATTCTCGCAGTCGCCGAGGTAGCCATCCGTGCCACCCGGATCCTCCACATACATGATGTCGGAGGCCAGGTAGACCAGCTTGGTGGCGTCCGGCGCGATGTTGTCCTCGACCGTGATCGGGCCCTCGTCGAGCGTGTAGTTCGCCTCGTTGCCCGCCGTGTCGTAGAAGACCGCCCGGATGTTGACCGCCGTGTCCTCAACCAGCGGGTACGGCGTGGTCCAGGTGACCTCCGCGTACCACCGCGGGAAGTCGGTGTCGATGTTCGCGCTCGTCAGCGGGACCGTCTCGATCTCCGGCGTGGCCGGATCCGGATCGATCACGACCCACCCGCCGCTGCCAATGATCATGTACTCGAAGCGTACGCTCGCCACATCGGTCAGGGCATCGGTGCCCTCGAAGTAGAAGGTCACATCCTCGCCCGAGGCCACCTGATTGGCCTGCAGGCTGTTCGTGAGGCTGACGCCCTCGGGATCGGTCGGATCCACGTGGTACGCACCCCACGGGTTATTGTCGTCCCACGTGCCGTTGGCGTTGCCGGCGTAGTCGATCGCCAGCGCGCGCCAGTGGTAGTTGCCCGCCAGATCGAGGCCGCCCGCGCCAACCGCGTCGACCCAGTCATCCTGCAGCAGGCGCCACACGTGGTAGTAGGTATCTTCGTAGGTGAAGTTCAAGTTCGGCTCGTAGTCGCACGTGCCGAAGAGATCCCATTCACCCGGCAAGTCGTTCGGCTGCTCCTGGTACTGGAGCAGAACCGCCTGGCAGTCACTGTCCGGGGTCGCGACCAGGAAGGTCACGTCACCCGTCTCGGGATCCGGCATGATCACGACCGAGGACTCGCCCACGACACCGTCATTCTCGAAGCTGGCCGAGTTGACGAATCCGGCGAAGTCAGCGCCCATCGCCTCATAGACGACCGCCGGGCCGGTATGATCGATGCGCACCGCCACCACCACCGGATCCTCGTCCAGCGCGTTCATGTCGATGTCGTAGCACCAGGCCCGCAGGTCGT
>CAZZIF010000211.1:0-7501 GCA_964654025.1 uncultured bacterium
CCCTGTGCTCCCGGTGCCCGCAACGCCCCCATCGCTCCCACTGCTCCCGGCGCCCGCGACGCCCCCACCGCGTCCGCTGCTCCCGCGGCGCCCGCCACTCCCAACGCCCGCGGGGCCCGCGGCGCCCGCACCTTCCCAGGAGGAGGTCATCTCTTGCGCAGATGCTCTCCCCTTGAAGTAGCGCTTCTCCTCTGTCCGCTCACGATCGGCTTGCAACATCGAAGCCGGCAGGTGGTGGACTTCGAGATCGGGACCATCCTCGAGCAGCACGATTCGTTCGAGCAGATTTTCGAGTTCGCGCACGTTGCCCGGCCAGTGCCACTGACGTAACGCGCGGGCTGCGGGATCCGAGATCTGGACGAATTCCTTGCGAAACTTGCGACTGAATCGCCCCAGAAAGGCGTGGGCCAGACTGAGGATGTCGTCGCCTCGATCGCGCAGTGGTGGCATGTGGATGGAGACCACCTTGAGGCGGTAAAAGAGGTCGGCGCGGAAAGCGCCGGCGCCAATGCGCTCCTCCAAATTGGCGTTGGTGGCGGCCAAGATCCTTATGTCGACCGAGTAGTCGACATTGCCCCCCACCCGGCGGAACGTCTTGTTCTCGATGAATCGCAACACCTTGGCTTGCACCTGCACGGGCATGTCCCCGACCTCATCGAGGAGCAAGGTTCCGCCGTCGCACAGTTCCACCAATCCGCGTTTCAGGAAGCTCGCGTCGGTGTAGGCACCCCGCTCGTGACCGAACAGCTCATTCTCTAGCAGGTTCTCCTGGAAGCTGGAGCAGTTCACGTCCATCAGCGGCCCGCTGCGTCGGGACGATTCGAAGTGGATCGCTCGCGCCACCAGCTCCTTGCCGGTCCCACTTTCGCCGGTGATGAGTACGTTGGTGGCATCCGAACGTGTCACCTTGCGTACGAGGTCTTTGACCTCCCGCATCGCCTCACACCGTCCGATCATCTGCGAACGGGCGTAATGGGCTCGCTCGCGTTTGCGGTAGACCTTGAGCTGCTTCTCACGATCGAGGACGCGGCCCGCGCTGCGAACCGCGTGCATTAGCTCACTGAGTTCGTAGGGTTTCTTCAGGTAGTCTGCGGCCCCTCGGCGCATCGCCTTCACGATATCCTTCGGCTCGCCGAAAGCAGTCACGATGATGACCTGAACCGAAGGGTCGACCTTGCGCATCTGTGGGAGGATATCGAGACCCGAACCGTCCGGCAGCCGAACATCGAGCAAGACCACTTGAGGGCGGCAGGCCTCGAAGGCCCGTAGGCCATCGGTGGCCGTGGCTGCCGTCTCGACCGCATAGCCTTCATCGGTGAGCAACCGCTGTGTGCTGCGCCGCACCAGCGGCTCGTCATCGACAACCAGCACCTTGATCGACTTCACCTGAGCCCCCTCTTCCCTCGAGAGTGTCGTCAGGCTCCAGAGGCCTCCTCCGGAACCGGGAAGGAGAGGCGGAAAATCGTACCGCCTTGCGGACGGTTGCGCACATAGATCCGCCCGCCGTGCTCCTTGACGATTTGCAGTGTAATCGACAATCCCAGGCCGGTTCCACCGCTTCCCCGCGTAGTGAAGAACGGATCGTAGATTTTCTCAAGGATCTCTTCAGGAATTCCGGTGCCGGTGTCGGCAATGGCCACCTCGACCGCGCGCCGGCTACGGTAGCGACGCGAAGAGGAGCTGACACGTAGTGAGCCGCCATTCGGCATCGCGTCGATCGCATTGAGGAGGATATTGAGCAGAGCTTGGCGAACGGCATCGAAGTCCAGGGGGATCGCCGGTAGCTTCTCGGCCAGGTCTTCCTTGACCTGGACGTCGAGGTCCGAGCAACGCATCGAGATATGGCTCATGACCTTGTTGATGACGTCGTTGATGTTCGTCGCGGCGAGTTCGGAGATCTTCGGACGCGCAAACTGCAGTAAGTCGGTCGTGAATTGCTCGATACGGTCGAGTTCTTTGATGGCGTCCTCGAGCTCCTCGGCAAGGCCCGAATCATCGGGGAGCTTGGTTTGGACGAATTGGATCGTGGTGCGGATCCCTGTCAGAGGATTGCGAATCTCGTGCGCCATGACCGCTGAGAGATTTCCGATGGAGCTGAAACGGTCGATGTTCCGCTGAAACTCGCGCTCTTCGGCCGACTCGGAGATGTCCTCCAGCAACAACACTCCGCCGTCGGTGCGCGCTTCCTTGCCCAGGGGGAACATCCGGCACTCCAAGGTTAGCTCCTTCTCCCCTCGCTGTGCGAAGATCTGCGTCGGAGGCAAGAAGAAGTTGGCCCACACGTCCGCATCGGGCCCCAAGGGGCCATCGGCGGAGAGTCCCAACAGGTCAGAGACGGAACGATCGCCATCGCCACCACCTGCCAGTTCGAGGATTTCCGCCGCTCGCGGATTGGCATAGCGAACTTCGCCGCCCCGACCCAGGAGTAGCAGGCCCACGTCCAGACCCGTCAGGCATTCGACGGCCACCGCCGGCTCCAGGCCGTGCACGGAGGTTGACTTCGGCATCATACACTCCTCAAGACTACCGTCATCCTACAATCACCCGACTGGCGGGGCGCCGAGAGACAACCAACCCGACGGGATCCCGGCAGGATCCCGGCAGGGTACCGGCAGGATCCCGGCAGGGTACCGACAGGATCCCGGCAGGATCCCTGCAGGGTACCGACAGGATCCCGGCAGGATCCCTGCAGGGTACCGGCAGGGTACCGACAAGCAACTCGCCGGGGCGCCAATTGCAACGGCCCTCGGCCTCCTGACCCAGCGGCCCGAGCGGCGAGAGGCAAGATGGCCCATCGAACGCCTGGAAAGGTACCCAGCAGCAGCCACACGGAAGGTCTACCGAACGTCTAGCGAACACGCTCTGGTGGCTCCGCTCGCTCGAGACGCCAGATGATGGGAACCTCACCCCATTCGTCCCTCTGTGCTCCGCGCGGCAAGGGCTCGAACCGCCAGCGTGAGAGTGCTTCGCGGGCCAAAGACTCAAACTCTGGATAGGCGCTCTTGCGCACGGCACGAATCCGCACCACATTGCCGGCGGGTGATACCCAGAAGCGAAAGCGTACCTCCGCCTCGATGCCGGCCTCCTGCGCCCATGCCGGACATGGTGGATACTCGACGTACAGGATGCCGCGCTCTCCCAGCGGACCTTCGATGCCCGCCGACGCGCCGCGTGGCGCATCCTCGGCCAGCGGCACTTGCTCCCCCTCTGCCCGCTCCTCACCAAGGCTGGGGGGCAGGGGCGTCACCCGATCCATCTCCTCGAGCAGCCGCCGGACGGCCTCTCCGGCCACATCCCTACGCACCCGCACCGGCGGGCCAGCCTCCACCATGCTCGAATCTCCGCGCGGGGGCTGCTCGAGCGGCGCCGGTGTGTCCGGTTCGTTCTCGGGCGGTTCCAGTACCGGCGCTTCCGGTTCGCCCGCGGCCTCCTCTTCGACCATCCCTGGCGGTTCTTCCGGAAGTTCCTCTTCCACTACGGCCGTGGCCTCCCGTTCCTCGGACGGCGTTTCTTCGGCTGGGGCTTCGGGCTCCGCCTCGGGCACCACCAAACTCACTAGGAACGGAGACTGCACTGTACGCAGCGGCTTGACCTCCAAGAGCTCATCCGCGAAATAGAAGCCCGCCGCGTGCAGAATCACCGATACTAGGAGTGCCCACCTGGTTCGGGCGTGTCCGCGCCGGTGCTCCCAGGCGTCGCCGGACGCCAGCAAGGGATTCGGCCGGGGGTGCTCCATGCCCACCCCCTAACGCCCTTCTCTCTCCGACAGAGGCCGGGCGGCGATACCCAGCTGCTCGGCTCCGGCCTGTCGGGCGATATCCATGACTTGGACAGTTCGTCCGAGGCGCACGGCTTCGTCACCTTTGACGATGACGGTCTTCGAGCCCGTCTCAGCCAGTCGTTTCTGGAGTCGATCATGAAAGTGAGTCCATGGGATCTTGACGCCGTCTAAGAACAATTCCTCGTCGGCCGTGAGGGCGACGACCACCTCCTTGCGCACCTCACGCTCGACCTTGCTGACTTGCGGCAACTGCACTCGAATGCCGGTCTGCAAGATAAAGGAGGATGACAGAAGAAAGAATATGAGCAAGAGGAAAATGATATCCGCCATCGCTGTCGATTCGAGAGCGCTGACAATTCTTCGTCTCTTCTTGAACCGCATGTCGCTACCTCGCACTTAGCACCCGACGGCCGGATGCGGCGCCCGTCACGCTACTGCTCTTCCCGCGGTATAATCGGTGAACCCCGGCCGCCAATTCGATCTTCACCGGTGGTAAGCAGGTACATCAAATCTCGCGAGCGATCTTCCATCTCCAGAATCTCACTGTGCACACGCCCCACGATGTAGTTGTGCGCGAAGTATGTCGGCACGGCTACGGTGAGTCCTGCGGCGGTCGTCAGCAACGCAGCCCAGATGCCCCCGGCAAGCACGCTGGCGTCCACATTGCCGCCAAGCGACTCGATGCGCTGAAAGGCCTGAATCATCCCCAGCACGGTTCCCAGGAATCCCAACAGGGGTGCCCCGCCGGCGATCGTCGCCAGGCCGGCCACATTCTTCTCCATGCGCTCCGCCTGTCGCTCCCCGGCTTCCATGATCGCTTCCCGCGTGCGCTTCTCTCCCAGGGGCACGTGACGAAGCGCCTCGAGAAAGATCGCCGACAGCGGCGCCTCCGGCAGCTCCTCGCAGATCGCGATCGCCTCGTCCAGGTTGCCCTTGCGGATCCGACCACGGATCGCTTCCACGAAGCGGCTGTTCTGGCGACGCATGCGCCGAATGCTCACCAGCCGTTCGAAGATGATCGTGACCGCCACGATCGAACAGATCGCGATGGGGATCATCAAGATCCCGCCTTTGATCAACACCGACATGCTCACCTCATCATCTCATCGACTTACCAGCCCATCGTCCAGCGCCCAGCCGGCTATCAGCTCATCGACTCACCAACCCATTGCCCACCGCTCAACCTGCCATCAGCTCATCGACTCACCAACCCATTGCCCACCGCTCAACCGGCCATCAGCTCATCGACTCACCAACCCTGCGCTCAGCGCTCAGCGCTCAACCGGGCTTCAGCTCATCGACTCACCTACTCACCAACTCACCAACTCGTCACTCCGAGTGATTCCAAAGCATCGCGGGTCGCGAAACCGCGATTTACTTCTCAGTTCTGCGATTCGATGTCAAGGAGAGGTGCGAACCAGCGCCTGCTCCCAGACCAGCTGCACCTCGATGTCATCGCGTCCTCGACCCGGCAAGTAGATGACATCCTCTCCGGTAAGATTGACGCCGCGCACATACACTCGTCCCTCTCTGAACCGGTAGCCAACGCTGGCGCTCACCGACGCGAAGCCCTTATTCAGGCCCGGAGCGTCGTCGCGAAGCTGCACTCCCACCCCCCACAAGTACCCCGGCCGGTCCCGGCCCACTCCGACGAACAGGTCGTTCCGTGGCAAGAACGCGAGACGGTCCGCCCCAGAACCCTCATCCCAGCTGGCCGCGTAAGCCCAGGTCAATCCCAGATTCGGATGAGGGTCATACCGGCTCTCGCACTCGACCCTCGCCACGTAGCGGTTCTCGGCCGTCGTCAGCTGATAGAGGCCTTCGGCAGTGGTGTCGCTCACTGCCTGCCACGTTAACGGGTCCTCCAGGCGCGCCACCGCCAGTCCGCCGGACAGGTGGAACGTATCGCGCGTCAGGATGACCTTGCCCGTCAGTCGGGGCCAGGCCCGTTGCATGGGCAGGTGGGGATCTACGATCGCCCCGGCTGGTTGCCGGCATATCCGTGATCGCCAGGCCGCATGGGGCGCTCCGTCTCGCGTCAGGCCGCGGTGGCCCATGAGCCCGAAGGCTTCCCGTTCGGGCATCTCGCCATGGGACTGCCACTCGCCCAGGGACAGATACTGGTCCGCGAACGTGGCCACCGGGCGGAACTCGACCCGGTATGCGAGAGTGGCCTCCGCACTCTCACGGGCCCATCCCACCCACGGACCCACGAACAGCTCTTCCCCGAATCCGGCACCAGCCGCACCCAACACCAGCCGCCCGCCGGCCCAGGCCAGGCTCGCGCCGGCCCGAGCGTCCCAGCGCAACCGTGAATCACTCGAGTCGACGGCGGTAGTCAGCACCGGATCGTCCCACTCGCGGGTGGCGTGCAGCCACTCGCCGCGAACATGGTACTCGGGCAGGAGCGCGTCGCGGCCGATCCGCTCTCCAAAAACACGTGCCGCGTTGTCGCGCAGGGCTGGGCGGGCGTCCCAGCGACCCACGTGGTCGATCGTACCCGCAATCCCGCCCCACTCGGCGCGATAGTTCTCGTCACGCGCTCCGTCGGTAGCGCGTGGCACCGGGCGCTGCAGACTCGCGCGCTGGTAGAAAGGCTCAACCCCCAGCACAGACGACCAGGCTGATGCCCCCCCGACGCGCCGCTCCAGACGACCCCGAAAGAAACGTGTCTCGTCTGCGGCTTCACCAACGTCCTTGCCACCAGCGTGGAGGGTCCACTCCTCACGCTGACCATCAGCTCCAAGGCTCAGGCGCGTGCGCGGATCGGCGGCCGAATCACGGAGCTCGTAGCCAAGACTACCGGCCAACCGCTCGTTGGATTCCAGCCGATCCCGGTGCCAGTCGAGCCATCCCAGCAGGAGTGATCGATCTGCAGAGCCCGGCAGCAGGACGCCAGTGGCGCTCAGACCCGGAGCCGAAGACGGCGCCACTCGGAACGCACCGCGCCAGTCCGGAACACTGGTTCGCGCCGGTAGAACAATACGGAATGGCATCCCACGCCGGTGCTCATAAGCGCTCGGGCCTGGATCGACCGGTAGGGGTTCCTGCTGGGGACGCACGGTCGGGACTTCCATCTCCAGCACTCGTATACCGCCTCCAAGGCGGCTGCGGTCTTCTCCTTCGACTACGACATCGGGCAGCAGAAAGGCTGGCCGCTCGGAAGGAACCCGTGCCGGCAAGGGGATCTGCTCGCCGCGCGACGATGCAATCGTCGCAGAATCGGATGCAACCGGTGCGTGACCTGCTTCAGGCGTCTGCGCCGCCGGGGCCTGCTCAGGTGTCTGCGCCGTCGGGGCCTGCTCGGGCGTTTGCGCCGCCGGGGCCTGCTCAGGTGTCTGCGCCGCCGGGGCCTGCTCAGGCGTCTGCGCCGCGGCGATCGAGGCCAATCCCATCGTGAGGTTCACCGCGGTCAGGCAGCCAGCGGTAAGGCACCACGCTACCCACGGCCTCGGGGACAGACACCACGCGGCCAGCCACCTCGGGGGCAGACGCCACGCGGCCAACCGCCTCGGGGGCAGACACCGCGTGATTGCGCAGCCCGTGATCGAACGCAACGCGGAGAAGAACCTCCCGACCAGACGCCTCGCAACCGACCGTTCCACCGCGACAGTTGTCGTTCGCCCGCTCCCGACTCGACCGCTCCCAACTCGCCCGCTCCCGATTCGCGTACGGGCGGCGTTGGCGAACCAGCTTCGCATCCCCACGTGCGTCATGGCG
>CAZZIF010000212.1:0-7490 GCA_964654025.1 uncultured bacterium
CGAACCGGTCGCGGTTCGACCGGGCGACCTCGGCCCATGTGGTGACCGGACCCGGTGTGAAGAAGAGACCCAGCATGCTGCCGAAGCGGTGAATCGTGACCGGTACACCCGCCGCCCCGGCAGCCTCGCGCAATCCGGCCTCCAGGTGGGCTCCCTTGTGCTCGAGCTGCTCGTACAGGTCCGAGGCGGTGCGCAGCTTGCGCAGTGTGGCGAGTCCGGCGGCAACCGCGAGCGGATTCCCCGAGAGGGTTCCGGCCTGGTAGACGGGCCCCTCGGGCGAGACCGACTTCATCAGGTCGGCGCGGCCGCCGTAGAGTCCTACCGGCAGCCCGCCCCCGATGATCTTGCCCAGCGTGGTGAGGTCGGGAGTGACCTGGAAGCGCTCCTGCGCACCGCCCGGGGCGACGCGGAAACCGGTGATGATCTCGTCGAAGATGAGCACGGCGCCGTGCTTGTCGCAGAGCATGCGCAGTCCGGCCAGGAAACCGTCGGCCGGCGGGACGCAGCCCATGTTGCCGGCCACTGGCTCCACGATGATCGCGGCGATCTGGCTGCCGGCTTCTTGCATCAGAGCGGCCACCGCACCCAGATCGTTGTAGGGCACCGAAAGCGTATTCGCCGCCGTCTCAGCGGTCACGCCGGGTGAATCGGGCTGTCCGAAGGTCGCCAACCCCGAGCCGGCCTTGATCAGGAACGAGTCGGCGTGCCCATGGTAGTTGCCCTCGAACTTGATCACCTTGGCCCGTCCCGTGACGCCGCGCGCCAGGCGCACCGCGCTCATCGTGGCCTCGGTGCCCGAGCTCACGAGCCGCATCCGCTCGATCGAGGGCATCAGCCGCCGCACTTCCCCGGCCAGCTCGACCTCGCCCGCGTGAGGAGCGCCGAAGGAGGTGCCCCGCGTGGCGGCTTCGGTGACCGCGCGGGTCACGTCGGGATCGGCGTGGCCCAGGATCAAAGGGCCCCAGGACATGACGTGGTCGATGTAGCGGTTCCCGTCCACGTCCCACAGATGGGCTCCTTGCGCGCGATCAACGAAGAACGGTTCAGATCCCACGGCGCGGAAGGCGCGAACCGGGGAGTTGACCCCACCCGGCAGATGATCACAGGCCTGCCGGTACAGATCGCGGCTCTTGGCTCCGGGCGTCCAACGGGTCATCGTGCTCAAAACTGCACCTCCTTGAGAATGCGAGCGGCCTCCTTGGCGAAGTAGGTCAGCAGGATGTCGGCCCCGGCGCGGCGGATCGACAGCAACGTTTCGGCCACCACCCGGTCGTGGTCCACCCAGCCCTTCTCGGCGGCGGCCTTGATGAGGGCGTACTCGCCCGAGACGTTGTAGGCCGCCACCGGGACGCTGAAGGTGTCTTTCACGCGCCGGATGATGTCGAGGTAGGCCAGCGCGGGCTTGACCATCACGACGTCGGCGCCTTCTTCCAGGTCGAGCGCCACCTCGCGCAGCGCCTCCTCGGCGTTGCGCGGATCCATCTGATAAGCGCGGCGGTCGCCGAACTGCGGCGCCGACCCGGCGGCCTCGCGGAACGGCCCGTAGTAGGCCGACGCATACTTGGCCGCGTAGGAGACGATCGGCAGCATGGCGAAGCCGGTGTCGTCCAGCGCGAGGCGGATCGCGGCCACCCGGCCGTCCATCATGTCGGAAGGGGCGATGACATCGGCCCCCGCCTGAGCATAGGCGACCGCGGCGCGCGCCAGCAGCGGCAGGGTGGCGTCGTTGTCGACCTCGCCGTCGCTGATCACGCCGCAGTGACCGTGATCGGTATATTCGCACAAGCAGACATCGGCCCACACCGAGAGGCCGGGCCGCGCCTCCTTCACGGCGCGGATGGCCTCGGGCACGATGCCCTCGGTATCGTAGGCCTCACTGCCCTCGGCATCCTTCGTCTTCGGGATCCCGAAGAGAATCACTCCTCCCACACCCTGTTCGCCGGCGGCGGCCGCCTCTTCCACCAGCAGGTCCACCGAGAGCTGATGGCAACCCGGCATGCTCGGGATCGGCCGGCGCACGCCCGTGCCGTGGGTGACGAACAGCGGGTAGATCAAGCGCTCCGGTCCCAGGTCGGTTTCGCGGACCATCTCGCGCAGTGCCGGCGTGCGGCGCAGCCGTCGGGGACGGGTATCGGGAAAGCTCATGCCTGACTCCTCTTCCAGCTTTCGGTCAGAGCCACGAACAGCGCGTCGGCGTCCGGCCGCGCCGCGGCGGTCGTGTAGGCGAAGCCGGCCTCCTCGAGGGCCGCCCGGGTGGTGGCCCCGATGGCGGCGCAGGCCCAGGCCCAGGCCGACGGTGGCCCGCCGCCGCGAGGCGATGTTGTCGCCGCACTCGGGTTCGTACTACCCACGACCTGCAGGAAATGCTTCACGGCCGACGGACTCGCAAAGACCGCGCCGTTGATCCACTCCAGGTGCGCCAGCAGGTCCTGTCGCTCGGCATCGCCGGGCGGCAGCGTTCGGTAGGCTTCGACCGGCTCCACGGTGGCGCCGGCTTCCGCCAGAGATCGGGCCAGCGTGGGCGGCGCCAGGTTCGAGCAGGGGTGGAGGATCCGAGCGTCACGCAGTTGTTCTTCCGGCATGGCGATCGCGAGCCTGCCGGCCAGTTCCCCGGCGCCTTTGCCCTCGGCGACCAGGTCGGCTTTCCAGCCCAACGCCTCGGCCTCGGCGGCGGTCGCGCCTCCGACCGCCGCAATACGAGGGCGCTCGCCTTCCCGCACCACGCCCGTCAGCAGCGCGCGGGCGGCGTGGCGGCTCGTGAGGGCGATCCAGTCGAAGCTCGCGAGGGAAGAACGCGCCCGCTCCAGGGCGGACGGGTCCGCCGGCGGAGCGACACGAATCATCGGAATGACGAGCGACATTCCTCCCGCGGCCTCGATCCGCTCTTGCAGCACGCCGTTATCGTCGGCCATCCGGGTGATCAGGATGCAGGATCCCGCTAGCTCGCTCACGGCTGATCTCCGCTGTCGGCGAGTACCCGTGTCAGGATCTCCCTGGCGCCATGCTCTTCCAGACGGGCGGCCAGCGCGCGGCCGGCCTCGCCCGGATCGGCGGCGCGGATCTGATCTTCGACCACCTCGCCTCCGTCCGGGTCGCCGACGAAGCCTCTCAGGTGGATGTTGCCCCGTGCATCGACAATCTCGGCCAGGGCGCCGACCGGCACGTGACACCAGCCACCCAGCGCCTCGAGAAACTCCCGCTCGGCCGTGACGGCGCGCGCGGTCGGAGCGTGATTCAAGGGTCCGAGCAGATCGAGCAGCTCTTCGTCGCCGGCGCGCAGCTCGATCGCGATCGCGCCCTGCGCCGGAGCCGGCAGCATGACATCGGTGGGCAGGATCTCGCTGACGACCCGTGCCCAGCCCAGGCGGCCGAGCCCGGCGACGGCCAGGATGGTGGCATCGTAGGGCGAGTCGGGCGGAGCGTCCTCGCCGGGCTCGACCGGTACCCCCGCCGACCGGATCCGGCCGGGCACGTTGCCGCGCAGATCACCGACAACGATGTCGGGGCGTGCGCGCAGAAGCTGTGAGCGCCGGCGCAGGCTGGAGGTGCCGAGGCGCGCGCCGGGCGGCAGCTCGTTCAACGTCAAACCGCCGCGGGCAACGAGTGCGTCCCGCGGATCTTCACGCTCGAGCACCGCGCCCAAGCGCAATCCCTCGGGAAACCTCACCGGCAAGTCCTTCATGCTGTGGACGGCCACGTCGCACCGGCCGTCGAAGAGCGCCTCCTCGATCTCCTTGGTAAAGACGCCTTGACGTTCCATGCCATGCAGAGCGGTGCGGCGGTCCCGGTCACCCAGTGTCCGGACCGTCACGATCTGGACCTCGAGCCCGGGGTGCGCGTGACGGAGCTTCGCGGCCACCCATTCGGCTTGCCAGGTGGCGAGCTGGCTGCGGCGTGTGCCGATGCGGACTCCTCGTGTGCTCACTTCTTGCTCCTCTCACCCACCCGCGTATCCAGGCCGAAGAGGCGCCGAACCCACAGCAGCTTCTCGCTATTCGCTTCCGGATGCCGGGCGGCATCCCGGATCTCGACCGTGGGGTGGTGGAGCAGCTTCTGAATCAGGTCACGCGTCAGGCGATCGGCGAGCTCGCGATCCTCCTCGCGGAAGCGTTTCACGAAACGATCGAGTTCATGCCGGCGCACGGCTTCGAAGCGGTCGCGAAGGTCCCGGATCATGGGTCCGGCTTGTATGCCCGCCAGATGTCGGAAGAACCCCTCGGTCTCGTGCGCCACGATGAGCTCGACCACGGGGACTTCCTTGGCCCGCCGGCTCAGGTTCTGGTCGACGATGCTGCGCAGATCCTGCATGTCGTGCAGGAACACGTTCTCGATCACGCCGGCCTGGGGATCGATGTTGCGCGGCATGGAGACATCGACCAAGAGCAGCGGGCGGCCCCCGCGTCCCTTCATGGCGGCGGCCACCGACTCGCGGGTGAACAGATGAGCGGGCGAGTGGGTGGCGCAAACGGCCAGATCCGACTCTCTGAGCAGAGAATCGCGTACCTCCAGGATCGCTGCCTGCCCGCCCAGCTCCTTCGCCAGCGCTTCCGCGCGCGAGAGCGTGCGGTTGGCCAAGATGAGCTTGCGCACGCCGCGGCCCCGCAAGTGTTCGGCGGCCAGCCGGCCGGTCTCGCCCGCGCCCACGATCAGGGCGGTGCGCTTCTCCAGATCGCCGAAGATGCGTTGGGCCAGATAGGCGGCGGCCGAAGCCACCGAGACCACGCCGGTCGAGATCGCGGTTTCCGTGCGGGCGCGCTTACAGGTACGCGAGGCGGCCGAGACGAGCTGGGTCAGATAGCCCTTGGCGGTGCCGGCCTGACGCGCGAGCTGGAGGGCCGACTCGATCTGGCCGGCGATCTGGGTCTCTCCGAGCATCATCGACTCTACACCGCAGGCGAGGCGCAGCAGATGATTCACCGCATCGCTGTCCTGTCGGAGAACCAGGTGATCGGGAGCGAGGCCGTGGCCGTCGCGCTCCCGGCCGAGGAGCCAGTTCTCCAGTTCCTGGATGGCGACGACCGGGTCATCCGTGGTGGCGTAGAGTTCGGTGCGGTTGCAGGTGGAGATGACCATCACCTCCTGCGCGCCGGTCCGTGTACGCAGCTCGGGCAAGAGGATGCGCACGTCGCCGGGCGCGAGCGCGATGGCTTCCAGCAGGACGAGCGGGGCCGTGCGGTGGCTGGCGCCGACGAACACGAGCCGGCGCTGATCGTGTAGGGGCAGGGTGGCGTTGCCCGGGAGCGAAGGGGCATCACCTTCGCGGCGGGGATGGGCGTCCCAACGGTCGGTCGGCTTCAACGGATTGGAGGATACGTGCGTGCTCATGGATCATCCTCCAAACCGGTGAAAGGTGTCGAAGAACAGGCGCAGGGCCAGGAACGAAACGAAGAGCAGCGCGAAGGCGGCGAGATTCAGATTGACGATGCGGCGCCCGGTCCACTTGGCGAAGTGGTGGCCGACGACGGCCACGCCGTAGCCGGCCCAGACGATCATCGTGGTGATGAACTTCGGATCCGACCAGAACCCGGGCGCGGCCCGGCCTGCCCAGACCATGCCGAAGATGAGCGAGAGCGACAGGAAGACGAAGCCGGTGCTCGTGGCGCCCATCGTCATCTTCGACAGGTCGTCGAGCGAGGGGAGGCGTTCGAAGAACAAACCGAAGCGCTTACCTTGCAAGGCGCCATAGAAGACCCGGTACATCACGCCGTAGACCGCCGAGAGCAGGAAGGCCGCGTAGGCCAGCGCGATGGTGCCGGTGTGAAACCCGAACATCGGATCCCGCAAGATGGGATCGAGTGAATGTTCCGGCTGAATCCATACCGAGCCCGCGAGCTGGAAACCGAAGATGATCGGCAGAACGAAAACGCCCATCGACTTGTTGCGGTGGACCGTCTCGACGATCAGATAGACGATCGAAAGCGCCAGCGCGATGACCGTGAGGACCTCGTAGATGTTGGCCATCAGATGGTGCCGGTAGTGGATGCCGAGCAGGATGACGTAGACGATCTGCAGCGCCACGGTGCCGACCAGAAAGGGCGTGGCGGTGCGCTGCGCGAACGGGTCGCGGCGCACGAAGTAGATGCTGTAGTTCACCCATGCCATCGCCAGCAGGGCGGGCAGCAGGTGATTGAGGATCGAGAGCAGGCTGTCCACAATTCGCACAGTTCTGGTTTGGTGCCATCCCGGACCGGGCCGGGGGCGACCGACCGAAGGGGACTACCCGGATACCTTCCCCGAATAGGAATCACAAACGATACCCAGCTTCCGTGATCCGTGTCAACGGTCGCCGGATCGCCCTATCGGGACGCCGGACCGGATCGCTGCGTCCGATCGCTGTGTCCGGTCGCCGCGTCCGAGCGATGCGTCCGATCGGCCGACCGGATTGCGCGCTCAAATCGCAATCTCGTGACGTCACCCTGCCGAGAGAGGGAAGTTCCGCACTCTATCCGATCCCATAGGATTGCCGCAGCCAAGAACCGATGCCGTAAGCTACCGCCGCCGCCGCACCTCCGGTCAGAAGCGTCTCGAGTCCCGACCGCCACACCGATTGGCCCAAGACGATACCGCGGACCAGTCCGATCAAGACGAAGGCCAACCCCGTGATGGCCATGCTGATGAGGAATGCGCGCCCGATGGATTCGGGAGCCAAGAGAAACGGCGCGAGCGGAACCACGCCGATGGCCAGGAAGGCCAGGAACGTGGCAGCCGCCGCCTTGAGGGGGTGGGAGGTCTTGGTCGGAAGGTGCAGCTCCTCCTTGATCATGGTCTCCACCCATGCCTCGGGGTTGCGGCTCAGCACCTCGACCACCTCGTCCAGGATCTTCCCGGTGAATCCTTTCTGCCGGAAGATGTAGCGGATCTCCTCGCGCTCTCCCTCCGGGGCGTGCTCGATGTGGCGACGTTCCATCGCCCGGGCCTGTTCGATCTCCTGCTCGCGGCTCCGCGCGCCCAGGTAGTTGCTGGCGGCCATGCTGAAGGCATCGGCGACGACCTTGGCGAGTCCGAGAATCACGATGACCGTACCGGTCAGGCCTCCTCCGACCGCGCCGGCGACGATCGTGAAGGTCGTGATCGATCCGTCCATCGCCCCCAGAACGGCATCGGACAGATGGCCGTGCCCGCCGTCACCATCGATGCGCGAGCGAATCGCATGAGGTTGATGGCCGTGTTCGAGATCCTGACCCGGATCGTCATTCGTCATGGATCGTTCCTCCCAATGTCACGACGGGCAGTTGTGCGGGCCGCGAAGCCCTGCGGGCCGCGAAGCCGGGCAGGCCGCGGAGGCCTGCAGGTGTGCCCTGGCCACAGGGCTCGAAAAGCATCCAGGGTCCGTCGATGCTCATGCTAGGGCGGCCCGCGTGAGCCGGGAGTCGGGCGAGCCTGGATCCCGGGGCGGGGGAAGATCCCAATGCACGGCATCTCAGGTGGCCCGTCCCAACAAGGCCGGAAGGCATGGCGCTTACGCTTGCATTCCGGCCTTGTCGCTTCCC
>CAZZIF010000213.1:0-7471 GCA_964654025.1 uncultured bacterium
TCGGGAAGATCAGCCCCAAGTACTACCCCGTCTACTTCCTCATGGGCATCTACGGTGGTGGCTTCGGCTCTGGCGGCCATTGTCAAACTGCTGACCTCGGGATGACGGATCCGGTCCGGACCGGTCCCGCGGGGGGGGTGTGCGCTGGCATGAACGATCTGGACTGGGGCGGACCGATCGGGCTCTCCTATTCGGGAGAAGGAGCTGAAACGTTGGCAGCAAGCCTTCCCGGGCGCGCAGACGATCCGGCTACCGGGCGCCGGCCACTTCGTGCAGGAGGAAGCCCCCGGCGAGCTCGCGACCGCGGCGCTGGGCTTCCTGAAGACGACCTAGCTGGAGGCAATGCACATCGCCCCTCGCAACTTACTTCGGAGCCTCGGTCGCGACAATGAAGTAGCGCGGTGACTTCGCGCCATCCGCGTAGGAAGTCAATGTATCGACCGCTACGATTCCGGTCACGAGCACGGGCCCTTCACCCGGCTGAGTCCCCGAGCAACCGGGCGGGTAGGGGCCGGTGACGTAGACGGCCGCACTGTCATCCTCCAACGCCCAATCGCTGCGGGTGCGAGGCTGCGCTCCCAGCACGTGCTCCGATCCGTATCCCATGCATCGGCCGGTCACTCGGACGGTCTTGCCAACCAGTTCCGGGGCAGACAACAGGTCACTTACCTTGACGAGCGGTGGGTCGGAGGTCTGTTTCGAAACCGGTATGCTCATCGGCGCATCTGGTGTCTTGCCCTCGGGCGATTTTGCCTGCTGCTTGGACGGACAACCGGTCAAGAATCCCAGCACGATCAGGATCACGATCCATCGCATCATCGCTTACCTCCCACACGCTTGGTTGACAACACCCGCTCGAGTGTCCGGATCTGGGCGGTCGTAAGGGACGGACGTCCTGGAGTCTCCACGTCCGCAATCTTCACCAAAGCCCCTGGGCCGCCCGCGCTTCGCAGCCCCTTCCCCCCGATGGTGATGTACATGATGGCCTGCAGATCGCTATAGGCCCCTTCGAACAACTCCTCCCAGGTCGGATCAGGGTCGGCCAACCACGAATACTCCATGGAAAGATAGGGGTAGTCTGGATCGAAGAAGGACGTGAGATCCTCGGCGGATCCGAGGCGGTACAGCATGTCGTAGTAGGGCATGTAGTTCTGGGGATCGGAGTAGAGATTGGCCAAGAAAAAGTAGTCTCCCTGCGCCACACTGCTCTTCATGGCGTAGCCCTCGAAACTCTCACTCGTCGCGTATGAATCCTCGGTGAACGTTCCGTTGGGTGTGATCGGTCCCATATAGGGGGCGTAGATATTGCCGTCCGGTTCGAGCACCAGCAGATCAATGTCGACGCCGTATTGGATGGCCTCCGAATGCCAGACCAGAAACGTCTCCAGGGCGGATTCGCCCGGGTCCTGGGTGGGGGTGGTTTGTGCATCCGACAGCCAGACCGCGAGGAAGGAGGTCCAGGCCTGGTTTGGATACAACGCCTGATACGATTCGAAAGACCCACCCCCATCCGATCCGAGCTGGTCCGCCGTACCGCCGCTTGGCATCAGAATGTGCAATCCGGTTGAACGACTGACATCCGGCTCTTGCCCGTAACCTCCGCCTCCGCCATTCTGATATCGATTGGCAACGCGGAAATCGCTGGTCGCATTCATGATCACTGCATCGATCCGTGCGTGCAGCTCAGTGTCGGAGGTTCCCTGCTTGAGCAGCGTGAGGAAATCGACCAGATCCTTCAGCTGCCTATAACTGTATGCTTGCGCGTTGCCCGCCGCCTGTCCGATCGCGCTCGAGAGCGTACTCACATCGGTCTTGAGCTTGTTGGCCAAGGCATCCAGAGCTATGTCGAACTCTGCGAACCTGGCCATGTCGTAGGCCGATTTCGTCGTCGAGCTTCTGCCTCCGGCATAGGACTGATGAAACTCGTCCACAAAGAGCTGCGCAATCGTACTCGTCGCGGCCGCTGGATTCTCTTGGATACCGTCGACGATCTGTGTATAAGGATTTCCGGCTCCCGGAACGACCTCCTCCGAGAAAATCACATAATCCGCCAGGCCTTCCATCGATACCATTGTTTCGTAGCCACCCATCAGACACATATCGAAGTCGATGATGTCAATGGGACCGAGTCCGCTCAACGCTTGCGTGAGCTGGCTCAGCGTCATGAGATCGTGACCGCCCTGTGTCTGGTCCTCGATCAGCCCGACGTAGCCTCCACCGTGATTCCACAGAATCAAGGCATAGCGTTCCGCCGGATGGTTCTGCATTGCCCAACTGACGAAATCCGTGAGCTCGTTGGGATCCGCCATGTTTCGCGCGCCCATGTCTTGGGCGGTACCATTGATTCCTTGCCTGCCGGTGTCGTCTCCGGTGATCACGTAGCGGAACGTATTCCAGTTGGGGAGATTGAGACAATCGAGGCCACACCCGGCTTGTTGGAGATAGCTCCGGCTGAACTCCATCTCGACCACCACCTTGACGTCCGGATCCGTGCCAGCGGCTTCCATTTCGTCGACGTCTTGAAGTCCGGCAACAGCCAGAGAGTTGTCGGCCGCGAGATAGACCATGAAGGTCCACTCCGGCAGATCAGACACGGTTCCCGTTGCTGTGAAGGTGACCGGACTTCCTGACAGGCCGGTCGCAACCGCTTGAAGGCTGTTCGTTCCTGGTGTGGCTCCCAGCGTCCAGCTGCCCACAGTGGCGATCCCCTGCGAGTTCGATGTTGCGGTGGTGCCGGTGACGCTCCCCCCTCCCGAGGTGACCGTAAAGGCCACAGTCTGACCAGCGTAGGGGTCGCCGTCTTGATCCTTGATGAGGACCGAGGGTGCAACGGCCACCGCAGAACCCGCCGCCGCCGACTGGTTGTTCCCCGAGTTCATCTCCATTGTCGTAGGGATGGCATCGTTGATCTCAGGCTCAGTGCTCTCATCCTTGCTGCATCCAGGCAGTCCGCACAGCACAAGCACCAAGGCCAGCATCACGGCGCTGCCAATTCTTGGGATTCCGAAGCTTCGCGTCCTGATCTGAATGTACATCCTTCCTCCCACTGAACGATAAGAACCGGTACGGGAGCTACACCTCAAGCCGACAGAGAATAAGCACCATTAAAGGCTTCGATCCATAACAATCGAGGCGGCCGTGCTCGTATCAGCGGAGAACCAGCAGCCTTTCCGCCAGCACCACGCGGCCATTCATCTGGAGCCGGCAGAGATAGACGCCCGACGCAGCCAAGTCGCCGGATCGGCTACATCTCCCATCCCAAAGGACCGACTGGACCCCGGTTACGCCTGCAGCGTTCAGCAGCCTCGCGACCAGGCGCCCCTGGAGATCGTAAATCGCCAGATCCACGTCGCAGGGACCCGCCGGCGCGAAGCGGAGCGTGGCGCCACCGGTGAGTGGATTGGGCCGGATGCTAAGATCTTCGACCAGCAGGCCGCTGTTCTCCTCATCGGCGGAGGGTTCTGCACCGTCGTTGGATCCGCTCTCAGGGTCGGTCGCCGGCTCATCCGCGGAACCGTAGCCGGAATCGACGCCCTGGGTCAGGCTGGTTAGGTGAAATGTGTAGATCGACCATGGCTCGCAGGTGTGGGAGACGTCGAGCACCGGACCGTTGAGATCGAACGATCCGGCCGGCTCGGGCCGGGCCATCCCATCAGCGAAGCGCCAGACCTGGACCGTGTAGGCCATGGGCATCTCCGGCGGCAGCTCGATCTGCAGGTCCACCTGGTTGGTACGCAGACCCTTGTTGACCAGCACGATGGCCGCACCGGGTTCAGCCGGATCATCGGCACGTCCGCTCCCGCCCTGCGGCAACCTGCCCGGGCGGTCCACGGTAACGAGGACATCGATCTCGGGATGGTCCGAGCGGGCGCGAACGACCTCGCTTCGCTTCGCATCGATCAGCATCTTCATCGCGTGACCGACCGGCTTGATCGCATAGTTTCCTTCGGGACCGTAGATCAGGCCCTTGCGGTGATGATCGTCGTCCATGGTTGTGAAGAAGTGGACCGCCGTCGCGTACCCGGTTCCGATCGTGTGACAGACGACGCCAGCCCACCACAGCGCACCGTAGAAGGTGTTGACCTGGTAGGGCGAGCTGTCGGCCCCGCTGCAGATGTTCGTTTGATCGATGACGATCGCCTCGAGCGTGTCGCCGTCACTGTCGTAGGTGGCAATGATTTCATGAGCGAGTTCGATCTCCCGGCCGAAACGATGGTGGTCGAGCAGGCTGCGCCAGTTCCACAGGTGGACGTTGATGCCGTCGACGTCGGCGTCGTAGAGCTGATAGCACTGGCGGGCCCACTCGATACCAAACTCTCCTCCAGCCCAGACTTCGCTGAAGTTCGAGGAGGCGGGCACCAGAAGCTTCGCCGATGACACCAGCGAATCGGGATGACCGTTCTTGCGCGCGCCCAGCGTCCGGGCCAGACGGGCGTAGTCGGAGGCGGTGTAGCCCCTGATGTTCGGCTCGTCGAGTGGAGTGACATGGACCTGCCCTCGCCCATGGTGGACGTTGTGGTGGATGAGGTAGGCCTCGAGCAGTTCGGCCAGCTCCTCCTGATCCTCTGGGTCGACCAGCGGGTGCGGCAGCCAGTCGGCCGGCTGAAAGATCGAGGACAGTTCCAGGTGGCACGGATCGCCGGTGTAGAGCTCCATACGGGCGTCGTCGTCCCAGTTGAATCCGGACCAGTCGATCTCGAACGGGTCGGCGTTATCGTTGGCCGGCTCACGCCAGCGCTGGCCGATGTAATAGTTGCTGCTCTCCAAACCCAGGTGGACAATGCTCTCGATCAACTCGTCCGGCGGGTTGCCGCCGACCAACCCACCCAACATCCCGGCCGTCCCTGCGACACCTCCCGCGGTCACCTGGCTGGCGCCCGCCTCGTGCTCGGGAGAAAACCAGTCGGCCGGATCAACCACGAAGTCATTCGCAACACCGTCGACCCAGAAGGCGACCTTGTTGCCGCTACCGGGATTGGGGAACTCGACCCGCCAGAATCCGCTCTGTGGCGCGTCGATCGAGTCACTGGCGAAGGGATAGAAGGCGTGCACGCCCGGGAAGGGAAGAAGCAGGCCGGTCACTCGCTCACCCTGCGGGTCGTAGAGCACCAGCGAGTCGGCGTAGCTCGCCGCGGGTCGCCGGCCGTGGATCGCGAAGCCGGATGTCTCTTCGGGGACGAAGAAGTAAAACCGGTTGAGCGCGGACCAGACGTGCATGCTCGTGTGGAACTTCGTGGGCCGGAACACCAGGGGCGTGCCGTCGGGCACCTCGACGATGAACTTGCGGTGCGTGTACGGCGCGAAGGTGATCACGTAGTCGCCGTACTCCGGGCCCAGGGTGTAGGTGAAGCTCCCCTGCGCGTCCCCGAAGTCCAGTTCAGTGCGCTCGATCAGCTTGCCGGTGGGCGACTGGAAGTAGACGAAGTTCTTGTTCCAGTCGGTCAGGTAGGCAGGCGAGTAGGAAACCACGACCTCGAGATCACTGCCGCGAACATAGACGGCACCATCACGGATCTCGCCCAGCAGGCGGCTGCCCGCGGGCGAACCGCCCAGGAGAAACAAGACAGAGGTCAGCAGCAAACGAAAGGCGATCCGTCCCACCCGAGCCCTCCGTCCCACCCGAGCCCTCCGTCCCGCTCGAGACCTGCGACCTACCCGAGAGCTGCGACCTGCCCGAGACCTGCGACCTATCCGAAACCTGCGACCTACCCGAGATCTCCGTCCCAGGCCCGGCCAGCCGATCACTCCACGATCAGCACCTTCGAGGTGTGGATCTGATCCCCCGCGGCCAGCTTCAGGAAGTAGGTCCCCGCCCGCACATCGGCCTCCAGCTTGACACTGTGCTCACCCGCTGGATACGCGCCGGCAACCAAGGTGCTCACGCTTCGGCCGGTGGCATCGACCATTTCGAGACGGACACCGGCGGGCTCGGCCAACCGGAAGTGAACGGCATCACCGCGGTGAAGCGGCGTACCGGCCCACAGGATCCGATCCCCAGTGGGCGTGGGCGCATCGTCCACCCCAGCGGGCTCGGGATCGAGCTGGACGTTGAGTTCGGTCCATCCCGAGGAGGAGACGTAGATGCTGGCGTACTCGGTGTCGTACCCCTCGGCAGTGACGACCACGTTGTAGCTGCCCGCCGGCAGAAAGCGCCAGTACTTGCCGTGGGAGGCCTCGGTGAGCCGCGGGCCGATGTCGGGGTCGTGGTACTGGTTGACGCGGATGTCGGCGATCACCGGCTGACCGGTCAGCGAGTTGGTGACCGTGCCGGTGAGGCCCGGCCCGTCGTGCGCCTTCTCGAGCAGGTAGAACAGACCGCGGCCGACCCGGTGGGCGACCGTATCGACCATGGCGCCGGTCCACCAGAACTGCAGGGAGATCTCCATCAGGAGCGCGCAGCTGCCGGTGTTCTTGTAGACCCAGCACTGCTCCTTCGGCAGCCTATTGTAGGCGGCGCCGCCGCCGTTGTAATAGCCACCGCTCTCGGTGAGCGTGTTGTAACCCAGCGCCTGGCTGATGGGCTGGTAGATGTCCCCATCGACACTTTCCTGCCAGGTGTCGGGGTCGTACCAGGGCCACCAGATCTTGTTGCCGATGCTGGGCACATCCGGAGAGTGCAGATCCATGAGGATCACCGGGCGCTCGCGCAGAACGAAGTCGCGGGTTACGACAACACAGGCTTCCGAGAACGGATAGGGTCCCTTGTAGCGGGAACTCTCGTAGTTGGTCGAGTCGTACGCGGCCCATCTGTAGTCCCAGTTGCGGTTGGGATCGACCCCGTCCTCCGGGAAGGTGTAGTAGCCGTTCAGGTCGTTGTCGCGGGTCGTCTTGCGGATCCACTCCCAGTCCTCGAGCCCGGCGTAGACTTTGCGGTGGCCGTCGACATTGATGATGGGAACGAACCAGGTCTCGAGATCATTGACGAGTTCGGTATAGTAGGAGTTCTGGCCGTAGCCGGTGAGCAAGCGCTCGATCATGTGCATGATCGCCCCAATGCCGTTGAGTTCGTTGGCATGTTGGGCCGCATGGATGATGACGCGGGGTTCGGGCTCGGGCTCGGAGGCGTTGTCGGAGATCTTCGCCGCCCAGATCGGCTCGTTGCCGACACCCGTGTAACCGATGATTTCCCGGTGAAAGATGTCCGGGTACTGCGCGGCGTAGGTGTCGAAGAGGTCGAGCACCTCCTCGTAGGTGAAGTAGCGCGGATCGGGTTCGGTACGCAGGACCGGCTCGGTCTGCGTGTCCGGATCGATCACGAGTCCCCCGGTGCAGAGGACCAGCCCCGAGACCGCCAAGAGCACAAAGAAGATGGTACGACCACGCATGCATCCCTCCGAAGATCAGCTGTCCGGACCCTACACAAGAGCCGAACCCCAAGAGTCATTCGCCAGCCCACACGCGCAGCGCGGGGCGCGCGCGCGAATCCACTCCATTATAGCACATACGGGCATGGGAACGACGCGATCGGCGC
>CAZZIF010000214.1:0-7426 GCA_964654025.1 uncultured bacterium
CGCTCACGCTCATATTCGGGGCCACCTCGACCATGCCTTCCGCGAAGCCTCCGAAACCGAAGATGGCGTCCTTCTCGACCTTGCCCTGGGCATTCTGGCTGACGACGCCGTCGGTCATGAGGTGCATCTGGCCGCCAAAGTTGATGCTTCCCGACCGGTGCTTGATTGCCTTGGCCGCGAAATCGAATTCCAGGATGAAGTTGGTGATGTCCTCACCCGAGTGCAGCTGGAATCCGCCCCCGGCGGTAAACACATCGGACTGAAACACGAACTTGGGCATGTGGAATGTGATGTCATAGGCGGGGTCATAGTGTGTGACCGAATAACCCACGCCGAACCGCGACTTGCTTTGTGCCTCAGCCGAGCCAGCCATGAGCAGCATGGCCGCGGCCAACAGACAGATCACCATCCCCTGGGAGCCTCTCATTGAAACCTCCTTCATAGATGTCCACGACCAAGACACATCCGCCCGGACTTCGTCCCGGTCATCGTCCCGGTCATCGTCCCGGTCATCGTCCCGGTCATCGTCCCGGACTTCATCCCGGTCATTCCGGGCCCCATTTTTGGGCTCCCGGGGGATTCTGTCTAGCGGAATGTGACGGTTGCCGGGAACCGGCTACCCCCGCCCGCTCTGCCCCCGGAACTGGTCGTCCCGGTACTGGAAGAGGATGTTGAATGTCGTGAGTGACCCGTAGATGCGAGTGATGAATTGCTGCAGTTCCACCTTGTCACTGTCGCTGAGCTTGCTGTTGCTGTTGATCTTCTGCTCTAGAACCCGCAACCGATCGCGGAGCATGACGATCTTGTGAAAGAAGCTATCGATGGGGATGACCTTCTCCTGGAGGTCCGGGCGGTTGGGCCGAATGACGAGTTCACCACCGTCGAAACGGCCGGCGAGTTCGACGTCGATCTCTTCGTCGTCTCGCACGACACGAGCGACCAGGTCTTTGAACTCCTCGACGGTGAGGGAGAGTACCGGAGAGCTATCGTTGTATTGCGCACCGGGGGATGATTCCATGAGACACCTCCTAAGAAATGAACTCCCTTGTTGACCCGGCTTGATCGAC
Source organism: uncultured bacterium (assembly GCA_964654025.1). Taxonomy (GTDB): domain Bacteria; phylum Eisenbacteria; class RBG-16-71-46; order CAIMUX01; family WJJG01; genus CAYQJL01. Next base: position 1,068 of record CAZZIF010000214.1, read on the forward strand.
CCGAGGCCCTTCGGCCGGACGCGTATTGGCCCGGCGCCCCTCGGCCCGGCGCTCCTCGGCCCGGCGCCCTTCGGCCGGACGCCTATCGGCCGAAGGAGATCTCGTCGATGACCCAGGGGTGATCCTGGCGACTTCGAGACTCGATTAGCAGAACCATGAGGACCAACGCAAGCGCTGAGATGACGATTGTCACCGGTGCGTCCCACCAGCTCTCGGATGCGGCGCGGATCGATTCGAGCGTGGGCGGTCCATCGATGAGCGTCTTGGTCTGGATGACCGCCAACGCATTGTAAGCTCCGTGCAGGATGATCGCCGGCCACACGCTGCCCGACCGCAGCACGAGCCACCCCAGCACCCACCCGACGATGAAGTAGCCGGCGAAAGCCCAAGGATTCAGGTGAACGAGTGCGAATAGCAGTGAGGTCAGCGCCAGCGCCGGGGTGGCTCCATATCGCAGCAGGAAGCCACGCAAGAGCAGCCCGCGGAAGAGCAGCTCTTCCCCTACCGGCACCAGCAAGGCCGTCGGGAGGAGGATCAGCACCCAGTCGAGCGTCGTCTCGGGATAGAGCAGGGTGACCAGCTCGAGCAGGAGTTCCTCGGGGATCGGCATCACGTTGCGTACCGGTGCCTCCAGGGCCGAGTTCACGGTGCCCACGGCCATCGCCAGCGGTACCGCGATAAGGCATAGCCAGAGTGGGACGGCCCGCAACCCCAGAACCCTTGTGGTCGGCAACCCAACGCGGCGCACACCAACCAACAGCACAAGCGTGATGGCCAAGACCTCGAGGATGCCCATGAGCAGCATGTCGAGGTCCCGTTGCTCGTCGCCCAGGTAGAGGGCCATGACCGCGATCATGGTCGTGATGCCCATCAAGAGCAGCAGCAACACGGCTTCGCCCAGCCCCGGCCGTGTGGCGGGGGAGGGAGGCGGTGGCCACGGCGAAGGCGAAGGCGGGGGTCCGGCTTGGTAATCGCGACCTTCGACCATCAATGCGACTCACGATTTGGAATCAGACAGATGAAGAGCAAGGGTGCCTCGCCAGGGTTGCGGAACTGGTGGAGCAGATTGGGTTGGACGAGTGCGGTGCTCCCCGGTTCGATGTCATGGACCTGCTCGCCGAGCGTGACCTCTCCCCGGCCGGCCAGCACGAAGATCTCGTGCTCGTAGTCGTGCTGGTGCAGGGGCGTGTGGCCACCGGGCGCCACATCGAAGATGCGCAGCTGGAAGGTGGGGGTGCCGTCTCGCTCGGTGAAGACCTCACGGATGGTGACGTCAACGGCTCCTTCCATGGCCACTGGCTTGGAGGGCACGTCCGTGAACTGTTTGTAGAACATCGTGGTGCCTCCCTTGCGTTGAGGGTGAATCGAGCCTCTGCCCGCCACTCTACTCTAGCCAGTCATCGACTGCCAGAGGCCAGTCACGTGGGGGCGGTTCACGCTAGGGCGCGGTGTGACCCACCGGGACGACCAGCAACGGTTCCCAGCCCGGAGGAAGCTGCAACAAACCGGAAACCTCCTCGTCCCGAAAGGCCCCGATCGGAGTGCCCCCCAGTTCCAGCTCGGTCGCGGCCAGCAACAGGTTCTGTAGCACGCAACCGGCTTCGATCTGCACGTAGCGTTCTCCCCGGTCCCCATACTTGGTGGTGGTCCGCTCGGGTACACCCGCCACGACGATGATGGCGGGGGCATCGGCGGCCCACATCTGCTGGAGGCAGGCGCGAGCCAGGTCGCTGCGCTGATCGTCCCGCGTTTGCCAGACCAGAGCATGGTCGGCCTGGTGGTAGCGAGCTACCCCGCGGCTGTCGAGGAGAAACAGCTCGATCGGGTAGAGGGCTCCAGCCGAAGGGATCGTATGATGGGTGAACCGGTCGGTGCCGGTCGTGCCGTGCCCGGCCCACAGCAGCTGCGCGATCTCCTCGGGCGTGAGGCGCTCGTCGGTGAAGCTACGCAGCGAGCGACGCGATTGGAGGAGGCCATAGAGGCCCGCCCCGCCGACACGCTCGGGGCCGGGTAGGGCTTCGAGGGTCGAACTCGAGACCTCCTCTTCGGTCTGCGCCGCGGCAGTAGGAGTCAGCGCGGCAGTGGGAGTCAGCGCGGCAGTGGGAGTCAGCGCGGCAGTGGGCGAGAGCGCGGCAGCTGCGGTCAGCAGCACGATCGCCGCGGCGACAGTCATGGCCGGCCTACGCGTCACAGGTCTGGCATGGATGGGCATGATCTGTTCCTTTCCGATGATTCCTCACAGCCGGCCTCTTGCTGTCGCGCCGTATCCTTCTGCGTGACAGCGCCCTGTTCTACACCCGGACGTAGGGCCGGCGTCGGACGATCGCCGCGGCCAGCGCCAGGAGTCCCCACAGCATGACGCCGGCCAGGTGTGCCAGATCGATCGCGAACACGGTGTTCGCTCCCAGGTAGATGTCGGGCCGGCTCTTGAGCACGCGGAGGATTCCGGTCACCACGATGATGGCCACCGCGCCGGCGCGCAGGGTCCCCGATGTCGTGATTCTCACGCCCACTCCGCGGCTGCGCAAGTAGACGACGACCATGTAGGCCAGCAGCCCGAGGAAGATGGCTGCCCCGATGTAGTGGATCGTGTGCGTAACATAGTAGGCGGCCAGCCATCCCATTCCCGGGATGTCGGCCAGGTAGTAGCGCTTGAAGATCGGCATCTGGCCGAACCCGCTGAGCGCCAGCGCGCCGACCACGAGGCCCATCGCGACAGTCAGCCAGCGGGGGAAGAGTCTAGCGCTCATCGTGTGCCTCCGACGCGGTGGTCTTGCCTGTCTCCGGCCCGGCTGTCGTGCCCTCGTCCCGCGCGGTGGTCGTGCCTGCCTCCCGCATGGCGGTCGTGTTCTCCCGCTCGCCGCCGGGGCTCTCCGAGGCCTTCAGCAAGCGCGTGCCGGTCTTCAGAAGCCCGGCGGCGGCGCCGGCCAGCGGGGCCGCCAGCAGTGCCCACGAGAGATTCTCCGCTGTTTCCATTTGGTTCTCGACCGGGGCCATGTGCGGCTTGCCGGGTCCCTTCTCAACCGCCTCGTTGATCAGGTCGAACGGGACCGGAGAGACGTAGAGGGTATTCGTGCCGCCGTTCTCAATCTCGCCATAGAGGAAGCCGTTCGTCTGTTCGCAGAGTTGGTGTGCGTAGGCGATCATCTCGCGGCGCGGGCCAATGCGCTGCGCGCCTACCGGGCAGGCCTCGATGCAGGCGGGGACGCCGCCGCGCTCGACGCGATCGTAACAGCGGTCGCACTTGTACATGACGCCGTTGCCGGCGAAGGAGGGCAAGAGGTCGAGGTAGAGGCCCACACCGGTCTGGCGCTGGGGGATGCTCCAGGGGCACACGTCCGCGCACTTGGCGCCTCCGAGGCAGATCTCCTCGTCGATACGGACGATGCCGTTGCGTTGCTTGCGCGCGGCACCCCAGGGGCAGAGATTGGCGCAGGGCGGGTTGGTGCAGTGCAGGCAGCGCCGTGGAATCGAGAGTTCGTAGGTCTTGTCCTGATACTGTACCTCGGCGTGCTGGAGGAAGAGCCAGTTGTAGGGCGTCAGCCGGTCGACGACGTCGCGTTTGTCCGACCACTCGGCCACCTTGACCCGGCTCGGGTACATCTTGGGGTAGGGCTTCCGCGGGTCGGGATACTTGCCCGCGCTAGCCTCGTGACAGGCCTCGACGCAGGCGCCGCACCCGATGCAGCTACCGATGTCGAGTACGGTGACGAACTCATTCTCGGATGAAGACGCCCTGGCTTCGGGCATCGAGGCGACGGCGCCCGCGGCGCCGGCCAGCCCCAGGGTTCTCAGGAATGCCCGCCGGGATGTCGACATGGCTCTCTCTTCGGCAGCCATGAGTTCCCCCTCCTATCTACGACTCTCTGACCGGCCGGCTCGGCGAGCCGGACGCCGGACGCCGGACGCCGGACGCCGGACGCCGGACGCAGGCGCTGGACGCCGGATGCAGGCGCCGGACGCCGGATGCCGGGCTCCGCGCGGCAACAGGGCGTCGGCAACGGATCCGGTCTCACATACGCCTTCGCCCGTAATGCCATTCAGAACAGCCAATTACAATGAAAGTCCGCCTAGCCCTCACATTCAGGAGAATCCGGGGCCGCCGCAGAAGGACGGGGGCGGAATCGCGGTCCCAGCAATTGGTTCTCCGAATGCAGCTTACATACGTCGGCCCAAATGGAGCTTCCGGACCAGCCACCGGCACGGTTTCTGCTTTGTAGCGCTCCAGGGAGGGGAGGGGCGTCACCCCGGCACCCGAATCAGCTGATGGTGCTGGGTGAACGCAGGCTACCGTGCAATCGCGTGCCGCTCGATCGACCGTGATCCTCTCACTCTCCCGCTCCGTCTCGGTAGGCGTCCGGGTCGATCCCGTATTCCTTGGCCCAGCGGTACAGCGTTCCGATGGCGACCCCGCTGATGCGGCCGGCTTCTTGCACGTTCCCGCGGGCTTCGGCGAGGAGTTCGTGAAGATACCGGCGCTGGAGCGATCGGACGGTTCGCTGTTTCATCTCCTCGTACGGCAGCACCGGTTCGCCAGCCGGCGGGTAGAGCCCGGTCAGATGCCAGGGTTCGATCGTGGTGCCGGTGACGCACTCGGTCACCGCCGCCTCGACGACATTGCCGAGTTCGCGCACATTGCCCGGCCACTCATGCTGCAACAGCGCCTCGGCGGCGGCCGGAGCGAAGGTCTTCGGGGCCAGCTCGGCCTTCACACACGCGGTCTCCAGAAAGGACTGGGCGAGGGGAAGGATGTCATCCGGACGACTACGCAAGGGCGGGATATGAATCCAGAACCCAGCCACCCGGTTGTACAGATCATCCCGCAGCAGACCTTGTTGCCTCATGCGCGTAACATTGCGGCTGGTGGCCGCGACCAGTCGAAAGTCGGACTCGAATCGTGTGCCCCCGACGCGTTCGTAACCGTGCGGACTGTCAGGGTTGGCGCTCAGGAGCATCTCCTGAAGCCGGGGCGGGCACTCGCCGAGTTCGTTCAGAAACAGCGTGCCGGCGTTGGCCTTCTCGAGGGCGCCCTGCCGCCGCTGGACGGCCCCCGTGAATGAACCTTGCTCATAGCCGAACAGCTCACTGAGGGCCAGGCTTTCGTTCTGGCGATTGCAGCTGAAGGCAACGAACTCGCCGGTCTTGCGGCGGCTTTGCGCGTGGATCTGATACGCCATCAGGTCCTTGCCCGTCCCGGTCTCGCCGGTGAGGATCACCGGGACGTCGGTGCGCGCGGCCTTCTCGACACGCTTCAGAACGCCTTGCATGCGCTGGTCCCGGGCGATGATCGGTTGCCGCGCGAGGTCGGGAAGCCGCTCGGACCGTAGCGCCAGTTCCATCCGCAGGCGGCGGTTCTCGATGCCGCGTTCGACGGCCTGGCGTAGTGTCTTCCGGCGAGGCGGCTTGGTCACGTACTCGACCGCGCCGCCTTGCATGGAGCTGACGATCGTGCTCACGTCGTCGTGCTCGGTGATCATGACCACCGCCGGCGGCGTGGGCAGTGTCCGTATCTTCCTGAGCAAGCCGAGGCCGGCGTCCTTGGTCTCCATCCCGACGTCGAGGAGAACGACGTCGGGATTGATCTGCAGGACTCTCTGCCAGCCCTCCGCGGCCGAGTGGGCCTCGTCGAGATGATGATCGGGGTCCACCTCGAGGCGCATCATCTGGCAAAACTGCTCATCGTCGTCGACGATCAGCAGTCGCGGTTTGGGCTCGCGGGTCGGAGACGCAGAATCCCCACCGGCCGGTCTGAGGGTTCTCATGGCGCCTCCTCCGCCTCACCGCGGTGGTGCTGGTCTGGGCATCCGGTGGAGCACATCACCAGATCCGTGCAAGACTCCTGCGCAGGCAGTTCGAGCGGGTCGGGCGGCGCCGATACCAGCGGCAGGAACAGCGCGAACGTCGTGCCCTTGCCCACCTCGCTACCGAGGAGTTCGAGGTTGCCGTGCAGATCCCGGACCATACGACGGGAGACGACCAGTCCCGTACCGTGGCCGTCGCCGCGGGGGCGTTTGTGGGCGAAGATCTGTTCGTGCGCCTCGGGGGCAATGCCGCAACCGTCATCTTCCACCTCGACGACCAGGAAGGCGTTCAGTGGAAAGGCCCGCACGGTGACGAGCCCGGGCCCGTCCCCGAGCGCCCGGTAGGCGTTGGCCACCAGGTTCTCGACCATGAAGTGCACGTCGCCCGGCACGGCCCGGATCCACAGCCGGTCGGCTTCGGGGGCAATCTCGACGACCAGGGGCTGGTCACCGGTAGCCACATTCTGCTCGAGCGCGCGCAGCGTCGCGCGCAGCTCGCGCGTTGCCCGCTGGTGCAAATCGTGCAGGGTCCAGAGGCGGAACCACTCGAGATCGGCG
>CAZZIF010000215.1:0-7400 GCA_964654025.1 uncultured bacterium
GGTCTCGAGATCCTTGATGTCACTGGCCAGCTCACCACCCCGGAAGACGCCCGGATGCATGGCGGCCAGCTCCACGATGTTCTTCGTGTAGTCGCCGATACGCTCGATGTCGACCACGATCGAGGTCAGTACCAGGGCCGTGTTCACATCGGGATCGGTCGAGACCGCCAGGTGGGTGATGATGTTGCGCCGTACCTTGCGTTCGAATCGATTGATCTGGCGATCGCGGCGGTAGATGTCGTCATGGAGCGGCTGCTCCTGGCCGAAGGAGTCCACCGCGTCGGCGAACATGCTGCGAGATTCGCGGAGCATGGCCAGGCAGGATTCCCAGGCCTCCTCGCAAAGGCTTTCCTTCTTCCACATGCTCATGAGCTTCTTGATCATGGTGGTACCTCGGACGGCTAATGGATGAAGACGTAGAAGATGGGTATGGTGTAGAGCACGATGTACCCCGCGAGGACGTAGATGGTGTGCCGCTTTGAGCGGGCCGCGGTCCGGCCTACCAGGGTGGCCAGGCCGATCGGCAGGGCTCGCAAGGGGTAGAAGATGATGGTGCCGAAGATGTTGAAGATCATGTGGGCGAACGCCACCGTCAGCCCGATCTCGCAGCCGGTCGCGAAGGACGCCAGCAGCGCCGTAACGGTGGTGCCCAGATTGGCACCGAGCGTGTAGGTGAACACCCGGCGCACCGAAAGCACCCCCGAGCCGACCAGGGGCACGACCAGCGAGGTCGTGGCCGAGCTGCTCTGGACCGCCGAAGTCAGAAGCCAGCCCAGCACGAACCCGGCGGCATCGTTGCGGAAGAGCACGCGGTCGAAGAGACCCTCGATCCGGGTCAGCACGAGCTGGCGCATCACCCGCACCATCTGCGAGAGTGCAACGAAGAGCATTGCCAAGGCCAGCCCCAATAGCGGGAGGCCGTAGGGCAGGATGGTCTCCAGGAGCCCCGTGACGGGTCTGACGGCCACTTTGAGCGGGCTCATCATCGAAACGCCGGCGAAACCGAACAGCGCGCTCGACAGCAGGGTGGCGCACTGCTGGATCGGATGGAAGAGCACCTCGATGGGAAAGAGCACGAGGACGGCCAGGACGTTGAAGAAGTCGTGAACGGTGGCGGCGGCGAAAGCCCGCTCGAATTCGCCGCGGCGGGTGAGATGACCCATCGAGACGATGGTATTGGTCACGGTGGTGCCGATGTTGGCGCCCATGATCATCGGGATGGCGAGCTCGAGGGGAATGGCCCCGGCGGCCACCAGGCCGACCACGATCGAACTGATCGAGGACGAACTTTGCACCAGGCTGGTCGCCAGCACACCCATGAAGAGGGCGGCCAGCGGATCGGAAGCCACCGTCAGCACGTGCTGCGCAAAGCCGCCCCCCATCAGCTTGAAGGATGCCGACATCAGGTCGATGCTGACGAAGAAGGCATAGAGCGAGACAGCGAAGAGGAGAAGCTGAAGGCAGGTGCCACCGGGCGTGGGGGCGGCTGTCTCGGGACCACGAAACGGCTCCTGCACGATCGGCCCGCGCGAGGAAGACGTCTTCAGCGAAACCGTCGCGGCATCCGTGACAGGATCCGTGACAGGATCCGTGGCAGGTTCCGTGACAGGATCTGTGGCATCATCCGTGGCACGATCCGTGGCCGAATCTCCCGGCATCCTGCTCCTTCCGTGATGGACGCCCGCGGTGGGTTGGGGGGACGAGTCGGCATCGGGACGATCGCCGGCCGCTTTCGACACGTCGGTGCCTTCCCGCTTCTTCGGTGGAGTTTCGGCCGGATCGACTAGCGTCTGCAAACGCTCCTCCCCGCGTCAAGGCGCCGCAGGCCAAACCAGACGCATCCTAGCGAGCCCCGGGGGGGGATTGCAAGATTGTGTTAGCAGAAGGTTAGACTTGCGTGAGGGGGGCAGCCCGGCTCCGCGGCGGCGCGGCACGGTCAGAGGAGCGGGAATGACGGCCTCGAGCGCGCAGCCCGGTTCAGGCTCCGGGCTGCGCGCTTCGGCGGATCACGGCTACTTCATGTAGCGCTCGAACCAGTCCAAGATCTTGGCCAGCCGTACGATACGGCGGTCGGGCCGCCCGCCGCGGCTGAGGCCGTGCGGCTCGCCGGGGAACCGAATGAACTCGGTCCGCCGCCCGAGGACCTTGAGCGTGGCGAAGAGGTTCTCGGCCTGCTCGATGTTGCAGCGCAAGTCGCTCTCCGAGTGGATGATCAGCAGCGGGGTCCGGATGTTCTGGGCGTAGGTGAGCGGTGACTGGCGCCGGTAGCCGTCCAGGTCTTCCCACGGGTAGGCACCAAAGGTATGGCGGAAGGCGTAGCCCACGTCGGAGGAGCCGAAGAAGGGCACCAGGTCCACGACCGAGCGCTGGGTCACCGCCGCCTTGTAGCGGCGTGTGTGGCCCACGGCCCAGTTCGTCATGTACCCGCCGTAGGAACCGCCCGTGATGCCGATCCGCTTCGTATCGACGTAGGGCAGAGATTCCAGGTAGTCGGTGACCGCCATCACATCGTCGAAGTCACGATTGCCCCAGTCTCCCTTGATGGCCTCGGCGAACGCGCGCCCGTAGCCCTGGGAGCCCCGCGGATTGCTGTAGCAGATGACGTAGCCCTGGGCGGCGAAGTGCTGCAGTTCGTGGAAGAACGTGTACCCATACTGGGTCATCGGTCCTCCGTGGACTTCCAGGATGGCCGGATACTTCCGACGCTGCCGGAATCCAGGGGGCTTCAAGATCCACCCCTCGACGCGGGCGCCTTCGCTGGAGCGGACCGAGAAGCGTTCGGGTGTCTGGATGTCGAGCTCACGCATCCATTCCTGAGTGAGCTTCGTGGCCCGGGTGGCCGTACCGCTCTGGATGTCGATCGTATGCACCTCCGACGGCAAGGTCACCTTCGAGATGACGGTCACCATCGTGCGGCCGTCGGGCGCCAGGTCGATCGACTGGATGTGCATGCGGTCGGGCGTGACCTGCTCGATCGTGCCGCCGCGCGCCGGGACCCGGTAAGCCGGCGTGGAGCCGTGATAGCTGCTCAGGAAGTAGATCCACTTGCCGTTGGGACTGAAGCGCGGCGCCAGGTCGGCCATGCCGGCGCCGGTGTCGGAGATCGTCGAGTCATAGGCAGATTGATCGAAGCCCCGCATCAAGCACTTCGCCGGCCCGCGGCCGCTGGCCGGTACGGTCCAGACATGCGCGTTCGCATACCAGGGGGCTTCGAGATCGTCGTGGCCGACGTAGGCGATCTGCTTGCCGTCGGGCGAGAAGGCCGGTGACGTGACCAGGCCGGGCGGAGTGGGTATGCGCCGCGGCTTGCCGCCCTGGACGGAGACGACGAACAGGTCGGTCCACTCCCGCTCGAGGTCCGGGTCGGGTCGCATGTTGCGGATGAAGGCCACCCGCCGCCCGTCGGGGGAGAAGGCGGGTTCGATGGCCGCGCGCTTGCCGCTCGTGAGCTGGGTGCCCTCGCCGGTCTCGACATCGAAGAGCCAGACCTGGGTTTCCTCGCGAGACAAGAAGCCGGCACCGTCAAGGCGATAGAAGAGCCGCGTGATGTGACGGTAGACGGGCGGTTCCTTGGCGGGGGCCTTCTCCTTCTTCTCGGCCTCCTCCTTCGCGTCCTCTTTGGAGCTCGCCTTCTTCTCTTGCGATTCCGCTGAGTCCTTGGGGCGATCGGGATCGGGCGGGTCGCTGGGTCGGAAGGTGGTCAGGATCGTCTTGCCGTCGGGTGAGAACGAGAGCTTCCCGAAGCTGCCGTCTTTCTCCACCAGCGTGCGGGCCTCCCCACCATGGACGGGCATGAGATGGATGCCAGGAAGCTTGCCGCGTTTGGCCACGAACGCGAGCGTCGAGCCGTCGGGCGAGAAGGCCGGTGTGCCATCGCTCTTTTCTCCGTGCGTGTACTGGCGGACCTCGCCATCGGCGAGCGAGAGGACGTGAATATGAGCATGGTAGCCCTTGCGGTCCTTCTTCGCCCGCTGCACGGTGAACGCGTACAGCTTGCCATCGGGGGAGAGCTGGCCGGGACGCACAAACGGCAGGGTGAGAAGGTCTTCGGCGGTGATGGGACGCTTCTGTCCCTTCTTACGGCGCGGCGGCCGGGTCTGTTGGGGCACGATGCACCTCACTTCCTAAGGGTCGGCTTTCTCAACGGAATTTCACGCTGGGCATCATACCAGGCTTGCAGTGAGCAGGCGAGGACTGTGAACAAACGGCAAAAGGCGCCGGCCGTCTCGCAAGAAACGGCCGGCGCTGACTCGATTCGAAGCTGGACGTGTCGGACGCGCTAACCTTCTTCGGCGACCTGGTCGGTCTTGGCCGCCATGATGAAGTCGTTCTTGTGCAGACCCTGAATCTTGTGGGTCCACCACAAGACGGTGACGTTTCCGTATTCGGTCACGATGACCGGGTGATGCTGCTCGGCCTCGGCGATCTCGCCGATCCGATTCGTGAGCGCAAGGGCCTCGCCAAAGTCCTTCACCTCAAAAACCCGGCGAAGCCTCGGTTCGCCCTCGTCCTCGATGTATTGCCACATGGGAACATCCCGAAGCAGCTCTTCGATCTGCTCGCGTGAAAGCCGGGGGGCATCCGCCCGGCACGCTTCACAGGTCTGTTCCGCCAAACGATGCATACCAACCTCCCTGTTGAATGGGAGATGCGCTCTCTATCCTTCGGCCACGCCGTGCTTGGCCCGGCCGACTTCTCGGCTCAGGGCGGCCTTGAGCCGGTCGCAACCGGTGTGGATGGCCGCTTCGAAGTGGTCCGCCTGTTCCTTGATGCGCACCTCCCCTGTTCGCAACTTGACCTCGAGACTGCAGATCTTGTCGATACCACCCTTGCCCGGTCCGGTCTCGTCTTCCAGACGGAGCGTTGCGTTCATGACATGGGAGTCGAAGCGCTCGATCGCGCGATGGACTTTCTCCTGCGCGAACTCACGAAGATGATTCGGGTTCTCCACTCCCCGGACAATGATCTGAATGTCCTTGTCCATAGATGCCTCCTCGCTGATACGAACAAGCCGCGGTATCTGTAGATCTCGACCCTCAATCTCATACAACCGTCACCGGCATACGGGTTCCCGGGACGGCCAGGCCTCCGCTCCTCCGGCGGAGCCGCCTGGACGTGACGGTCCGATGGCCCCCGGGGAAACGCCCGGGAAACGCCCGGGAAACCCCCAGGCAATCCCCGAGGGAGCGTCCGAAGGACCCCATTGCGCCGCGAGCGGTAGTAAAACCACGGCCCATTCCGGATGCCGGGCATGGGGGGGGAGCCCCGGCTGCGATCTGGGCTGCGATCCGGGCTGCGATCCCGGGTGGCGATCTGGGCTGCGATCTGGGAAACCCAGGGAGGATGGGTATGCACGGCCCTGAGCAGAAACATCAGGAGATGGAAGTCTTCTACGACGGAGACTGTCCGGTGTGTTCCCGTGAGGTGCGCTTCCTGCGCCGCCAAGAACGCTTGAAATCTGTACGCTTCGTCGACATCGACTCGCTGGGGGAGGGGGCGGTGGAGCGAGCCGGCCGCAGCCGGGACCAGCTCATGGAGCGGATTCATGGCCGGATGGCCGACGGCACGGTGATCGAAGGTGTGGAGGTCTTCCGGCGTCTCTACGATCAGCTGGGGTGGCGGGTTCTGGTGGCGCCTACCCGCTGGCCCCTGTTGCGCCAGATCAGCGAAGCGGCCTACGGCTGGTTCGCCCGGAATCGGCAGCGGCTCACGGGACGGGGACGGTAGCTCACCTGATGATCGCGAGCCGCTCGCTGTCTCATCACCGGCTCGAGAGCCGGTACCGCTGGAGATGGCCAGTCCGCCTTGGTATAGTTGAGGTGTCGCCCCTCGCTACGGCAGCTTCACTACGATAGAACCCAAGGAGGCTACGCCATGACACCTCGCGCTTGCTGCGTTCGGATTCCGGTCACGATCTGGATTGCATCATGGATGGTGGCGCTGACCGCACCCGCGTTCGCGGATCTCACGATCACGCCATCATTGCAGTCCGAGAGTTCCGAAGCCGCGTTCCAGTCCACTTTCGAATCCCCACTTCCTTCCAACGAAGCGGCCATCTCCTCTTCTGGTGGAAGGGATGTCCCCCTCATGCCGGGCTGGCCGCAGACGATGGGGTTCTCGGTGCCGTACTACCCGGTGGGGGTGGTTCTTGCCGATGTCGACGGCGACGCCGATCTCGAGGTCATCGCCGGTTCGACCGACAACCGCATCCGGGTCTGGGAACACACGGGCACTCTCCTGCCGGGCTGGCCGGTACAGGTCGAGTCCCAGATTCAGAGCAAGGCGGCGGCCGCCGATCTCGACGGCGACGGCGACCTGGAGATCATCGTCAACGTCAAGTCCGGATCCCTGAAGGTCTTCCATCACGACGGCACGATGGCGTCGGGCTGGCCGCAGCCCTCGAATCTGACCTTCGGGTTCCTGTCTCCGGTCATCTATGACCTCGACGGCGACGGCACACTCGAAGTGCTCGTCGGCGGAGGCTCACTGATCAGCGCCTGGCATGCCGACGGAACACCGGTGGCCGGCTTCCCGGTCGGTGTCGGCAGCACGATCACCGGGACGCTCGCGGTGGGCGATGTGACCGGCGACGGCGTGCCCGAGATCTTCGCGCAGCGCTCGAACTACGTGGAAGGCTTCCAGGCCGACGGAACGCCGTTGCCTGGCTGGCCGGCCCTCTATGGGCTCTCCTCGTCCTACGCGGCCCCCTCGATTGGCGATCTCGACGGGGATGGCACCCGAGAGATCCTCGTCGTGGGCTACAGTTTCGGCTCCTACAGCCAGGTGGCCGTGTTCGAACCCGACGGCACACCTTTCCCCGGCTTCCCGGTGACCTTCGGTAGCGCCCAGACCTACGGTTGCCCGGTCCTGGGCGATATGGACGCCGACGGCGACCTCGAGATCTTCGTGGCCGGCAAGCTGGACCCGCCCGCCTTCTACGCCTGGGATCACACCGGTGCGCTGTTGCCCGGATGGCCGGCGCCCGTGACGTACAACATGGAGGGTTCGGCAATCCTCGGCGACCTCGACGGTGACGCCGGACTCGAAGCCGCCATCGCCAGCAACTACGGCCCCGGCGACATCTTCGGCTACAACCTCGACGGCAGTGTCGTGGCCAACTTCCCCATCACGACCCTGGGTGCGAGCGGTCCCAACAGCCCGGAGCTGGGCGACGTGGACCTCGACGGCGATCTGGATCTGGCGTTCACCATGATGAGCGGCGACGTGGCGATCTGGGATCTCGACGTACCCTACGATGCGCAGACGCTCGAGTGGTCGGCGCTCTTCCACGACGACTGGAACACGAACCAGTACGGATTCGTGCCCGGAGGCGATCCCGCCTCTGCGCCGCACCCGCCGGGCGCTGCGGGCTTGCACCTGGGGCCCGCCTATCCGAATCC
>CAZZIF010000216.1:0-7344 GCA_964654025.1 uncultured bacterium
CCCCGCCTCGAGGATATCGACGCCGACGGCCTCGACGAGATCCTCTTCACCGGCGTTCAGTACCAGGGCAGCGATCTGGCAGGCTTCTTCGTCCGTGAGTTTACCCTTCCAGCGCCGGGATCTTCGGCCGAAGAGGCCGGATCGACCGTTACGGCCACCCTGGCATCGGCGGCCGAGGTCGCGCTCGTGGTCTACGATCTGGCTGGCGGCCGGATGCGCACTGTCGAGTTCGGTCGTTTGCCGGCCGGCAAGCACGATCTCGTCTGGGATGGCCAGACCGAGGGAGGCGCCGAACTGCCGGCGGGAACGTATTTCTGCGAGATCCGCCTGGACGGGGAGCCCGAAGGGAACCGGCGAGTGGTGGTGCTGCCGTAGTATGGAGGTGGTGCTACCGCAGTACGGAGGTGGTGCTGCCGCGGCATGAAGGTGGTGGTGCCGTGGCACGGAGGTGCTGCCGCGGTACGGAGGTCGTGCTGCCGTGGCATGGAGGTGGTGGTGCCGTCGCGCCTGGCGCCACATCTCACCTAGCGCGGATCGCCCAGCAACACGAATCCCGCCCAGTAGAACGGATGGGCGTAGGGGCGGCGGCCCGATTCATCGGTCCAGTCGCGCAGCCAGCGCTTTGCCTCGCGCAGGGCCTCAGCCTTCGCGGCCTTCGCGCGGGGGCGATCGGGCCGGGGCGCACCGTCTTCACCGCCCAGCCAGTTCTGGTAGAAACGTTTCATCAGGAGGGCGGTACTGCGATCCTCCACCTGCCACAGGCTCACCAGCAGTGCCCGGGCGCCGGATTCGAAGAAGCCGTAAGCCAGCCCCACGTATCCTTCGCCCGCCACGTACGCGCCCAGACCGCTTTCGCAAGCGCTCAGTGTGACGAGATCCGCATCGAGCCGCCACTCGCCGACGACCTCCCGCGCCTCGATGAGCCCATCGTAGACCCGTTGCTCGGCAAGAGTCGCCTCGTAGGGATCGGGCAAGTCCGCCTGCGATACAACCAGCGCGGACCGGCGCGGGACCTCGCTATCGAGCAGCGCGTGCGTGGCCAGATGCAGTGTGCGAAACCGGCCGAGTTCCCCGCTCGAGGCCAGTTGCGCCAGGGTGATCTCGGAAGCGTCTCGTCCGAGCAGCAACAGGCTGCCCTCACCATGACATGCGGCGACGGCGCGGGCTTCCTCACGCGATGCCGGCAAGCTGCGCAGGCTGGCCAGTGCGGCCGGGTTGCCCGCGAGCGCGGCGCTTCGCAGAACCGCTTCGGGATCTGGGCCGAGGGCGGGATCGTCGAGGGCGGCCGAACGAAACGGCGAGGAACACATCATTCCGCCATGCGAGGCATCCTCACCAAGCGCGTTCCTCGGGGAACCGGCGCCGGGAGAGGAACCGGCGCCGGGAGAGGAACCGGCGTTGGGGGAGGTGCCGGCAAAGGGCGGGTCTCCCAGAGCCAGGCAGAGCCTGGGCGCGCCCGGATCGCGCGCATCGGGTGCGACCTCCATGAGGTGAGCGTACACGGTGGCTGAAGGGGCATAGCTGATCATGTAGCGATCGGCCATCGTGTCACCGGTGTCTCCGATCGGTAGCGCCTCGATGGGAAGGCCGAGGACCGGGCCGCTCGGGATCACGACCAGTCGCCGCACGCCCGCCAGCTCCGCCATCATCGGGGCGAGGTAACGATGCCAGAACGCGCGGGGGACGTCATGGACCTCCTGGCTGGGGATCGCTTCGTGCCGCCAGGCAGCGGACGGATCCCGTGCCCTTTCGTCCGGATGATTCTCACCCGGCCTCGTACCCTGCC
Source organism: uncultured bacterium (assembly GCA_964654025.1). Lineage (GTDB taxonomy): Bacteria > Eisenbacteria > RBG-16-71-46 > CAIMUX01 > WJJG01 > CAYQJL01. The sequence continues at coordinate 1,787 of CAZZIF010000216.1, forward strand.
TCTCCCCCTGCCTCGTACCGGCGAGCGCGGGCCTACGTGACAGCCATTGGCGCATCCGGAGCCGGTCATTCGTGCAGATCGTGGCTGGTTCGGAGTGGGGCGACCTTCCCACGATACCCTTCAGCCGCTCCCACCAGCGCTCGCGCGCCGGGGTCTTCTGTGGCTGCCCGTTGATCGGATGCCAGACCACCGCCCCGTCATGACGGATGACGTAGCCGGCCACGTACTCGGTTCGATCGATCCCGGTGGCCCAGAGGTAACCTATGATCGCGGTCTCGGGGTCGAGGGTCGCCTGGATGCGCGTGAGATCGGGCGGTTCGTGGAAGGAGGCCGCATCGGCAGCACTGAGGTCTTCCTGCAGAAGCTCCCACGCGATTTGCGCCTCCAGGAGCTCCCCCTCCGCTCGATGCGCCAAGGCCTCGCGTTGCGCATCCATCTCGTCGTCCTGACCGAACCAGACGGCCTGGCGGCGCTTCAGGTCGAGAACGTGTCGCAGAAGAGAATCGCTCCTGGCCTGCAATGCCTCGGCGGTTGCCGATCGACGGGCCGAGAGGACCTCGTAGAGCGACCGTGACAGGCTCTTCTCGGTTGCCTCCCAGGCGTCGTGCGGGCGGTTCAGTGCCAGACGAGTCCAGGCAAGCAGCGTGTGGGGGGGTGGCATGAGCAGCGTGCGGTCCGGTCCGCGTTCGATGGATACCCTGGAGCGATCGGTCAGCCATGCGGCCTCGGTCAGAAGGGACTCGGCGCGGGCGGTCTCGCCCACCGCCCGCCAACAGTCCCCCAGGCACATGAGGGCGACGATCTCGGACCGGAAGAGATTCTCGCCCTGCCGGCAAAGCATCGTGACAGCGTCTTCGAGCAAAGGGCGGGCCCGGTCGTAGCGACGATTGCGCTGGTGGATGCGGGCCAGGGCCACCTGCATGATGGCGGCTGTCCGGTCCGCGGGGGCAACCAGCCGCTGCCACATGGCCAGCGCCTCTTCGATCAAACGTAGGCCCTCGGCATGCTCGTGACCGAGTTCGTGACCCTGCCCGTGGCTGCCGCGTTCAGCCCGCAGACAGAGCCAGGAGCCCAGGTTTTTCATGTGCTTGGCCAGTTGCGGGTGGTTCCCTCCGGTGGTGACCCTCTCGCGCGCAACCACCTCGCGCATCAACGCGATGGCGTCGTCGAGTTGGCCGCGGTGAAGGTGAAGGTAGGCTTGCTCGGCAGTGAGCAAAGGGAACAGCAGGTGATCGGACGTCCCGTGCTTGTCGGCTGCCTCGACCGCTCTGCGAAGGTAGGTGTCGGCGGCGAGGTAGTCGCGTTTCAGTCGCAAGAGCATGGCCAACGTGTGCCCGGTCAGGTTCACCTCGGGCGAGTCGACTCCGAAGAGTTTCCTGCGAACGGCCATACAACGTCGGATGCAGGCTGTGCCTTCGTTGTACTGGTTCTTGACGAACAGGAGTATCCCCAGGTCACCCAGTGCCGTCGCCACGGCCGGGTGCCGCGGACCGTAATGACGCTCGAGAAGGTCGAGCGCCGCGCGCAGGGTCCTCTCCGCGGATTCCAGGTGTCCCATCTCCCGCAGGGCGCGTCCCAGATGCTCGAGGCAGTACCCCAGCAGCGGGTGGTCATTGCCGAAGAGCTCACGGCGAATGGTCAGCGAGAGGCTGCACGTTCGGGCGGCCGCCCGGTAGCGGCCCCACTCGATCTGGTAGACCGCTACCAAGTCGAGGCCCCAGGCGACATCGGGATGGATCTCTCCCAGATGCCGCCGGCGAATCTCGACCCGGCGTTCGGCGACCTGGATCGCCGCGGTGTAAGCGCCGTGCCGGATGAGGCTGTCGGCGAGAGGGTAGCTGCCGTCGACCCAGGCCATTTCTTGCCGGGCGGCTGGCGGCAGGGCGGCAATCGTCTCGGTCGTTCGCACCAGCCACCGGGCATCGACGAGCTGGTAGGGGGGTGAGGTGGGATCGCTTTCCCGCAGGGCCAGTAGCCGGCGGGCATCTTGCGCTGCCGCGGCATAGTCCCCGCGAGCACGACCGTCTTCGATGCGGTGTTCCAGACTATCTGCCGCGGTCCAGATCTGGTCGCGGGGTGTCCACAGGTCCGTCACCAGATCGGACGCTCCGGCTCGCGGGCATGCGGCCGCGCCAAGAAGAATCCACAGCAAGAACACCGCGAGGGCAGACGGCATCGGCCGGAACGCCCGGGGGAAGCCTTCGGGTGGTCCGCGTCTCGGACAACAGGAAGCCCGAAGGATCTTTGCGCTCTCGTTCGTCACCTGAGGCACGTTTCTCCTGGGCACGATCGTTCGATCCTCGTGACCAGCCCAGTATGCCGCAGACGCGGCTTGCCTGGCAACGGCCGAACTCCTTCGGGCTTCCTTGAGGCTACATCCTGGCCAGAGCATGTGTCCTGGCCAGAGGATGTGTCCTGGCGAGACGATACGTCCTGGCCTGCGGGGCGCTACCGAACCAAGCTCACCGGACGGCTGACCCGCGCCGTTTCGGTACGTAGCACGTAATGGTATACGCCGCTGCCCACCTGGCGACCGGCATCGTCGCGGCCGTCCCAGGCCACGGTGTGGGGGCCTGCGCCGAACTGGCGCTGTCCCAGATCGCGCACCCGCCGGCCCTCGGCATCGAAGAACTCGATCCGCACGACCTGCGGCTCATCGAGTCGGAACTGAATCGCCCCCCGTCCCGCCAGCGGATTGGGAGTCATGCGCGTGAGCGATAGGGCTCTGGCCATCGGTTCCATGCCCACACTCACGTCGCTCGGTACGTCACCTGGCAGGCCCACGATCTGCCCGCGGATCTCACCGCTCGGTTCCACTGTCGTGTGGATGTTGAAGTAGGTCCGTCCATCGAGCAGGGGCGCCTCATTGGCTGCGCCATAGAGCCAGGTGCCCAGCTTGCGATTGCCGAGGGACAGGGCTTCGAGCACGCCGGCGTTCGACCCGGGCGGCGCGAAGCCATGGATGTGCGCCATCGTCTCGGCGCCGCTCAGATTGGCGAAGCGCACATCGTAGCTGAGGGCGTCGCCCGTTCGGTCGATGCTGAGTAGCGCCAGGCCCGCGCCCGGCGAGGCCACCGGGGGCACTTCCTGACGACCATCGATCGGAATGACCGTCGGGACGATCTGCCCGCGCACCTCACCCGAAGGGAACGGAGTGGTGTGAATGTTGACGTAGTAGTGTCCGCTCACGATGCCCTCTTCCTCGGAGACATCGTAGGTCCACGTGCCGACCTTGGGGCTGCCGGCGGGAAGCGGTTCGGCGACGCCGCCATTGACACCGTGCAGTGCGGGCCCATGGATGTGCGCGCCGGTCTCGGCGCCGGTGAGACCGTCGACCCAGATGAAGTAGTGCAGCTCCTTCGCGACGGTGTCGATCTGGAAGACGCCCCATCCGCGGCCGGGGGTGGCGACGGGGGGCACTTCCTGCGCGCCGTCCAGTGAGGCGTTGAGCGGGGTGATCTGGCCACGGACCTCACCGCCCGGGAAAGCTGCCGAGTGAATGTTGACATAGGTCTTGCCGGCCAGGATGTCGCCTTCTTCAGCCTCGGCGTAGTTCCAGGTCCCGGTCTTGGGGTTGCCCACCGAGAAGGGGTGCAACACAGCTCCGTTGGTGCCAGGGCTGGCCGGGCCATGGATGTGCGCGCCGGTCTCGGCCGCCGCCAAGCCGGTGAAGGCGATGCGATACTGCACCGTATTGGCATCGGTATCGATGACGAACTGGCCGCCGCCAATGGCGGGCGAACCGGTGGGCGTGGTGACCTGGGCGCCGTCGAGCACGCACCCATACATGTAGGTGTCGGCCGACGCCGTGTGGGTGACACCGATCATGCCAAGCAGGGGGAGGCTGGCCATTGCCACGAAGGCCCGGGGGGTGAACCGCCGGCCACGCCGGCGGATGCCGCGCCACTGGCTGTCTCGCTGGCCGTCGTGCTGGGGACGCTGGGGATGGGGGGTCTCTCGCAACATATCTATTCCTCCTGATGCGTTTTTTTGGTGGGACGTGGGAGAAAGGCGGCCTCTCCAAGTCGAGGGTGTGGGCACCCGTGGATGAGAGTGCGACTAGGCTGCACAAGGAATGGCGAGGCGCCTCACTCGTGTGATGAGGCCCGTACCCATGGAATCGATCAAGGTTCGTGGAATGTCACTCTGAGCGAAGGTTGAGACGAAGTTGGGTACGGAGTGGCTATGCAGTCGCATCGCCGATTCAAGGACTCGGGGAGTTATCGTGTTCTCCGCCGCGAGCTGCGGCCCGAGATCGCGTCACGCCAGCGCTTGGAGGAGTTCGAGAACCCGTTGAGACCCCCTTGAGACCCCCTTGAGACTCCCCTTGAGACTCCCCTTGAGACGCCGCGTACCCGAACACCTTCCCTAGACGAAGATCGCGATCTTATTCTCGTTTCGTCACTTACAATTTTCTTCTTGCCAACTGAACAAATGTTCAGTAAGGTGTCCTCGATGTCAATTTGGTAGGCGTGCCAAGGCATCACGGGATCTTCGGAAGATGGCGGTCCCACCCGCGGTCCCCCCAAGGGTGGGACCCCGCTTCCGGGGGCGTTCATGAAGTGACCTCACCCGGTGGGGAGTGGCAGAGGAAAGGGAAGGAGCCGGCCGTGACCCAGAAAGCCCGCGACATCCTGACCTTCATCGTGCAGTTCCAGAACGAGCACGGTGCGCCGCCCACAGTGCGCGAAATCGGCGAGGCGTTTCGGATCCGTTCCACGAACGGGGTCTGTTACTACCTCGATCTACTGGAAAAGGCGGGCGCCATCGTCCGCCGGCGAGGCTTGGCGCGCGGCATTGAGCTACACCCGGAGATCGCATCCGCCGCGCCCGAGCTTGCCGCCGAACTGGCCGGCAGCGTGGGACTGCCCATCCTGGGGCAGATCGCCGCGGGCGGCCCGGTGCTCGCCGAGGAAAACATCGAGGGCGTCCTCGATGCCGCCCGTTTGGGCGATACCTCGGCTTCCTTCGCGCTGCGCGTGACCGGGCAGAGCATGCGGGATGCCGGCATCCTCGATGGCGACTACGTCCTCGTGCAGACCACCAGCGATGTACGGAATGGCGAGATCGTGGTCGCGATGATCGGCGAGGAAACCACCGTCAAACGGTTCGAGCGAAAAGGAACGCGCGTGCTGCTGAACCCCGAGAATCAGGAGTACGAGCCCATCGTGGTGACCGCCCGCTCCCCAGAGCTTCGCATTCTGGGGAAGGTGGTGGGTGTCTACCGCGAATACTAGCGCGCGGTCTCCTTTCCCGAGGAGGCGCGTGCCGGTGACTTGGCGACTTGAGGAGGTAGGGAGTTCTCAGAGAGTGAGGAGAGGATGAACTGGTTGGACAACACACCCGAACGCCGCGTCCTGCACATCGACATGGATGCCTACTTCGCCGCCCTCGAAATCCAGGCCTGCCCGGCCCTGAAAGGCAAGCCCGTGGCCGTCGGCGCGCTGCCCGGCGGACGCGGCGTGGTGGCGGCGGCATCCTACGAAGCTCGTGAATTCGGTATTCGCGCGGGGATGCCGATGGCGAGATACGAATACAGGGCGGTGCCGGCACCGCAG
>CAZZIF010000217.1:0-7225 GCA_964654025.1 uncultured bacterium
GGGCGTTGGGTGCCAAGTGCCGGGCGTTGGGTGTCGGGTGTCGGGTGCCGGGCGCGCGGCCTACTTGAACTGCGTCTTGATCCATCCCCAGGTTTCACCCTCGGCCGCGGTCGGGCAATCGCACCCGGGCAGCTCGCCGGTGATCTCGCCGTGAATCACCTCGCCGCCGGCCAGGACGGCAAGGTAGTCGTTGGGCGTCGCGACCTCGATCGGAGCCCAGTCGGTGAAGAAGCACACCGTGCCGTACCCGGTGGCCTCGGGCACGCAATCCTCGCCCAGCGGATCGAACCGGACGACCGGGGCCTCGATCGCCAGCTCGTCGTCGCCCTGGCAGAGGAACTCCGCGGTCCAGTAGACGGTGCAGGGCGGGGTCGGCAGCGGGAGTCCGGCGGTGGTCTCCCCGGCGGGTTCCTGGGCGCCGAAGATGAGGTCCTCACAAACGCATCCGCACTCTTCCAGCGCCAGATCCAGATCGAAGCAGACCAGGGCCGAGTCCGATCCCGTGTCCCAGGTCAGGTCCAGGCAGTACTTCCAGGCGCCCAGCTCGGGCTGTTCGGTATTCGGAACGGCGGTGACGTGGCCTGATACCATGGCCTCGGCCATGGCCGGATACGGTACCGAAACAAAGAGGGCGCCGAGGACGGCACCGAGAACGGCTATATGGATCGCGACGTGAAGGCCGAAGCGATGGGCGAAGCGATAGGTAGTGGGGGCCGCCGCACGAGTGATCATGTTGGTCATGGAGATCAACCTCCCTGAATGGGCTTGGATACAAGGAGCGAAGCCGCCATGGCTCCGCCGCGCTCAGGGCCCTCTGGTCAAGCCGAGGTGACCATCCATCGACCCATTAATGATCCCACGGGGGCCGTGATGCTGTCAAATCCGCCCCCTGGCAGGTGGCGGAAAGTGAGCAGCGGAACAGTTTGTGAAGTGGTTCTGGGGTAAGGGTTTGCTTTCCTGTTCCGCGAGCCGAACCGAGGCGGTCGCGAGTTGGCGGGCCCCGGCCACCGAAGGAGAGGCCACTGTGTTGCAGGGCCTGCGGCGGGCCCCGCCACGGGCCGCGCTACGGGGCGCGCTACCGGCCGCGCTACCGGCCGCGCTACCGGCCGCGCTACGGGCCGCGCTACCGGCCGCCTGCCGGGTGAAGCGCGACGCGGCTGACGGGGCAAAGGCCAGGCGCCGGTGTGGCCCAGGACCACCGTTTACCGGCGCCAGAAGGAGGGGCGCAGCACCACGAGGACGGTGAAGATCTCGAGCCTGCCCAGGAGCATGCACAGGATCAGGATCCACTTGCCCGGCAACGGGATCCAGGCGTAGTGCTGCGTCGAGCCCACACCCGAGAGCCCCGGGCCGATGTTGCCGATCGTGGCGGCCACGCTCGTGACCGCCGTGGTGAGGTCGGGAATGAAGATGGCCATCAGGATCGAGCAGAGCACGAAGAGCCCGGTGAAGAGGAGAAAGAAGCCCAAGATGTTGGCCACCATCTCCTCCTTCATGGTGGCGCCGCCGACCTTGAGGGGGACGACCAGACGCGGACGTACGACCTTGCGCAGCTCCCGCCAGGCCGCTTTGGCGACCACCATGATGCGGATGATTTTCATGCCGCCACCGGTGGATCCCGCGCAACCACCCCAGAACATGAGCACGACCAGTCCCAACGCGATGGCCCGTGGCCAGACGTCGAAGTCGGCCGTGCCGTAGCCGGTCGTGGTGAGGATTGCGGCTACCTGAAAGGCGCCGTGCCGCAAGGCGCCGCCGAAGGTGTCCACCTTCTCGATCTGCTCGGCCACGTGCTCCCGGTGTTCCAACAGCGAACGCGGGTCTGCTTGGAAGTGGGCATGAGTGACGTCGGCGTCCGGGAGCCCCGTGAATGTCAGGATCAAGCTTACGATCAAGGTGGCGACGACGAAGGTGGCCAGGTAGACATGCAGCTCACGGTTGCTGCGCACCAGGCTGAAATCCCGGCGGAAGATGATGCGGTAGTGGATCAAGAAGTTCATGCCGGCCAGGAGCATGAAGAGTGTGATGATCCAGTCGATGTAGGCGCTGTCATAGGCGCCGATCGACGCGTTGCGCGTAGAGAAGCCTCCCGTGGCGAGGGTGCCGAAGGTGTGGCAGACCGCGTCGAAAAGGTTCATTCCCCCGAGCTTCAAGAGCAATGTCTCGGCGGCCGACAAGAGCAGATAGACTCCCCAGAGGATCTTGGTGGTTTCGGCCAGACGGGGGCGGAGCCGATCCGCGGTTGGACCGGGTACCTCACCGCGGAACATCTGATAGCCGCCGACGCCCATCGCGGGGAAGATCGCCAGAGCCAGCGTGATGATCCCCATCCCACCCAGCCAGTGGGTCATGCTGCGCCACAGCAGCAGGCTGCGCGGCAGCGCCTCGATGTCGGTCAGGATCGTGGCACCGGTCGTGGTGAAGCCGCTCATGATCTCGAAGTATGCATCAGTGAAGGCCGTCACTACGGCGAGGATCGACATCGGGCGATCCTGCAAGAACCAGGCGATGAACGGCACCGCACCCGCCAAGGCCAGGAAGACCCAGCCAAGGGTGACAACGGCGAAACCCTCCTTGGCGGTGCCGCCGGCCTTGCCGGCCGAGCGGCAGTAGATCTGCAGCGCCACCCCCACGACGAGAGTGAGTGCGATCGTGACGAGAAAGGAAACCGACTCGGATCGGGCAAACAGGTCGGCGCCGTACTTCACCCGCTCATCCCACAGAGCCAGCCCCAGGGGAATGACCAAGACGCCGCTCAGCAGCTGCAGCAAGCGACCGATTGCGTAGAAGACAGCCTTGCTGTTCATCCGTCTCCTCTGTTGCCGACGCGGGCCCGGTACATCGCTCGGCCCCGCACGAACTCGTGACCCGGCACGTCGGCCGGCCCGGCCCGGCCCGAACTCCTGACCCGGCAAGTCGGCCGGCCCGGCACGAACGCGGTTCCGGCAAGTCGGCCGGCCCGGCACGAACGCGGTTCCGGCAAGTCGGCCGGCCCGGCCCGGCACGAACGCGGTCCCGGCACGTCGGCCGGCCCGGCTGGTTTCGGCTATCGGCTATCGGCTACCGGCTACCGGCTACCGTCCCCGGAACACGCCCTCGATCTTGCGTCTTGTCTTGGGATTCGTAAGCACAATCACCCCGTCGCCTTCCTGGATGTGGGTATCTCCCGTCGGGATGATGGTTTCGTTGTCGCGCACCACAGCGCCGACGATCGAGGTCTTGCGGAAGGGCTTCCAGATCTCGTGAAGCGGTCCGCGCAGGATCTTCGCGCCTGGCTGGGCCTGAAACTCGATCGACTCGAGCTCGAGATTGCGCAGGTGCAGCTCCATCGAGATGCGTCCGCGGTGGATCTGGTCCATGATCTCCTGCGCCATGACCCGCCTGGGACTGACCACGTGGTGTACGCCGATCTCACGGAAGAGTTGATTGCTCTGCGGTTCGTAGGAGACCGCTACGACCTTCGGGACGCCTTCGGATCTGGCCAGTAGCGCGCTCATCACCGAGAGTGTGGTGTCTCGCCCGGCCCCGACAAATAGGTCAGCCCCGCGCGTGTTGATCTCCCGCAGCACGTCACGCTCGGTGGGGTTGCCGCGGATGACCTCGACGTTGTCGAGCCGCTCGGCCGCGCGCCGGCTGTGGGCTGGGCTCGGATCGATCAGGGTCACATCGTCCACCCAGCCCTGCAGCGCTTGGCACAGCAGGATGGCGGTGAGGCCGTCGCCGGCGACCACGGCCTTTCGAACCCGCCGGTTGGCCAGACCCAGGAAAGAAAGGTAGGTCGGTAGGGATTCGCGCGGCATCACCGTCGTGTAGTCGTCACCGGGCTCGAACGTGTCGCTGGCGGCGGGAATCCGGGTGTCGCCCCCGCGCCGCAACGCCACGGCCAGGAGATGATGATCGCCGGCTTCCTGGGACGCTTCGGCCAGAGTCTTGCCGATGATCGGCATCGGCTCGCGCATGATGTGGCGCACCATGAGCACCTTCCCATCGTGGTAGCCGAAGACCTCTTCGACGTCGGGGATGCGCGCGATCTGGTCAATGATCCGTACCACGAGCTGTTCTGGGTCGATCCCGCTGGTCACGCCCAGCTTCTCGAGGTCGACCTGCCAGCGGGAATTGCCGAACTCGGGGTTGCGGATCCGGGCGATTCGGTTGGCCACGTTCCACTGGGCGGCGAGGGAGCAGACCAGAATGTTGACGTCGTCATTGGACGTGACCGCCAGCACCATCGAGGCGTCACGCAGTCCCGCGTCGGTGAGGGCGCGCGGGCTGGTGCCCGTGCCCTGGACGACCAGGATATCGAGTTTCTCGGCGATGTCGGCGCAGCGGGCCGGGTTCTTTTCCACCATGGAGACGTCATGCTTGGCTCGCTGAAGCTGCATGGCCAGGTCGAAGCCGACCGTACCGGCTCCGACGATCACGATCTGCACAGCGTGCGCCTCCTCATGTATGCCGCCGCTGGCTTCACCCGGCGGTTGGGTAGGATTGACTGAGAATGCTAGTCCCCAATCGGCCATGGGATGCCGGGGGGGCGAATCGGAGAGAGACTACGACCCATCCGGCGGACGCTCAAGCCGGAAACCCGCAGGTTCCGGTGAGCGTCCGCGCGCAGGTCGTCTCGGTAACATCCTGCGGAGGAGGGGAGTAGGGGCTATGGCTTGTCGGCAATCTCAAACGCCGGAATGACCGGCAGCAAGACATAGGACGGATGCGCCGCGTCGTGGTAGATCGTCTGGCGCGCAGACCGGTAGTCGGTGTCCATCTCGTTGTGTCCGCCCGTGTTGAGATTCCGGGAGAAGACGGGGAAAGAGGCCGAGGCGACCTCGATGATGATCGACTCCCCCGGACCGAAGGTGGTCCCGATCTGCCACAGGTCGAGATCGTACCGGTAGATCCTCTCCGGTACCAGCGGCGCCGGGGCGGCCATCGACCGGCGGAACCGGGCGCGAAGCTTGCCCTCGGTCAGGTTGTGGATGTAGCCGTCGGTGTCGCGCATCGAAAGACGTACGAACCAGTCGGTGTCGGGGGCCGATGACGCGGCCCAAAGCACGGCTGAGATTGGCCCGGCGATGGTGAGTGGTTCGGTGAGGGGATCACTCTCATAGACGAGGATGTCGTCGCGTTCGGTGAGGAACTCGGCGTAGTGGGCCTTGCGCTCGGCCCGGAGGGCGTCGACATCGATCGTGTCCGGGACCGCTTCGGACTCGGCCTCTGTGGATTCGCCTTCGTCGCCGGACTGCTTCTCGTCACCCGAATCAAACCCCAGACCGGTTCGTGGACTCGGGGTGGGATCCCCTGGATCGTAGACGAAGTGATCCGGGGGGCTTGCGGCCCCAGGCGCCTCGAAGACGGCGCGTCCGCTGCCGTTCAGGCTGTTGGCCCCACCGTCGCTATCCAGGTACAGCCGGGTCAGCTGCGTCTCGGGCAGGGGATAGGTGTCACCGTGGATCCAGCGATTGCTTTCCATGACGAACAGCGAGACCAGCGGCTCGCGGTCGATCCCATTGTCGATGCCTTTCAACCAGCGATCCATCCAGCGCAGGTAGTCGCGCTGCAGATCGATGATGGCGTTTGGGCCGAAGTCGCGTTCGCCCATCTGCCGGGTGGCGGTATCGGTGTGACCCCAGGGACCGAGGGTGAGCTTCTGATTGCGGTGGCCGAAGGAGCGCATGGCCAGGTAGTTCAGCTTCGATCCGATGCCGTCCCCATCGAACCAACCCGACTGATGGAAGACGGGGATGTCGAGCGGTCCCAGGTGCCGAAGGAAGTTGGCCGGTTCCCAGTAGTCGTCGTTGGTGGGATGCTCGATCCACTTGCGCCAGTAAGGGTTCTTCTTGCCCAGTACTTTCTCGTCGATCTCGATCACGGGAAGGTGCCTCAGATGCCGGGCGTAGTCGGCGTCGTCGACTTCCCGCATGCGCGCGCCGGTGATGTCGCCGGTGGCCTCGGTCTCGAGCACGTTGGCCCACCAGATCGCTCCGAGAAGGAAGAAGGTGCCGTACTCGTAGGGGATGTTGTAGAACGGATCCGGCGGCGCCACGTTGGGGATCATGGTGGCCAGGTGCGGTGGGCGCTCGCGGGCGGCCCACCACTGCACCCAGCCCAGATAGGACGCGCCGATCATCCCCACCTTCGCGTTCGACCAGGGCTGGACGGCCAGGTACTCGATGGTATCGTACCCATCCTTGCCCTCGTTGACGAATGGTTCCCACTCGCCGGGGGAGGCGAAACGGCCGCGGCAGTCCTGCACGGCGAAGACGTAGCCCCGACGCGCGTAGAAGCGCGCCTGTAGCTCGTTCATCTCCTTCTTGTAGGGCGTGCGGACCAAGATGACCGGGAAGCGTCCTTCAGCCCGGGGACGGTAGATGTCGGTAGCCAGTGCGATCCCATCACGCATCGCAATCATGACGTTTGACTCGACATCCACCTCGTACTCGGGCGCCGAGAGCAATGGATCGACCTCAATGGGAGCCATGAGTGCTTCAAAGCCCTCGCGCACATAGGCGCCGTGCTGGGCCGGGACGTCGCCGAAGATGACCCGGCCCGCTTCGTCCAGGTAGAGGGTCACGTCCACACCGGGCAGGCCGAGGCGATAGCGTTCGAACGTCCAGTCGCGGCCGCCCATGGCTCGAGTTTCCGACGAGATGCGCTCGACCGAGCTCTTCAGGGTCACCTGCGGCACGATGAAGATCGAAAACGCTTGCTCACCACCGGCGTCCTGGTCATAGGCATCCACGAACAGGCGCATGAGGGCGGGATTGAAGTTTTCGAAAGGGATCGTTCCTTCCGGCAATGGCACCACGCGCGGCTTCTCCTGGTGTGTGATCTCGGCGGTGCTGTCGGCGCGGGTTACCGAGACCGGGCCCTGCGGGGTCTCCATCGACATCGCGGTCCACTCGCCGGCGGCATCGGTTTCGATCGAAAGCGTGGTCGTGACGGTCTGGCCCGCCATCGAAAGGGTGTAGGAGCCCTGGTAGGAGCCGTCCGGGTTCCAGGTGTAGTGGGTCTCGACCAGCACTTCCTCATTGAGATAGAACGTGAACTGGCCGGCCTCCTCGTGACCGGCCAGCGAGATCGCGCCGGCTGGCACGGCGGCGGGAGCAGGGGCCGGATCGGTGCTGGGAGCGATGCTGGCAGCGGTACTGGGATCGGCGCTGGGATCGGCGCCAGGCAAGGCCGGCATGCTTGCCAAGGCTAGCATCGTCAACACGGCCGGCAGAATCGG
>CAZZIF010000218.1:0-7114 GCA_964654025.1 uncultured bacterium
CGCACCCGGCCACCGCTTCGCTTGCGATCTACGATGCCACCGGACGTGCCGTTCGGCGCCTGGAAGCAAAGGAGTTCCCCGCGGGTGAACACCGCTTCACCTGGAACGGTCTCGACGAGCGCGGCGCCCCGGTGACGGCCGGCACCTACTACTGCCGGCTGCGAGCAGACGGCCACGAGCTGGCGCAACCCATCGTCGTTCTCCGCTGAAGCTGGGAGCGGGTCACAGCTACAGCGCCACCGAAACTGGCACCGACACCGGCACCGACACCGGCACCGGCACCGACACCGGCACCGCCACCGACACCGGCACCGACACCGGCACCGGCGCCGGCGCCGGCGCCGATCGTTGACGATTCCAAGAATAGTTGGGCGGTCTTGACTTAGGTCAAGGCCGTCCGCGCGCATTCTGGCGATACTCCTTCCTGACGGAGATGAAGACCCGAAGGGAGGCACCTATCATGGCCGCCAGGCAGTTGCGCAAGATTGTCATCATCGATGAGGAGAGGTGCGACGGGTGCGGACTCTGCATTCCCAAGTGTGCGGAGGGCGCGATCCAGATCATTGACGGCAAAGCCCGGCTGGTCGCCGAGAATCTCTGCGACGGCCTGGGCAACTGCCTCGGCACCTGTCCGCGCGGTGCGATCCGCGTGGAAGAACGAGAGGCCGAGGCCTTCGACGAGGCCGCCGTCCAGGCCCATCTTGGGCAAGCACCGGCCGGCCCCGTCCTCTGTGGTTGTCCCGGTGCGGCGTTCCGTTCGCTGCCTCGCGCGACGAAGCAGCGGGGCAGTGAGTCAGATGCAGCGCTATGCGGCGGTCGCCCCGTGGATACCGGGGATGGCCCCATTCCCGCCGCCCGGTCGGAACTGAGACACTGGCCCGTACAAATCGCCCTCGTGCCGCCCCAAGGCGACCTGTGGCGGGATGCTGACGTTCTGATCGCGGCCGACTGCGTTGGGTTTGCCATGCCCGATCTCCACGCCCGACTGATACGCGGCAAGTCAGTCGCGGTTGGCTGTCCCAAGCTCGACGATCTTGAAGCTTATGTACGCAAGCTCACCGCCATCTTCGCGCACAACCCGGTGCGCTCGGTGACGGTGGCCCACATGGAAGTGCCCTGCTGCAACGGACTCGCAACCGCCGTCGGTCGTGCGCTGAAGGCAGCCGGGCGGGAGGACCTTCCGGTGCGTGATCTCACCGTGGGGGTTGACGGATCTGTTTTGTCCGACACTGACGAACGGGTGACTTCGGCCGGTGAGCCGCCACCCATCGAGGAGGAGTGAGTCATGAGTATGTTCTGCTACCAGTGTGAACAGACCGCCAAGGGCACCGGCTGCACGGTCGCCGGCGTGTGCGGCAAGGACGCGGAAACCGCCACGCTGCAAGATGCCCTCATGGAGGTCACCTTGGGGCTGGCGCAATACGTTCACCGCGCCGGTCGGCTGGGTCATCGTGATCCCGAGCTGGATACGTTCCTCTTCGAGGCGCTTTTCACCACGGTGACCAACGTCAACTTCGATGCCGACCGCGTCGAGAGCTTCGTGCGCGCGGGCGTCACGATGCGCGAGCGGGCACGCGAGCTCTACGAGACCGCTTGCCGGGAGGCAGGCGAGACACCCGAGCGGCTCGACGGTCCGGCGGCCTTTGAACCCGCCGATGACCGTGAGGGGCTGCTGGAGCAGGCCCGCCAGATTGGAATCGACACCCGGAGGGGCGAGCAGGGCGACGCGGTGGTAGGGCTTCAGGAACTCATCACCTACGGGCTCAAGGGCGCGGCCGCCTATGCCGACCATGCGCTCATCCTCGGCTTGCGCGACGAGCAGCTGGCGGCACGCTTCGCCGAGATGCTCTCCTATCTGGCCGACCGGCCCGAGAACGTGGAAGAGCTGACGGCCAAGGCGCTCGAAGCCGGCGAGATCAACCTTCAAGTGATGGAGTTGCTGGACCGGGCCAACACGAGCACCTATGGACACCCGAAGCCCACCCAGGTGCGGATCACGCCGCGGAAGGGCAAGTGCATCCTGGTCTCGGGCCATGACCTCAAGGACCTGGATGAACTGCTGAAGCAAACCGAGGGCAAGGGCATCGACATCTACACCCACGGTGAGATGCTGCCCTGCCACGGGTACCCCGAGCTACACAAGTATCCCCATCTCGCAGGCAACTACGGCGGCGCCTGGCAGGATCAGCGCAAGGAGTTCGACGAGTTCCCCGGCGCGATCCTGATGACGACCAACTGTATCCAGAAGCCGAAGGAAACGTACCAGGCGCGGATCTTCACCACCGGCCTCGTCGCCTGGCCGGGCGTCACGCATGTGACGCGCGATGACTTCGGCCCGGTCATCGATGCCGCCCTGGCCGCCGAGGGATTCACCGAGGATACGCCCGAAAAATCGATCACGGTCGGCTTCGGCCACCATGCCGTGTTGGGCGTCGCCGATACGGTCATCTCGGCGGTCAAGTCGGGGGACATCCGTCACTTCTTCCTGGTGGGCGGGTGCGATGGAGCCCGGACCGGACGCAACTACTACACCCAGTTCACCGAGCAGGTGCCGCGCGACTGCGTCATCCTGACCTTGGCCTGCGGCAAGTACCGTTTCAACAAGCTCGACTTCGGGACGATCGGCGACTTGCCGCGGCTGCTCGATATCGGCCAGTGCAACGACGCCTACTCGGCCATCCGCATCGCGCAGGCGCTGTCGGAAGCCTTCGACTGCGGCATCAACGATCTGCCCCTCTCGATGGTGCTGAGCTGGTATGAGCAGAAGGCGGTCGCCATCTTGCTCACGCTGCTGCATCTGGGAGTGCAGAACATCCGCATCGGACCGGCCCTGCCGGCCTTCCTGGCCCCGCCGGTGCTGCAGGCTCTGGTCGAGACCTTCGGCCTGAAGCAGATCGCCACCCCGGAGGAGGATCTCGAAGCGATCCTGGGTCCGCAGACGGTGTCCTAGCCCGACACCTGAGACGCCCGACCGGGTCTCTGCCAAGCGGGACACGACTCTGGCGAGCCCGACGGGGTCTCTGCCAAGCAAGACACGACTCTGGCGAGCCCGACTGGGTCTCCAGCAAACGGGACACGACTCTAGCGAGCGGGACGGGATCTCCGGCAAGCGGAACCGATTCTCCGTCAAGCAGAGCTGGATCTCTGGCCGGAAAGCGCACAGAATGCGCGCATGCCGGCCCTATCGAACAAGGAGCTTCGGGATCTGCTGCGCGGGATTCCTCTCTTCTCGGCGCTCACGGGCCCGGACCTGTCTGCGTTGCTGGCGCAGGCAGCGACGGTCCGCGTGAGCGCCGGCGAGGACATCTTCTCGCCCGACGAAGCGGCCGAGAGCTTCTATGTCATCCTCACCGGCCGGGTCAAGATCTATCAGATCTCATCGCGAGGCGACGAACAGATCTTCCACCTCTACGGACGCGGACAGACATTCGGCGAGGCTGCCATGTGGGCGGGTGACCGCTACCCGGCGTTTGCCAGCGCCTTGCAGGAAACGCGCTTGCTGCGAGTCGACCGCGAGCTGCTGTTCGAGACGATCCGTCGCCGGCCCGAGACGGCCGTCGCCATGATGGCCGGGCTGTCGCTCAAGCTGCGGGAGTTCAACCATCTGATTGAGCAACTCGCGCTCAAGGAGGTGCCGGGTCGCCTGGCGCAGGTCCTTCTCGAGCTAGCCGAGGAGGCCGGAGGGAATCAGGTCGAACTCGGTCACAGCAAACGTGAGCTCGCCGCCCAGATCGGCACGATCGCCGAAACGCTGAGCCGCGCGCTTCGCCGCTTGCAGCAGGACGGTCTGATTCGGGTCGACGGTGCGCGCATCACGATTCTCGATCGAGACCGGTTGGAAGATCTAGCTGCCGGCTGAGCTGCCGATCTAGCTGCCGGCTGAGCTTCCGGCTGAACTGCCGGCTGAGCTGCCCGCCGGCGTAGCCTCGAACCCCCGTTCGCGGACCGCGCGCAGCAGACTCTCGGCGTCCACCCCTTCCCCGCTCACAGTCGCCCGTCCTTCCTCGAGCGATACGACGACATCGCGCACACCGGCAACGGCCTTGAGCGCTTGTTCCACCGTACCGCGGCAATGGCCGCAGCTCATGCCTTCGACATGCAGATCGATCCGGTCCATGTCTCCCCCTGGTCCTTCTCCACGGGTCCGGGCAATGGCCCTGCTCCCGAACTCGGTCCCGGTCTCGGTCTCGGTCCCGGTCTCGGTCCCGGTCTCCGTCTTGGTCCCGGTCTCCGTCTTAGTGCGTTCGCGCCATTTCACCCACAGCCCGCGCGCCAAGAGCAATGCCAGCAGCGTGCTGGTGATCGCTTCCAGCGGGCTGATGCCGCTCACCGTCTCGTGATGGTGGGCGTGCACCACATCCGATGGCAGGCTTGCCCCCGGAAACAGCCATTGGAAAGCGGCGCCGAAAAGGAAACTCGTGACAATGATCGTACCCAAGTACACCGCCGCGATGCGCCTGCCGAGCACCTTGGAGAAGATCGCCAGGGTGGCCACGTTGGTGGCCGGTCCGGCGATCAAGAACACGATGGCGGCTCCCAGTGGCAGCCCTTTCAGAACCAGCGCGGCCGCGATGGGCAGAGATCCGGTCGCGCACACGTAGAGCGGCACCGCCAAGACGAGCACCGCGAGCATTTGCAAGTAGGGATTCGTGAACTCTTGCGTCAGAAACGTCTGGGGCACGAACGCCGCAATGGCACCGCCGGCGAGGGTGCCGAGCACCAGCCAGAGTGCGATGTCGCGAATCAGCATCCCCCAGCCATAGCGGAGCGCCTCGCCGGTGCCGGCCGCTAAGGAGAGCCGCCGCGCGGGGGCGGCAGCCGGTGCGGGGCTCACGGCGGCCTCGCCTGGCTCATCCCTTGTGACCCGGGCCGCCACCGTCCCGCCGATCACGCCCGAGACGAACGCGGTCAACACCTTCCAGAGCGTAAGCGGCAGGCCGAGGATGGCGTAGGAGGCCAGGATCGAGTCGGCCCCGGTCTGCGGCGTGGAGATCAGGAACGAGGTGATCGCAGACTTCGACGCTCCCTGACGCTTGAGCAGCCCCGCGAAGGGCACTACCCCGCATGAGCACAGGGGAAGCGGAGTGCCCACGATGGCCGCCTTGGCCGAAGCCCAGACGCCACGCCCTCCCAGATGGCGCGCCACCCAGGCCTTCGGCACCAGCACGTGCAGGACGCCGGCCAGGGTGAAGCCCAGAATCAGGTAGGGCGCCATCAACCGGAACAAGTCCAGCGACTGCATGAGCCAGTTCGTAAAATAGTCGACCCACATGTCGTCCAACCCTCCGCGTTTGAGCGCGACCACGTCTCGCCGTGCGATGCTCACAGGCAGCAGGCGGATCTGTCTGTGCGGCGCGCCCTGCTCAGGCAGCAAGGGGGTCTGCTTCGTGCCGCGCGATGATCCGAGGTCAGGCTGCCATCGACCCGCCCACTGATCAGGCAGCCGCCTGCTTGCGCGCCGCGCGCTCCCTGATCGCCGAGGAAAGCACCGGCACGACAAACATCGTCACCACCGCGACGGTCATTCCGCCGAAGGTGGGAATGGCCATCGGGACCATCACGTCCGATCCGCGGCCGGTCGAGGTCAGGACCGGCAAGAGCGCCAGCAAGGTCGTCGCCGTGGTCATCAAGCACGGCCGCGACCGCCTCCGGGCGGCTTCGACCGTGGCCGCGCGCACGTCGTCCACCGTTCGTGGCCGGTGGCGCGCATAGGACTGGCGCAGGTAGGTTGCGATCACCACGCCATCGTCGGTGGCGATGCCGAAGAGCGCGAGAAAGCCCACCCACACGGCAACGCTCAGATTCACCGGATCGATCTGGAAGAGTTCCCGCATCGAGGCGCCCAGGACATGAACGTCCAAGAACCAGCTCTGCCCGTAGAGCCACAGCATCAGGAAGCCCCCGCCCCACGCGACGGCCACGCCGCTGAAGACCAAGAGCGCCGAGCTCAAACGGCGGAACTGCAGGTAGAGAATGATCAGGATCAATAGGAGCGCCAGCGGCAGGATCACCATCAGCTTCTTCTCGGCGTGCACCTGGTTCTCGTAGCTGCCGGCGAACGCATAGCTCACCCCCGCCGGAATCTCGAAAGCCCCTGTCTCGCGCAGATGCTCCAGATAGTCGCGGGCCGCCTCGACCGCTTCGACCTCCGCCACGCCCGGGCGGCGGTCGAAGAGGACGTAGCCCACCAGGAACGTATCCTCACTCTTGATCACCTGGGGTCCGCGCACGTAGCGGATCGTGGCCAGCTGGTCGAGCGGAATCTGCACCCCGCCCGGCGCCGGCACCAGGATTTGACCCAGCGACTCGATTCGGTCGCGCAGCTCACGCTGGTAACGCACGCGAACACCGTAGCGCTCTCGCCCCTCGACCGTCATGGTCACCTGCCGGCCGCCGATCGCGACCTCGATCACATCCTGCACCTGCTCCACATGCAGGCCGTAACGCGCGATGCGTTCGCGATCGATGTCGATCTCGAGATAGGGCTTCCCCACGATACGATCGGCAAACACACTGGCCGCATTCACTTGCGGCACTTCTTTGAGAAACTGCTCGATCTCGATACCCACCTGCTCGATCGTCTCGAGGTCGGGGCCCTTGACCTTGATCCCCATCGGCGCCCGCATGCCGCTCTGCAGCATCACGAGGCGTGTCGAGATCGGCTGCAGCTTGGGGGCCGAGGTCGTACCGGGCACCTTCGCGGCCGCCACGATCTCGTTCCAGATGTCATCGGGGGCTTCGATGCCCGCCCACGCGTCACGTCCGGGGTTGAGCGCCGGGTCCAGGGCGGGACGCCACAAGCGGAAGGGCGTTCCGTCGGGATCAGCGATGAGCGCGCCCTCATCGTCGCGCGAGAATCGGCCGCGCGCCACGTAGGGTTCACCATCGGGAGCCGGCAGCGGGGCTCCGGTTACGCTGCGCACCGTGTCGGTCTCGGACGGATCGTAGCGGAAACGAAGGCGGTGGCCGGTGCCATCCTGCAGGTACTCGGAGTGGTAGTTGATCAGGGTTTCGATCATCGAGACCGGCGCCGGATCGAGCGCGCTCTCCACCCGGCCTAGCTTCCCCACGGCCGAGGAAACCTCGGGAATCTGCGTGATGGCCAGATCCTGCT
>CAZZIF010000219.1:0-7107 GCA_964654025.1 uncultured bacterium
CGAGGCCGTTGTCCCGAGTCCGGTGTCCCGAGGCCGTTGTCCCGAGTCCGGTGCCCCGAGGCCGTTGTCCCGATCTAGCTGCCGTCCCGCCATCCCAGCGCTGGTATCCGGATGGTATCATCGCAGTCTCATCGTCGCAGCCTGACTGTGGGGGGAACTTCGCTCGTCTTGCTACGGTTTTGCATCGGGGCGGAGCCTGGCCAAAGGGCAGTGCGAACACGAGACGAGTTGAGCAGGACGAAAGGACTGGTATGAACGCGCATCCATCTTCCCCCGATAGGGGGGCTTCACGATTGGCCCACTTCCCCATCACCCTGTACGGCTCGGTCATGGGCCTGTGCGGCCTGGCGATCGCCTACCTTCGCGCCACGGCCATTCTGGATTGGCCCAGCGTGATCGGTCAGGTCATCCTCTACGTGACAGCCGTCTGGTTCGTGATCCTGACCCTGCTCTATGTGGCGAAGCTGAGCCGCTACCCTCATCGGGTGGCCGAGGAGTTCAATCACGACGTCAAAGTGAACTTCTTTCCGGCGATCTCGATATCCTTGCTGCTGCTCGCCATTGGATTCGTGCATCTGCGGCCGGGCCTCGCCGCCGTGTTGTGGTGGATCGGCATGCCCCTTCACCTGATCTACACGATGCGGATCCTGCACGAATGGATCACGCGGGACCTTCACGTGCACAGCTTCAACCCGGCTTGGTTCATCCCCGCCGTGGGCAACATCCTGGTGCCGGTCGCCGGGGTGGATATCGCCAACAAGGAACTGTCCTGGTTCTTCTTCAGTGGTGGACTGTTCTACTGGGTCGCGCTGTTCGCGATCGTGCTCTACCGCGTCTTCTTTCACGATCCCTTGCCCAAGAAGCTCATTCCCACCCTGGCGATCATGCTGGCCCCACCGGCGGTGGGATTCATCGCCCTCTACAAGCTGACCGGCAGCTTCGGCGACTTCCACCGGGTGCTCTACATGATGGCGCTCTTCACCTTCTTGCTGCTGCTCACCATGGTCAACCGCTTTCGCAAGACGCCCTACTTCGTGTCCTGGTGGGCCTACACCTTCCCCCTGGCGGCCATCAGTATCGCGACGATGCTCTACTACCATCTGACCGGCCTTCTCGTGATGCGCTTCGCCAGCATGGCGATGTTGGCGTTCGCGACGGTGGTCGTCGTGGTCGTTCTCATCCGGACGATTCGCGCGGCCTTCGCTGGTGAGATCTGCGTACCGGAGGGCGAGCCGAAGCCAGCGGCGAAGGCTGCTGCCGAGACCGGGATCTGATCGGCCGCCAGCGCGGCTGCGCGGGTGGGTACGGAGGCCGGGACCTGATCAGCTGCCGGCCCGGCCGCGGGGATGGGTACGCAGGCACGTCGAAAGGTGGGCCTCGAGGTCCGGCCAGAGAGGGCACTCCAGGGTTGCAGGTACCCCAAGCCGCCTTGCCTCTTCGGGTGGGAACGCTAACCGGGCGGCATGGAGCCACAGGCGCGGCGGCGTGAGTTCGGGCGTGGGACTGCCATAGCGGTCATCCCCCAGGAGGGGATGGCGGAGCGCGGCCAGATGAGCCCGGAGCTGATGGAAGCGGCCGGTGTGGAGATCCAGTTCGAGGAGGCTCCACCCATTCCCCGACTCGATCGTGCGGTAGCCGGTCCGGCTGGGGACGCCGCCGGCAGCGGCGCGCATCCGCCCCGATGCATCCCGCTTCAGCGGCAGTTCTATGCTTCCGGTTGCTGGTGATAGGTGACCGCGGATCGCACCCAGGTATTGCTTCTCGAGCGTTCGCTGGCGAAGAAGCCTCGTCACCACGCGGTGCCCGGCAGGGCTGAGCGAGAAAAGCAGGATCCCCGAGGTGGCCTGATCCAGACGATGGAGAACACCCGGATGGAGTCGAGGCTCCTCGCCGGCCAGCTCGTCGGAAACCCACTCGAGGAGGCTCTTCCGAGCGCCGGGCTTCGTCTCGCCGGGCTTCGTCTCGCCGGCCTTCGCCTTGCCGGCCATCGCCCCGCCGGCCATCGCCCCGCCGGCCATCGCCCCGCCGGCCTTCGTCCCGCCGGTCACCGGCACGGTCGGCATGCCGGGTGGCTTGCCGACGGCGAGAAGGTGCGCTGAGCGTTCGAGGATGCGTGGGGAGGCCGCCGGCTGCTCGGAACCGGTCCTTACATCGTGCGGGTGGTCGCGGATGCGCACCCGATCACCCCGTTTCACATAGGTTCGGTGGTTGCCGACGCGGCCCCGTTCCGTGTGCTCCTGCTCCGAAACTCCGGATGAGGATCCCGAGATGATCTCGACCGCCCCGGTCCGTAGCAGCCGCTCGATGTCCTTGCGGCTGAGTTCCGGGCAGGCCTCGCGGAGGAATCGGTCCAGTCGGAGCCGGTGGTGCCCGGCTTGCACGTCCACCTCGCGAGTTGCCATGGCGTGCGAATCAGCCGGCCGGTCTCAGATCGCCGGGTGAGGTCTGGCGCGCCTTGCGCAGCACGTAGACGGAGATGACCAGGATCAAGACCGCCACGGTCAGCAGGCCGATCTCGTAGAGCGCCAGCTTGAATTTCTCCGGATCCTTGGCGAACAGGTGGGCCGCCTCGACCGAGATCGTCAAGATCCGGCGTACCGCGGCGATCATCCCCACGATCAGAAACGGTTCGGCCGAGAGGCTGTGCGTGCGGAGCGAGACGGTGACCGTGTAGAGGAGTTCGGCGGCCATGAGTCCCAGGAGCAGCTCCTCGAGCATTGTGATCACCGCGCCGCCAAAGTCTCCCCTCGCGATGTGGTCGATGAACATGTAGACGGCATGGCCGAGGATGACGACGGCTACGACCGCCAGCAGAATCCCGGCGAGTACGTAGATCAATCCCTCGACCTGTTCAAACCTCGCGGCGGCGCCTTCCATCGCGTGCGTCGACTTCTGTTCGCTCATGACGGCTCCCTCTAGTCACGGTAGAGGATGCGGCGGTGATGGCCTTCCTGGGTCCGCGGGACCGTGTGGCAAATCGTGCAGCTTGTCTCGGTGCCGATGGTGCCCGCGATGCCCTGGTACTGCAAGGGCGGAATGTTATCCAGATCCTCGGCCATCGCGTTCTCGGCCGGATAGATCGCATGCGGCGATCCGTGGCAGGCGATGCACATCACGCCTCGCGAGTCGGTGCGGTTGCGGTAGAGCTGGTCGCCGCCGGCGGTCCATTCGTTGAAGGCGTCGAACTGCATGTTCACATCGGCGTCGAGGAAGGCCTGGTGGGTGATGGTGGCCTTGACGCTGTCGGGCAGCTCGAAGGCGCGATGGCAATTCAGGCAGTCGGGCTGGTGGATCCAGGGCATCCGGCCGTTGATCTCCTCCACCGAATCCACCGCATTGGGCTCCAGGTGCGCCATGAGCCGGGCGGCGCCCTTCTTGCCCGCCTCGTGCTCGTACTTCACCAGCGAGAGCGCGTGGTCCTCCAGCGTGCCGTGGCATTCGACGCAGGTGAGGCCCACCTGCGATCCGTGCCGGCCTCGCAGGCAACGGGTGGCGCCATCCCAGCGGGATGGATGGCACAGGAGGCACGCGGTCTCTCCCATGTCGGGCATGTAGTTGGCGTGGAATCCGTGGATGGCTGCGGGGAGGTTCAGCAGCTCGGGATCTCCGTCGGTGCCGAGGGCCAGGTCCTGGTGGCAGGCGCCGCAGATCTTGGGACTACCCGCCTCGGCCTCGGCCAACAGGTTCGTCCGGCTCATCCGATCGTGCACG
Source organism: uncultured bacterium (assembly GCA_964654025.1). Classification (GTDB taxonomy): domain Bacteria; phylum Eisenbacteria; class RBG-16-71-46; order CAIMUX01; family WJJG01; genus CAYQJL01. Next base: position 3,712 of record CAZZIF010000219.1, read on the forward strand.
CGGAGGATGTCGCGGCTGGTCTCGGCCGTGAATCCGGCCTGATTCTGGAATCTCCACTCGCCGCCGTGGCAATTCTTGCAACCCATCTCGGAGCTGGTGGGCGCTACCATGCGCGTCTGGGCGATCCGCTCGCCGGTCGCGGTGTCGTAGGCCTCGATCGTGAAGGTGGGGTAGGGGTCGTAGATGCCGCCGTCTGGGTAGGGCACGACCGGCACCAGTTCGGCCACGAACGCGGCCACGCCCTCCTTGGGCTCCATGTGGCCGCTCATGGCTTTGCCGGCCAGGCCGGTCGGCGGCTCGAGCGTGGCACCGAAGTTCGAAGCCACGTGGTCCCAGAACTCGACGTGACGCTCGGGGTGCTCGAAGCCCTGCTCGACCTCATAGCGAAGCTCCACGCCCTCGGTGACGAGCTCAGGGCTGGGACCGCGGCGCACCAGCTGTGCCCACAGCGAGTTCGCCGGGGGCAGGATCACCCACCACGGATCGCTGTCACTGAGGCAGTGCATGCCCAGGTCGTTCCAGGCGAGGAGGACATAGTCGTCCTCCTCCGGATCGAATTCGGGCACCGTGAATTCCTTGCGCGCCACGTCGATCGCCGGGAGAGGTTCCACCTGCTTGCCATGGAGCTCCTCGACGAGGTAGCCGGCGAGCGCATCCTTCTCTGCCTCGGTCCCCAGGAAGGGCGGCATGTAGGTGTTGATCTTGCCCTGGCCGCTGAGCTGGGCGGTCATGCCGATCAGGTTGTATTTCGCCGTCTGTTTCAGGACGTCGTTGTAACCGCCCACGGTGTGACAGATCAGGCACTGGTGGGTCAGAAGCTCCTTGCCGGCCTCGAGCCGGTTCTCGGGCGTCACCTCCTTGTGGACTGCCCACTTCGCCTGCGACAGGAAACCGGTCTCGCTCATCTGTTCGGCCTGCGCCGGCGTGACCCCACTCGAGTACATGTAGCCGAAGATGACGTACGGCTTGCGCGCGATCTCGCGCACGTACTCGAATCCGCCGATCCAGCTGAGGCCGATCAGCATGACGAGGACCGCGGTCAGCCGTTGCAGTCCCGGCGAGAGGCGCAGCAAGGCGACCAACCCGCCCACGAAGACGATGGCGCTCGTCCACAGGAAGACGTGCGTGAAGGGGATCACTTCGGGGTTGCGTATCTGGATGTTCTCGAGCGGCTGCGCCGGAATGCTCCCCAGGTACCACAGGCCTCCCAGGATCGTGAGCGCGAAGGGCACCAGGATCCAGGTGCCGCAGTAGCGGATCACCTTCTGCCGGTACGGCTCCTTCGAGAACGCGGCGGTCACCAGGCCGAAGATCCCGGCGATCGTGAGCGCCATGCCGGTGCGGAAGAGAAGCGACGGCCAGAAGGTGGGATTGAAGAACCCGTCCCAGAATGCCAGCGTGGCCGACCAGCGTCCGGGGGTCAGCATGAAGGTCAGGATGCCATTGATGACGAAGAGGCTCAGCCAGGCGAAGATGAAGTAGAGCCAGCCGAGGGCCATGTGCACCTTCGGCGCGAGGCGGTCCCAGAGGTAGTAGTAGAGCAAGAGCGCGACGATTTCACCGATGAAGAAGGTCCACTCGATGGCCCATCCGAAGACGAAGTTGTGGATCAGGGCCGAGGTGCCCTGGGGATGGACCAAGGAGATGATGAACCAGATGCCCACGCCGGTGACCCCGCCGAAGACCATCGTGAGCAGCAGGAAGAACCGGGTGTGCTTCTTGACGTAGCCCAGAAGCGCCTCGTCCTGCTCCCGGCGCGCCTTGCGCTCGGTCAATACCAGGAACAGCCCGCCGCCGACCGCCAGATGGGCGATGTAGACGTGCAGGATGGCAATGATGGCAATGAGCAGTCCGCCGCCGATGGCCGGGACCTGCCAGAAGGGATAGTTCACAGCATCACCTCGTGCGTTCTAGGGACTCAGACCTTGACCTTCCACGCCTGGCGCAGCATCCAGTAGAGGACACCGGTGACCACGACCAGTGAGATCAGGAAGAAGACCAGGGGATTCGCCTGCGGAACGACCGTCAGATCGCCCAGATGAAAGACCGGTTCCAGGTAGGCGGTGCGCACCATGTCGCGGACCACCACCATCAAGACGATGGTCACCAGCGTCAGGATTGTCGTCAGCCACACCCGCCCGCGGAAGGCGAAGTGGACGGCCAGTGCCGCCAGCAGCACCCCGATCCACAGGTGGAATGTGTGCACCAGGCTGGTGCCCATGAAGAGGCGGTTGATGCGCTCGGGCAAGAGCATCCAGAAGACGAGCCCGATCGCCATCTGCACGAGCGTGCTCCAGCCGAAGATGCGCAGTCCGCCTCGAACCTCCTTCTCGTGTTGGGACTCGCTCCCGGCGCCTTCTCCATCCCGCGGTCCACGGACGCGGTAGTAGATGGCCCGGCCCAGGCCTGCCACCGCCACCGAGGCCATGACGAAGTGCAGGTAGCGTGGGATCAGTGTCGGTTCGGACAGATTGAGATAGGTGCCTCCCGGCTGGGCGAAGTAGACGTTCCAGCGCTCGGGCCGCAGCATCAAGGTCATGTTGTTCGACAGCATGAACCCGATGAAGAGCATCAAGAGGGTCGAGATGAAGAGCCACACCGTGCCGGCCGTTCCGCCCCCTTTCTCGCCGTGAACGAACCCATAGGCCGCGTAGTAGGCGGCGATCAAGACCGGGATCACGAGGATCCACCCCACGGCCATCAGCACCGAGCTGCTGTAGAGGAACTGGCCGAAGAGCACCTGCACGAAGAGAAGCGGTGGGATCCCGAGGTTGATCGTGAGGGCGATCAAGACCGGGAGACTGCGAGCTTCCTCCGTCGGGGCCTGCCCGCGCAGCCGGCGCCCCAGCGCCAGCAGCCCACCGCCCAGCATGAGGTTCATGAGGAGCAGGTGGAGCACGAAGGTCAGGATCAGAAGGAACTTGAACCAACCCCAGTGAACAGGGATCGAGTCGGGGATGGGGATCAGCGCGCTGGGATCCATGGGCAATTCCTCGATCGGCTAGAGGTCGACGACCACGGGTCTGACGATGAGTCCCGGCCCGTTGCGGGTGTGGCTAGCAGCGTGCGCCGTGACGCGGTCGCACACTGAAGATGGGTAGCCGGAACTGGCGGCCATGATAGGGACGCCGCCGGAGGCTGCAACTGAAATCTGGTGGCGCTTCGGTGGTGAGACTTTGTCCAGCTGCCATCTAGTTAAGTAGCTTATAAACAAGTAGCTTATGAATATGTAGCTCATGGACAAGTAGCTTATGAACAAGTAGCTCATGAACAGGAGATCTGCCGATCGTGCGATGTCGGCTCGTGCGATGTCGGCTCGTGCGATGTCGGCTCGTGCGGCGTCGGATCGTGCGGCGTCGGATCGTGCGGCGTCGGATCGTGTGACGTCGGCGCATG
>CAZZIF010000220.1:0-7092 GCA_964654025.1 uncultured bacterium
TCTATGAGGGCGTGGGACTTCTGATCCTGCTGCTGGCACTGAAGCCGCTCGAAAACGGCGGGACGTGACAGGGCGCGGGGTTTCTGCTCGCGGCCCTGCTAACAGGCGGCGTGGGCGTCTCTGATCCTCTATACTCGTGAGTGCGCGCTGCCCGCAGCGCCTGCCAACGCGAGCATCCCGAAGGGTCCGACTGGAGGTGCGCCATGTCATGCTGCAAATCCTGTTCCGTCTTCTCAGGCTTCGGTGTCATCCTGTGCCTGTCCTTGCTCCTCCTGGCGCCCGCGCCGCGAGCCGATGAGTGGACCGGCACCCTCGGCGATGACGTCATCAGCTACGACGACAACGAGTTCGCCCGCGGTGTGCAGATCACCACGAGCTACGATGGCGGGGTGCTGCACTGTCTGTGGGCCGAGGATGCGCCGTCGGTCCGCGAACTGCACTACGGCCGTTCAACCGACTGGGGCGTGACCTGGTCATCGGCCGCCTCGGATCGGGTGATCAGCTACTCGGATGGGAACGATCTCTACGAGGAGTGCGACGTAGTCGCCTTCGGCGACGGCGGGGTTGCCGTGGTCTGGAGCGAGGATCACACGAATACGCGTGAGGTGCATTTCGGCCTCTCCTTCGACGACGGCGATACCTGGAGCTGCACATCGGCCGATCAACTGCTGAGTGATCCGGGCACGGTCGCCGAGACCGGCGTCCCTTCAATCGCGGCCGACCTGCAGGGCGCGCTGCATGTCGTCTGGCACCAGATGAGTCCGGCCGGCACGGCCGAGGTCCACTACGGCCGCTCCACCGACAACGGCGTCACCTGGACCAGCCAGTCGGCCGACCGCGTGATCAGCTTCCCCGACGGCCAGGCCGCGCTCGATCCGAAGATCACCGCCACCGGCGGGAGGCTCTACGTCATCTGGCGCGAGGCCGATGACAGCGGTGATCCGCGCATTCACGTGGGCATCTCCTCCGACGGCGGGGTCACCTGGTCCTCGGCGTCGGCGGACCGCACGATCTCCCCGGCTGCCGAACTCATGACCGACCACGAGATCAGCTCGGTCGGTTTCGGTCCCGAGAACGGCGTGCTGGTCGTCTACCGCGCTTCCTACAACACGTCGGCGCCGTTCTACTACGAGATCTATTCGACCTACACATCCGATGAGGGAGCGACCTGGACCGGAGAGAGCACCCTCACGCCGGTCTCCTACGACGAAGGCGCGGGCCGCAGCGCCTCGAACCCGGACGTGTTCGTGCACGACCTCTCCGGGGCCTGGGCCGTGTGGGACGAGGAGGACGATGTTGCGGGCACGAAGGAACAGCACGTCTCCCATTTCGACGGCCCCACCTGGAGCGGGGCGACCGAGGATGTGATCATCAGCTTCCCCGACGGGGAGAACGGGTATCGCCCGTCGATCACCGGCCATCACTGGGTGACGGCCCAGGACCGGGACCGCGACTTTCCCGTGCTCTGTGTGGTGTGGACCGAGTACACGGGCGGATCGACCGACAACTACGAGGTGCACCTGTCGATCCTGGATGCGACCGTCGGGGCGGTGGAGCCGATCGCGGAGCCGCAGGCAGCCTGGGCACGCGTGCGGCCCAGCGTGGGCGAGGGGGCAGCACATCTGGACTTCTCGCTCGAGCAGCCCGGTCCAGTCACGTTGTCGATCTTCGATGCGCAAGGACGGCTCATTCATGAGTCCCGAAGCATGCTGGCCGCCGGTAGCCACACGCTCACCTGGAACGGCCGCGGCGCTGACGGTCGCCGGGCGCCCGCCGGCCGCTACAGCGCACGCCTTCGCGCCGGCGAGCGAACGATCGAGCTGCCGCTCATCCGTTTCTGACGTTCGGGAGGTCCGGACGGCGGATGTTTGCTGCGGCCCGGCCGCTCGTGGCGCCGGCGGTGCCCGCTCGGCGCGGGCCCGTCGTCAGCGCAGCACCAGAATCCGCGCCAGGCCCGAAGCCCCCGGCGCCCGGACCCGCGCGAAGTAGACACCGGGCGCCACCGCCCGGCCATCGCGGCGGGTGGCATCCCAGGTGACCTGACCCCGCCCGCCGGCGCCGGCCTCGGCCGTGTAGGTGCCCACCGCACGGCCGGCGGCATCGAGGACCTCGACGGTGGCGGTCTCGCCCACCGGAAGCGCGAAGCTGATGGCCGTCTCGCCGACCATGGGGTTGGGCGCGATCCGTAGGCCCAGCTCACCCCGCGGCGCAGTCCCCGGATCAGTGGTGTCGCTGCTGGCGTCGGCGTCGCGGACGCAGCGCACATGGTTGTAGATGCGGATCGCATCGCCCTGGGGGCCGTGCCCGTAGGGCCACTGGCCCGGATCACCGGCCTTCGGGTCGCTGCGCTGGGCGCCGGCACCGTGGACGTCGACCCAGGCTTCCATCCCCGGCGGGCCGAAGTAGCCCAGCGCTTCACCGAAGGCCACGTAGGCGCTGTAGGACCCCGGCACCTCACTCAGATTGATGTGGGTGGTGGAGGTCCAATAGAACGGGTAGTTCTCGTCGCCGGCCTCATCGATGATCGCCGAGCAGGAGAAGAGCGGATCGATGGCGGGTGAACCGGTGGCCTGGGGCGACCGCGTGTAGTCGACGATGCTCTGCAGTTCCTTGGCGTTCGGCAGTCGCCAGTCATCGTAGTCGGCGTAGTCCAGACCCTCGGCGTAGGCCAGCGCGGCCTCCCAGTCGAGGCCCTCGCCGCAGTCGGCCTGCATCCACATGAGGCCGGTGGCGAGGTCGGTCACGGTGCCGTCGCCGTTATCGACGAACTCGTTGTGGGCGTAGTCGGCGTTGCCGCGTACCAGACGGGCGAACTGGGTCATGGCGCCGCCGGGTCCATTGTCGCGCGGGTAGCCCTTGATACGGCCGTCGGCGAAGTTGACGCCGAAAACGGCCGCGTCGCCGTGAAAGATGGTCCCGACATACTCGGTGGCCGACCAGTACTGCGCATCGATCAGACGCTCGCCGGCCGACTCGTCGCCATAGACGAAGTCAAAGTAGGCGGTGTCGATGAAGGGCACCAGATCCTCCGTACCCCCCTGCCAACCGCTAGGGTCTAGGCCCCGGAAGTCGATGAGCGAGTAGAGCTCCTTGATCGTGGGGACGCGCCAGTCGTCGAACCCGCCGAAGCTCTGTGCGTTGAGGACCGCGGGATAGGCGCCCAGCTCGGGCCAGGTGAGCTTGTCGCCGGAGTCGAGCAGGCCGTCACCGTTGGTGTCGGGGCATTGGACCCAGGTGAGACCCGTCTGCAGGTCGAACACCGTCAGGCCGTCATCGCCGACCTCGAAGCTGGGCGCGGCGCCCTCGTACTGGGCGTCTTGCCCGCGGAAGGGTTCGCCGGGATCCGGGCAGTCGATCGGCAACTCGGAGCCGAAGCACTGGTCCTGGCCCGTGTCGACGACCTCGTAGGCGGCGGCTGTGCCCCCGGTCAGGGCACCGGCCAGAGCCACGGTCAGCAGCCGGATCATCCACGGTGCCCGGTGATCACCACCACCCTGCATGCCTGGCGAGTTCATGGCGTCCCCTCTCCTTGTTGTTCTTGTTGCTGCAAGCCCTGTTCGCTCTGCCCAACGCGCGAGCAGGACACATCCAGCGCTCTTTCGCGCCCTGCCGCCGAACGGCCGATGGGTCGGTTGCCATAAATCCTTATCGAATAGCAGGTTATCGGCGGCCTGGGCACCGGGGTCGGTGCCGGCTGCCGGCTCGGTGTGCGGGAGCTCTCATCCCTCTTCCCGTCGGGGGCCGGGCGTAGTACAGTTGTTGGCTTGGTCTGTCGCCGCCCGGATCCGGGCGGCGGGAAAGACGTGCTATGCCGGAAATCGAAGGTACGGTAGGGTGTTCTCTCCCTGGGCGGGGGACTCCCACGCCCGTAGAGCCCCGGGCCAGACGGAAAGAGCGAAGAGCCGGGTGACGATTCAAAGCCGAAAGAAACGTCATCTCGAGGTGACGATGACGGCCGATGTCGACCATCGCGGCACGACGTTGCTCGAGTGTATCCAGCTCCTGCACGAGGCCCTTCCCGAACTCGATCACGACACGCTCGACCTCTCCACCCAGATGCTCGGCCGCCGGCTGCGCGCACCGCTCATGATCACGGGTATGACCGGGGGAGCCGAGTTCGCCGGCGCGCTCAATCGCGGCCTGGCCGAGGCGGCCGGTCGATGCGGGATCGCCCTGGGGGTCGGCAGCCAGCGCGTGATGCTGCGCCATCCCGATGTCGCCGGCGACTTCGCGGTGCGCAAGTACATGCCCGATGGGCTTCTTCTGGGCAACATCGGCGCCGTGCAGCTGCGGGAATACTCGTTGCGCCAGATCGAGGATCTCGTCGAGCGCATCGAGGCCGACGGCCTGTGCGTGCACCTGAACCCCGGCCAGGAACTCATCCAGGCCGGTGGGGACCGCGACTTCCGCGGCCTCTGCGACCAGATCGCCCGGCTCGTCGACCGGCTCGGCGAGCGGGTGGTCGTCAAGGAAACCGGCGCGGGACTGGGACCGCGGACGTTGGCGGCCCTGAAGCGGGCCGGCGTCAGCGCGGTCGATATCGCCGGCGCCGGAGGGACGTCCTGGACGAAGGTGGAGATGCTATGCGCTGAGGAACCCTCACGCCGGCAACTGGGTGAGTCGTTAATGGATTGGGGCTTGCCCACTGCCTTTGGCGTGATGGCGGCCCGGCAGATCCTGGGCGCCGGCAGCGGCGTGCGTGTCATCGCCTCGGGCGGGATCCGCTCGGGACTCGACGCGGCCCGTGCGATTGCGGCCGGGGCCGATCTGGCCGGCATGGCCCGTCCGGTGCTGATGGCCTTCCGCGCTGGGGGAACCGAGGCCGTCGAGTGCTTGCTGAATCAAACGGCCGACGAGTTGCGGGCAGCCATGCTGCTCACCGGGTCGCCGAATCTGGGAGCGCTTCGCGAGGCGCCCCGCGTCTACACCGGAGAATTGCGCCATTGGCTCGAGGTGCAAGGGTGGTTGGAGCACCGGCCGGGTGACGGCCGGCGCCCTTGCTAGAGGAAAGGAACCGAATCCTGTGAATCCGATCAGCCCCGAAGCAGCGGCCCGGCTCTTGCCCGCGCTGGAGGCCAAGACCTCACGGATCCCCGGCTTCTATCGCCTTTCGGTGGAACAGCGGCTTCTCTACCTGGCGCGCAGCTTCGGCCTGGCTGAGCAAGAGGTCGAAGCGCTGCGGCGCGGACGCACGCTCAGGATTCAGGATGCCGTCAACATGGTCGAGAACGTCATCGGTGTGCTGGGCATGCCGGTGGGGTTGGGCCTGAACTTCCTGGTCGACGGACAAGACCTGCTCGTGCCGATGGCGATCGAGGAGGCCTCGATCGTGGCGGCCGCTTCGAAGGCGGCGCTCATGGTGCGAAAAGGGGGCGGGTTCGAGACCTGGGTCAGCGCGCCGATCATGATTGGACAGATCCAGATCGACAAGGTTTCCAACGCCGAAGCGGTGGCTCAGCTGCTCGAGGACCATCGCGACGAGATCATGGCCGCGGCCAACCGCGCGAATCAGCGCATGGTTGATCGCGGTGGCGGCGTCACCGACATGATCGTCCGCCGACTGCCCGCCGAGCCGGGCGTCGTGGGCGAGACCGGGGTCGTGCCGGGTCGTGGCGTGGCCGATGCGGATCTCTTGGTCCATCTGCACGTCAACGTCTGTGAGGCCATGGGCGCCAACACGGTCAACCGCGCCTGCGAGGCGGCCGGGACGGTGATCGAGCGGATCACCGGCGGCAAGGTGCTGCTGCGCATCGTGTCGAACTACGCCGACCAGTGCCTGGCCCGGGCCGACTTCTCGCTGGCGGTCGAGCATCTGACTCTGGCGAACCTCTCGGGCGAGGAAGTGGCCGAGAGGATCGTGAGCGCCGACCGCATCGCCCGCATCGATCCCTACCGCGCGGCCACACACAACAAGGGCATCTTCAACGGCATCTGCGCCGCCGCCCTCGCGCTGGGCCAGGATTGGCGCGCGATCGAGGCCGGCGGTCATGCCTTCGCATCGCGGGAAGGCCACTACTCGGGTCTGACCCGCTACGAGCATCGGGACGGGAGACTCTGCGGCACGCTCGAGTTGCCCATGCAGGTGGGTTGGGTCGGCGGCGCGGTCAACGCGCATCCGGGTGTGCGGCTCCTGCGCAAGATCAGCGGCGTGCGCGGCTCGCGCCAGCTGGCCGGCATGCTGGCCTCGGTGGGCCTGGGCCAGAACCTGGCGGCGCTCTACGCGCTTTGTACCGAAGGGATCCAGAAGGGCCACATCGCCCTGCACGCCCGCAGCGTGGCGCTCAGCGTGGGCGTGCCGCCTGAGCAGGTCGATCGCGTGGCGCAGGAGATGCTGCGTCGCGGCGAGGTGAAGGTGGCCGTGGCCGAGGAGGTGTTCCAGTCGATGTCGCGCGGAGCGCACGGCCCCGATGGGAAACGCGCCTTCCCCGTGGTGGCCTATGCACCCGGCAAGGTCGTGCTCTTCGGTGAGCATGCCGTCGTCTACGAGCATCCGGGCATCAGCACCACCGTCGAGCCGGGCCTGACGGTGACGATCACGCACGACCCCGACGGCCCCCGGATCCTCAATCCCCAGGTCCCGCACGTCTTCCCCGCGCCGGACTCGGACTACGACATTCAATTGCTGTCGAAGGCCGCCGACCGTGCCCTGCAGATGTTCGGACTCGAGAAGGAGCCGATCGCGATCGGCATCGAGTCCGACCTCGTGCCCGGCGTGGGGCTCGGGTCCTCGGCCGCCTTCTCGGTGGCCCTCTGTACGGCGCTGCGGCGCTATCAGAACATTCCGACCACGACCCGCTGGGACAACGGCCGCTTCGAGGAAGTCCAGAGGCTCGAGGAGGTCTTCCACGGCAATCCGAGCGGGATGGATGCGGGCACGATCCTCTCGGACTGCGTGTTGTGGTTCCGCAAGGGGCCCCCGCGCGAGTTCTTGCCCCTGCGTTTGCGCGCGCCCTTTACCGGCATCTTCTGCTGCGTGGAGTCCGCACCGCGCACCAAGGAGATGGTCTCGGGTGTGCGCCGCCGGCGTGATGGGAACCCCGGGTACTACGACGGACTTCTCAACGACATCGGCAACGTCACCGTCGATGCCGG
>CAZZIF010000221.1:0-7078 GCA_964654025.1 uncultured bacterium
TGCCAAGGCGGTGACGACGGGCCGCCAGGGGCCGAAGGCCCTCGTGGTGATTCCCACCTATGACGAGGCCGACAACATCACCGAGCTGATCGAGCGCGTGCTGGCGCAGCCGATCTATGCGGAGGTGCTGGTTGTCGATGACAACTCGCCCGACGGCACGGCCGCGATCGTGGCGGAAATGAAGCGCAAGGACGCCCGGATTCACCTGCTGCACCGCCCGGGCAAGCTGGGACTGGGCTCGGCCTACGTCGACGGGTTCGCCTTCGCCCTGCGGGAAACCGATGTGGACGTCATCTTCCAGATGGACGCCGACTTCTCCCACGACCCCGACTACTTCACCGACTTCTTGCGTGAGATCGAGACCGTCGATCTGGTGCTGGGTTCTCGCTACTTGCACGGCGTGACCGTCGTCAACTGGCCGCTGTCGCGGTTGTTCCTGAGCTACGGCGCCAATCTCTACACGCGCCTCATCACCGGAATGCCGTTCATGGATGCCACCGGGGGCTTCAAGTGCTTCCGCCGCGAAGTACTCGAGGCGATCGATCTCAGCCGGGTCAAGGCAGACGGGTACTCCTTCCAGATCGAGACCACCTACCACGCCTGGCAGCGGGGGTTCCGCATTCGGGAGATCCCGATCATCTTCGCGGACCGGCGCGTGGGGATCTCGAAGATGAACCGAAAGATCGTCTTCGAGGCGGTGTGGATGGTCTGGCGCCTGGCACTGGGGCATCTGGGGCGCCGCCGCCCGGCCGAGCGTGATCCGGTTCCACTTTCCAGCCGCGGCGCGGGGGAAGGTTGATGTCCGCGGCCGTGCGATCAGATGAGGGGTCTCGGCCGAAGGTCTCGATCCTGATCGTCCACTACCGTTCGCCCGAGCTTCTGCGCACCTGTTTGCGCAAGATTGACGAGGCCGGGATCGGCCTGCCCTACGAGGTTCTCGTCATCGACAACGATCCGGTCGACGATGCCACCCAAGAAGCTTGTCAGGAGTATGGTGTTCGCTACTTCCGCAACGAGGAGAACCTGGGCTACGGCAAGGCGGTCAACCAGGGCATGGAGGCCGCCGGCGGCGATCAGTTTCTGATCCTGAATCCCGATGTGGAAGTGCTGCCGGGCAGCGTGGAAGCACTCTCCGCCCACCTGGATGCCCGCCCTGGGGTGGGGGTGGTCGGACCGAAGCTCTACAGCCCGGACGGATCCTTGCAGTACTCGGCCCGCACGTTCTACACGCTCAAGACGATCCTTTTGCGCCGCACCTTTCTCGGCAAGCTCTTTCCCCACTCGACCACTCTGCGCGAACACCTCATGATGGACTGGGACCACAACGACGTCCGCGAGGTCGACTGGATGCTGGGCGGGGCGCTGATGGCGCGCCGAGATGCGGCCGAGGACGTGGGCGGGATGGACGAGCGGTTCTTCCTCTACTTCGAGGACGTGGACTGGTGCAGCCGCATGAAGCGCCGCGGGTGGCAGGTGGTCTACGTGCCCACGGCCGAGATGATCCACGCCCACCAGCGGGCCAGCGCGCGCGGTTTCCTGAGCCGCGGCAAGCGCATGCACATCGAATCGGCCCTGCGCTTCTACGAGAAGTGGAGCTTGCTGCTCTACCTCTGGAAACGGCAGTCCACCGAGCTGCGGGTGGGCGCCACGGTGCTCTCGGACATCGTGGCCCTCTCGCTCGCGTTCCTGGCCGCCTACCTGACGCGCTACGCGCTGGGCATGTGGATCCCCGACTGGTCGGCCTCGAAACCGGTCTTTGCCCTCCGGGTCTATGCCCGGTTCATTCCATTCGCGGACCTGGTCGCGATAGGAACCTTCTACTTCCTCGGGCTCTACCGAGGCCTGGTGTGGCGCGACCGCTGGCGCGAGTCGTTGCAGCTGGTCAAGGGAATCGCCATCACCTCGATCGTGGTGATGGCCTCGACCTTCCTCTTCACGACCCGTCCGTTGTCGCGATTCACGATTCTGCTCTTCTTCCCCTATGGGCTGATTCTTCTCATGCTGTCGAGGGAGCTGCTGCGCCGGATCGTGAGCGAGGTGCGCGGACGCAAGCTCCACCTGCGCCGCCTGGCCGTCTTCGCGCCGCGTGACCGGATCGGCGAACTCAAGGCGCGGTTTGCCCAGCACGGAACCTTCGGTTACGAGCCCTTGTACTTGGCGCATGACGACGAGGCCCGCCGGCCGGAGCCATTGCGCTCAGACCCGGTGCAGCGGCGATTGCGGTTCCTGGAAGACGAGCGGGTCGCGCAGGTCGCGCTCTTCGAGGGAGGGGAGGACCTCGATCTCTGCCACCGGCTCATGGGACCCTTGCTGGCCTCCGGCATCCCGGTGGCCTACGTGCCGCTGGGGGAGGTCTTTCTGCACGACGCGCAACATATCGGCGATTTCATGGGCTTCGGCGCGGTGTCGATGGGGGGGCGGCCGCGCCGCGTGGGCCACTGGTTGAAGCGTACCGTGGACCTGGTGCTCGCCTCCGGGCTGCTCGTGATCGGTTTCCCATTGCACCTCTGGCAGGTGGCATCCCGTGGGCGTCCCGCCCTGAAGTGGACCGAACGGGTCGGGGGCCGTGGCCAGCGGGTCCTGATTCCGGCCTATACTTCGCCGGGCGGGCCGGCAAGCCGCATACCGGGACTGCGTCATTATCCGGAGCTTCTGGCCGTGCTCCGCGGTCGGATGAGTTTCGTCGGCATCGCGGCCCTGACCCCCGAGCAGTGGGCGGAGGCCGATCCGGCCTACCGGTCCAACCCGCCGAACGCGCCGGTCGGCATCGTCACCGAGCAACCCGTCTCGGCGCTCGAAGATGATGGCGCCGCGGCGGCCGTTCAGCAGCTCGCGAGCAACCGCCGCTACGTCAAGGGATGGAGTTTGTCGGAGGACTTGCGCATCTTCCTGCAGGCCCTGCAACGCTACGGGAACCGGGCGGAGAGGATGAAGTCATGACGTTCTGGTCGAGCCATGACAGCGTTTGGGACACGGCCCACTGGCGTTGATGAGCGAAGGTAGGGCCGGCTGGCTTCGATGAGAGATCAGATGGGTTGAAGGGGAGAGCGGGACGGGGTCCATGGCAGAGCAAACAGATCCGATCGAAGAGCGGAGGGAGTCCATGAGACAGAGCAGCAGAGAGGGTGACGACCGAGACGCCCGGCAGGGCATCTGGTGCACTGCCGGAATCAATCCTCGGATCGTTGCCGTGCTTTTCGTGGCGCTATTCGTCCTGCCCGCCGCGCTGATCGTGGCGGCTCCGCCGGCGGGGGCGATCGAGGGGGCCTGGACCAGCTACCTGAACGTGAACGACCTCCGGGGACTCGTGGCCACCGAGGAGGGCATCTGGTGCGCGACCGGCGGGGGGGCGCTGTTCTACGATCCGGCGAGCGGGGAGATGGAGGCACATCACCGGTCCGCCGATGGGCTCTCCAGCGACTCGCTCGTCACCGTCAGCGTGGACGAGGCCGGGTTGCTGGCGTTCGGCACGGCCGCGGCAGGCGTCTCCTTCTACGACCCCCTCTACGAGACCTGGTACGCCGAGACCTCGCTCACCTGGCCCTTGGGCTCGGATCGGGTCCGCTTCATCCGGCAGGAACCGCAGTGGCAGATCGTGGGGTCGGAAGGCGGGTTCGTTGCTCGGCGTGATGGCGAGGTCAAACGAATCTGCCAGGAGGGACTCGATATCTGCGGGCTGCCCAGTTGGGATGTGCGCGCCGGACTGTACCACGATGGCTACCTTTGGTTCGGTACCTCTCCGGGAACGGAGACGATCGGAGGGGTCTGCCGGCTCAACTACGACAACGAGGAGAACCCGCTCGGTGTCTGGGACACGCTGAACACCGGTCTGTCCGATCCGGCCGTCACCGATCTGGAGCTCTACGGCGGCGAGCTGTTCTGCGCCACCGAATCCGGCATTGATGTCTGGAACGGCACCCAGTGGGAGAGCCGCCGTGAAGGCATCTCCAGCGGGGCGACCGTTTCCGACCTGTACGTAGGTGCCAGCGGGCTCTACGCCGCGGTCGCCGCCAGCGACTTCAAGGGCGGGGTCTTCGTCTACGATTCCGACGAACTGACGTGGACGCGGGTGGGGGCGGCCGGCAACGAGCAGGCGCGCGAGTTCTTCTTCGCCGAGTGCCTACTCGAGGCTCACGGCACCTTGTGGGTCGGTACCAGCGCGACACACGGGATCCGTGCGTACCTGACCGAGGAGGAAGAAGGGCTCTGGGAGCTCGTCGGGGACACCTGGGTGCAGCACCGCCACGACGGACCGCACTACAGCGCCTGGTACTGGGACGTGGTGGCCGACGATGACGGCCGGGTATATGCCTCGGTGGCCGGCTCGGGTCCCTGGCGGATAGCGCGTTATGACCCGTCGCTGGAAACGACCTGGAAGGTGTTCTCGAGCTACAATACCGAGATGTCCAACGCGTGGCCGCTCGAGCTTCGCCTCGGCGACGATCAAATCTGGATTGGCCGCTGCTGTTGTTCCGCGGACGCCAACTGCAAGCTCGACCTCTGGGACCTGACGACCGATGAGATCGAAACCTATCCGGAGCTCTACAACATCTGGGATTCCGCCGAGGATGCCTGGGGCAACTTCTGGTTCGGTTCCTTCTATGAGGCTCCCGAGGAGCACCCCGATCGGGTTCACGGGGTATTTCACTGGCGCCGCGATGTCGATCCCCCAGTGATCACCCAGTACACGGTGGAGTCGACCGATGCCGAACTGCGCTCGGACGGGATTTCCGCGCTGGAGGCCGAAGGCAACAGCCTGTGGATCGGCTATCCGGGCCACGGCTTGTCCCGTCTGCGCCTGGCCGACGATGGAAGCGGCCCGTGGCCCTTCGGAGATCCATGGACGCACTACAAGGCCGACGACAGCGACCTGGTCGGTGATCGCATTCGCGCGCTCGCCTCGCCCGGCGACGGCGTGATCTGGATCGGCACCGACAGCGGGATCTCGATCCGAAGTGCCGGACAATGGCGGACCCTGGGGATCGCCGCCGGTCTGCCGGGCAGCCAGATTCTCGACATCGCCTTCACGAGCGATGGCGCGGCATGGGTGGCGATCGAGGGGCAAGGCGTGACTCGCATCACGCAGAAGCCCAACGGAGCGTTCGAGTTCGAAACCTTCTCCGAGCCGGAGATCACCTCGCGCTTCGCCACGGCGCTGACGCCCGGTCCGCAGGGCACCGACGTATGGGTGGCGACCCGCTGGGGGCTGAGCCACTTCGTGCCCAGCAGCTCGATCGAGGTGCGGCACCTGGACGGGCTGCCGATCTATCCCAATCCGTACAACCCCCACTGCGGCCAAGCGGCGGCCTTCGTCGAGTTGCCCGGGCGTATCCATCATGGGGTCATTGTCGATACGAGCGGCCGGGTGGTCGCCACACTCGGAGACATCGGGGTGACCGAGCCCTATGAGTTCTGGGACGGCCGCGATCTGGACGGCGAATTCGTCGCCCCGGGCCTCTACCTGGTGCGGGTGGCGACGCCGCAGGGCTATCTCACAGGCCAGGTGGCTGTGCTCGATCTGCCCTGTGACGCTGGATATTAGGCACAGAGAAAGCGGGTTCCTCCATGGCCGGCCAGACCCCCGCCCGCGTGTTGATGGTGGCCTACTTCTTTCCGCCGCTGGGTGGGGCGGGGGTTCAGCGCAGCCTGAAGCTGGCCAAGTACCTGCCCGAGCAGGGCTGGGAGCCGACGGTCGTCACCGTCCGTTCACAGGATTACTGGATGGCGGATGCTTCCCTGGCCGAGGAGATGCGCGGCCGCGTCCGCGTGCTGCGCACACGCTCGGTCACCGGCCTCTCACTGGCGCGGCGCCTCTCCCCGCGAGAGGCCGGCGCGCCGGGCCGCCCACGCCCGTCAGGCGGACGGTTCGGACTGCTGCGCCGGGCGGCCGGCTGGTTCTGGCTGCCGGACGCCTACCGAGGCTGGGTGCCCTTCGCGCGCTACGCCTCGGGCCGTCTGCTCGCGCGCCAACGGCACCAGCTCATCTACACCACCTCCTCGCCCGATAGCGCCCATCTGATCGGGCGAGATCTGATGCGCCGGTTCGGCGTGCCTTGGGTGGCCGATTTCCGCGATCCCTGGACCCGCCGGATGTCGTACAACCCGCCTACGGCTTGGCACGACCGGCGCCACCGGCGCCTGGAAGAGGCCGTTCTTCGGGAAGCGTCGCACATCACGGTGACCGCCGAAGCCACGAGGCGCGACTACCTGCAGCGCTACCCGCAAATTCCTCCCGAGAAGATCTCGGTCGTCACCAACGGCTACGACGAGGAGGATTTCGCCGGACAGCCCGATGCGGCTCTGTCCAGCGATCGCCTCACCATCCTGCACGCGGGGCAACTGAATCCCGAACGCCGGGCGCTGCCGATGCTGCGCGCGCTGCGCCGCTTCCTGCAGCGCCGCCCCGAGGCGTCTGCGCGGATGCGAGTCCGTTTCGTCGGCGCCTTCTACCAGCACGACCTCGACGACGCCGCACGCCTGGATCTTGGCGATCAGGTGTCGTTCGAGCCACCCCGCGCGCATCGCGAGATCATTCGTGAACTCCTCTCCAGCCACGTCTTGCTCCTGATGGAACAGGAAAGCGATCGCGGCGGCCTGATTCTCCCTGGCAAGGTCTTCGAGTACCTGCGTTCCGGTCGTCCTATCCTGGGGCTTCTGCCGCGCGGGGCGGCCTGGGATCTGATCGCCCAGCACGAGGCGGGAGCCTGCTGCCGTACAGGTGACACCGAAGCCGCCGCCGACCTTCTCGAACGGTATTTCGACGAGTTCGTCTCGACCGGGCAGGTGGCGCCGACCCGGCTCTCGGAGGCAACGCTGGCGCAGTACGAGCGCCGCCGGCTCACCGCCCGCATGGCCGCGATCTTCGATCGCCTCCGCGGGTGAGATGCCAGGAAGCCGCTGTTTTTGCCCCGGGGCAAAAACCGGAGACCGGCCTGGCGCTGCCGGCTGCCGGCTCGCGCTTGACGGCTAGGGACTGGCGGCTGGCGCTGGTGGCTGCCGGCTGGCGGCGCGCGCTTGGCGGCTAGGGACTGGCGGCTGGCGGCTTGCGCTGGTGGCTAGCGACTGGCGGTTGGCGGCT
>CAZZIF010000222.1:0-7055 GCA_964654025.1 uncultured bacterium
CCGGCGCGATTTGCCCCGGGGCAAAAAAGGTGCTGGAGGCGGGCTGCTGTTCGGGATCGGACCAAGCACCCGGCGCGATTTGCCCCGGGGCAAAAAAGGGTGCTGGAAGACGGTTGGGGACTCTCGGCCCCGCGTTACAGATGATTTGCCCCGGGGCGGAAGGTGGACCCCATCGTCTACGCCGTGTGCAGCCAAGCCATCCACTGGCCATCGCCTAGCCATCGCCTAGCCATCGCCAAGCCATTGCCTGGCCATTGCCTGGCCACTGGCTATCCCGCTGACGCCGGAGGCCCTGCTATCCGTGCCCGACGCCGCATTCGCGGTCAAAGCTCTCCCGTCGCACGTGATGAGGCGGGGGATCGAATTCGCGAGCTTGTTTGTCGGCACGCTGACCTTGCTGAATCCCCTCGACGGGTCCAGCATGTACCGCATGGGCGCATCAAGGAAATCTACACAGGCGAAACAGACCAGGATGGGCCGCCCGGCCGGCACGCCGGACCACGTTACCGATGACAAGGACTGCCAGGCAGGCCGGGACTGTCAGGACGACGGGCCTGGCCTGGGTAAGCGAACTGGCCGGAACAATCACACAGGCCGGGATCGCCGGGATCGCCGGGACGACCGGGACGACCGGGACGACCGGGATAGCCGGAGTCACCCAGCTTGCCAGGGCAATTGCCCGGGCCATGACGATCACGGCCACGAGCAAGACAGCGCTGGCCGATACAAGCGAGATGGCAACGACAGCCGTGCTGGGATCGACCGGGAGGTCGTCCACTGCCGTTTGTGTCCACGGCTCGTCGCTCATCGGGAAGAGGTGGCTCGGGTGAAGCGGCGCGCCTATCGGGACCAGACCTACTGGGGCCGGCCCGTGCCGGGGTTCGGGCCGATCCGGGCTCGCCTCGTGCTGGTCGGATTGGCGCCGGGCGCGCACGGCTCGAATCGCACCGGCCGGATGTTCACCGGTGACAGCTCAGGCGACACCTTGTACCGCGCACTCTACGAACACGGATTCGCCAGCCAGCCGGTGGCCACGAGCCGGCGGGACGGCCTGCGCCTGATCGACACCTTCATCACCGCGGCCGTGCGGTGCGCCCCGCCCGGCAACAAGCCAACCCGTGAGGAGTTCGAGAACTGTCGTCCCTACCTGCTGCGTGAATTGCACCTGCTTACGCGCGCTCGCATCTTCCTGGCGTTGGGCAAGCTGGCATTCGACGCCCTCATGAGCGCGTTGCCAGAGATCGGGCTCGTGCCGAGGGGAGAAGCGGCAGCCCACTCGCCGTCAGCGCGTGGGAGCGGGGCTGAAGCTCCTCAGGAGAAGCCGCGCTTTGCGCATGGAGCTGCCTATCCCTTGGTCCCGATCACCGAAGTCGCTCCCGGGACACAGTCATCCCCCTCGGCCGCTTCAACCCGGCCGACCGCGCGATCTCACCCGGCCGCTTCAACCCAGCCGACCGCGCGATCCCACCCGGCCGCCTCGACCCGGCCGACCGCGCGATCCCACCCGGCCGCGTCGATCCGGCCGACCGCGCGATCCCACCCGGTCGCCTCGATCCCGTGCGGGGAGCGCTCGCGTTCGGCAGCCCCCACCCGGCCCGCGGGGCGCTCGCGCGCCACAGCCTCTGCCGACCGGTCAGGGCCACGGCTTCTCTTGTGTTCCTATCACCCCAGCCGTCAGAATACGCAGACAGGGCGTCTGACGCCCGAGATGTTCTCAGCGATCTTCGCCCGCGCCCGCGATGAGCTTGCTGGTATTGCCGGCCCGCGGCCGCACGCCTAGGCTGTGCATACGACAACCTGACCTGCTTCGCGATCCAACCAAAGCCCGGCGTGGCGCGAGCACGATGCTTCCCTCCTTCGGAGGACCTATGCGAATTGCCCTGCTTTTCTGCACGGGGATCGTCGCCGGGCTCGGTTCCGGTTCCCTCACCGATTCCTGCCGAGCCGACGCGCTGACCGTCGCGCCCGACGGCTCGGGAGACTACCCCACCATCGCCGCCGCCATCACCGCCGCCAGTGACGGCGACGAGATCCTGCTCTTGCCGGGAGTCTTCTCAGGTGAAGGCAACCACAGCCTGAGCTTCCAAGGCAAAGCCATCCACGTGCGTTCGTCACTGGATGATCCCGCCTCCTGCACCATCGACTGCAGCGGTGCCGCCGAGGCGCGCGCCTTCGAGTTCTTCTCGGGCGAATCAGGGGAGGCCCAGCTCTCGAGCGTCACCATCGCAGGGGGCAGCATGGCCGACGGCGGCGCCCTCTTGGTCTCTCTGGGAGCCAGCCCGACCATTTCGCGATGTGTCTTCCGCGACTGTTCGGCCGACCGGTTCGGCGGCGCGGTGTACTGCCAGGGCGCCTGTGCGCCGGTGTTCGAGGAATGTCTCTTCCTGGAGAACGCGGCAGTGCTCTTCGGCGGGGCGTGCTATGCAGACGTCGATGCCGAGCCCAGCTTCAGCTTGTGCACCTTCGCCGGAAACCTCGCCGGTAGCGGGGGCGCGATCTTCGCCAGGAGCGCGATGCTCACGATCATCGGGTCCACGCTGGAGGGCAACACGGCGACGGTGGCCGGAAGTGGACTCTACTGCGACGGCTCCGGCTCGGTGGCCCTGGATCGCACACTCATCACAGGCGGCGTGGGAGGAGAGGCGATCTTCTGTGACGACACCTACGCCGCCATCCTGACCGCCTGTGACCTCTTCGGCAACGAGGGAGGCGACTGGACCGCCCCGATCGCCGGACAACTGGGCATGGACGGCAATCTCAGCGCGGACCCCCAGTTCTGTGAAGTCGATCCACTGGGCCACGTGAGCTGGGTTCTTCAATCGGACTCGCCCTGTGCCCCAACCCAGGCCGGGGAGCTGATCGGCGCCTGGCCCGTGGGTTGCGACGATACTCCCGCCCGGCGTGCAAGCTGGGGCGGGATCAAGGCGCTCTTCGGCGCCGCTGCGCGGGAGGAGAAGAGATGACGTGTCGCTGGTTCTGGCGGGTCGCTACATTGAGTGTGATGCTGATCACTGTCCACGCTCAGGCCGGCGCGGACGCTCAAGCCGGCGCAGATGCCGTTGCCGGTGCGGATGCCGTGGCTGGCACAGATGCCGTGGTCGGCACGGATGCCGTGGCTGGCGCGGATGCCGTGGCCAGCGCCGATCCTACCGATGCCGCCGATCGTGCTGTGCTTGAAGCGATCGAGCAGGAGATTGCCGCGTTTCATCTCCGGGAATACGGAACGGTGCTCGATCCCGAACTGGTCGCCTACCACGCTCGTGAGCTTGCGCGGGTGCGCGCTCACAATGAGGCCGTTGGGGCGAGCTGGACGGCGGGCCCGACCGGTCTCGTGCGCTACAGTGAGGAGGAACTCGCCGGGATGCTGGGTCTGCGCTTCTCGGAGCCCGAGCAGCGCAGGGCGGCCCAGCTACGAGGCGAAGCGCGTACCGGAACGCAGCTGCGCGGCGAAGCGCGCACCGGAACCCAGCTGCGAGGCGATGCGCGCACCGGAAGCCAGCCAAGCGGCGAAGCGCGCACCGGAACCCAGCTACGCGGCGAAGCGCGGGTGGGAGAGTACGACACCGGATTGCTTCGGCCGCTGCGGGAGGATCTGCCCGAGACCTTCTCTTGGTATCCCGGGGGCGTGACCGGCATCCGCGACCAAGGGAACTGTGGCAGTTGCTGGGACTTCGCGGCGCTGGCAGCCTTGGAGGCGGTGATCCGCATCTACGGCGGCGAGATCTTCCACCTCTCCGAGCAGCAGATTCTCTCCTGCGCCACCCCCGGATGGGGTTGTAACGGCGGCAACGCTGCCATCGCGTGGGGCCACGTGCGGGATCACGGCTCGGTCAGCAATGCCTGCATGTTCTACCGCGCCGATCACAACTACCCATGCGAGGAAGACGAGTGCGAGCCCCTCGCCGCGGTCAAGGAGTGGATCGACATCCCCAACAACGTCGATGCCATCAAGGCCGCCGTCTACGAATACGGCCCGGTGACGACCGGCTTCACGGTCTATAGCGACTTCTATCAATACACCGACGGATGCTACGAGCGCGAAGGCACCGCGCCGGTCAACCATCTGATCGCGATCATCGGCTGGGACGACACCGCCTGTGACGGCGAAGGCGCCTGGGAGATCAAGAACAGCTGGGGGATGGGCTGGGGCATCAACGGACGCGGCTTTATCAAGTATGGTGCCTGCAACATCGGCAAGCACACCCAGCAGGTCTTCTACTACCCGGCGACCGATCTGGAGTGGGTCGCCACCGACGTCGAGGATGATGTGACCGGCGACGGCGACGCCTGGCTCGACCCGGACGAGACGGCCGGGCTCTCGGTGCAGATACGCAACGGGATCCTGGCCGAGGCGAAGACCGGGATCGCGGGCGTCCTATCCTCGCCGTCGCCCTTCGTGGATATCACCGGCAGCGAGGCCGTCTGCACGGATCTGGAGCCACACCAGGGCGCAACGCTCACGCCGCCCTTTGAACTGACGGTCGATGCGGACACTCCAGTGGGCGAGACGATCTGGTTCTACCTGGACCTGGCAGCCGACGGAACCGAGACCGTCACCGACTCCTTCTCGCTCGTGATCGGCGACGTGCCCGTGCTCCTGGTCGATGACGATGCCGGCTCGGTGGCCGATCCGTTCTTCCGCGCATCGCTGGAGACAAACGACCTGGGCTACCGGGTCTGGGATACGGCCGCCTTCGGCGCGCCCCCGTCGGAGGTTCTGGCGCGCTATCCAGTCGTCCTCTGGGTGACCGGGCTCGACGGTTCCATTTCCGATGCCGAGCAATCGGCCCTGATCGACTACACGACAGGCGGTGGGAGCCTCTTGGCCTCCGGACAGGACATCGGCTGGTTCATGAACGAGTATCAGGAGGCCGATCCAGAAGACCAGGCCTTCTACGAGAACATCTTGCGCGCCACCTACCTGGTCGATGATGCCGGGTACCGGCATCTGGAGGGCTTGCCCGGTGATCCGATCACCGAAGGGCTGGCGTTCGACCTCGGTGGCGGCAGCGGGTCCTGCGCGCAGGACTACCCCAGCGCCGTGGCCCCTCGCGCCGGGGCCCAGCCGATGCTGGCCTATGCCGACGATTGGTACGGCGCCGTGCGCTACGACGACGAGTACCGGCTCACCTACTTTGCCTTTGGTCTCGAGGCCATCAACGAGGAGGCCACGCGCGACGAACTGCTCCTGCGCACGATTCGCTGGCTGGCGCCGGAGGTCTTCGACAACCAGGCGCCCCAGATCGCGGTCGTCCATCCGAACGGTGGTGAAGTGTGGTGGGAAGGCGAGGAGGTCACCATCGAGTGGATCGCCACCGACGATACCCTCGTCGAGTGGGTTTCGTTGTTGCTTTCGCGCGACGGCGGCGACTCTTTCGCCGAGACCCTGGCCGATCAGATGCCCAATCACGGCAGCTTGAGCTGGACGGTGGAGGGCGAGACCTCGCAGCAATGCCTGATTTGGGCCGAAGCGTGTGACGATCTCGGCTGGACGAGCAGTGATGTCTCCGATGGATTGTTCACGATCGTGGGATCCACGGTAGGCATCAACGATGCGCCCCCCGGGAGCCCCGGAACCCCGGGGAGCCCCACGCTCCCGGCGGCCTTCGCCTTCCGCCCCGGCGAACCGAATCCCTTCATGACCGCCACGCGGATCGAACTGGCCCTGCCCCTCGCGGAGGAGATCCGCCTGGGGATCTACGATCTCTCCGGACGGCGCGTGCGACTGCTCTCGAACGGCCAGCTTCCGGCCGGCGTCCATCACTTCGCCTGGGACGGCGCTGATCACCACGGTCATCCCGCCGCCGGAGGCGTGTACTTCATCCGGCTTGACCGACCCTCCGAGACCCGCCATGCTCGATTGCTGTTGTTGCGTTGACAGGGGTTGGTGCTGACAGCGCAAGTACGGCTTCGACCTATCGGGCGGGTCTGACGGGCCTGCTGGGACTGGCGGGAGGATGAGGACCGGCGGATGACCTACTGGGGTGAGCTGGCCGCGCTGGGCACGGCCTGCTGCTGGACAGTCACGTCTATGTCGTTCGAGTCGGCAGGCCGGCGGGTGGGATCGCTGCCGGTCAACCTGATCCGTCTGGTCATGGCCGCGGTCGTTCTGTCCCTTTTCGGCTGGATCTCCCGCGGGTTCCTCCTACCTACGGACGCCACCGTCCACCAATGGTTATGGCTGGCCCTTTCGGGGCTTGTCGGGTTCTGCATCGGAGACCTGTGCCTGTTCCGGGCGTTTGTCGTGCTCGGATCCCGCCTGGCGATGCTGGTGTTCTCGCTGACCCCGCTCATCACCGCCCTCACCGGGTGGGCGTTCTTGGGGGAGAGGCTCTCGGGCACCGACTGGCTCGGCATGGCAATGACGATCTCCGGCGTCGCCTGGGTCGTCACCGAACGGTCGTCCCGCCGCCGACCGGTGGTCGATGGTCTGTCGGCGCAAGCGGGTCGTTCGCGACCGCAGGAGAGCGCGCAGGTGGCACGAGCCAGCGGATCGGCGCCGCAGGTCAGCGGACCGGTGCCACAACCCGGTGGACCAGCGCCATTAGCCGGCGGACCGGCGTCCCCAGGCGATCAACCAGCCCCGACCCGCCGGACACCCACGCAGCTAGATGGTCTCACGCTCGTGAAGGGCATCCTCCTGGGCTTGGGAGGATGCTTCGGCCAAGGTGTGGGGCTCGTCATGAGCAAGCACGGCATGGGTTCCTATGACGCATTTGCCGCCACCCAGATCCGGGTGATAGCCGGCGTCGTGGGGTTCGCCCTGATCTTCACGGTCATCGGTTGGTGGCCCAAGGTCTTCACGGCCCTACGACACGGAACCGCCATGGCCCGCACCGGCGTGGGCGCCTTCTTCGGTCCCGTCTTGGGGGTCTCCCTCTCTCTCATCGCCGTCCGTCACACCCCAACAGGAGTGGCGGCGACGATCTTCTCCCTCGTGCCGGTGCTCATCATCGTTCCCACGATCCTCATCTTCAAAGAGCGCGTGAGCGTGCGTGCGATCCTCGGGGCCGTGATCGCCGTCGCCGGCGTGGCGCTGCTCTTCCTGGCGTAGC
>CAZZIF010000223.1:0-7015 GCA_964654025.1 uncultured bacterium
TAGCCTTCTGGCCAAACCGATCGAAACACGTGGTCGGCGCCAAACTCAGCGCCCGCGTACCAGCCGCGTAACAGCCGGCGTCATAGCCGCCCTCAAACCGAGCAACGCAGCACCGGCACCTGGATGCGAGCTTCCTCGCTGGTGTCGAAGGGTTGCGCGATTGACAGGTCACCGAAGGTGGCGACCCAGTCGAAGACCCCGGTCTGCTTGACGAGGGTCCGCAATTCCTGATGGGTGTAGCCGCGAACGGGCGCGACATCGCGGACGATCTGTTGGTCGGACTCTTCGGGCGCCCGCGTCACCTCGAAACGAAGTTCGGCATCGCAGATCTGGGTGAGCGGATTCATCTTCGGCACCTGCAGCGTCCGGGTGGCCCGCACGCGTGTCCCCCCACGCTCACCCTCCCACTCCCAGACCGCCGGCCGCTGGCCGAAGAAGACCGCCGGGTGATCCAGCTCGAGCACGTACAATCCGCCGCGGCCGAGGTTCTTGGCCACCGACACCAGGTGGGTCAGGGCATCCTCGGTCGTAAGCTCATAGTGAAACGCGCCGCGGGGGCAGAACGCCAGATCCACGGCCTCGGGCAAGGAGAAGTCGTGCGGGTCGGTCAGGAGGATGCGTGCCGGTGGCGGCATCTCGCGCCGCGACGCCGAAGGATCGTCCGCTTCCGGAGTGGTGGGAGGTTGTCCATACCGCGAGGCTTTCTCCTCGGCATATCCCAGCATCACCGAATGACACAGCGTGGCATACGAGCGCACGCCCCGGGCGGCGAAGCGGTGCACATGATGGCCGGGCGCGGCACAGATCTCGACGTAGGAATCCAGGCAGCCGCGGCCCAGGTTGCGGCTCAGGTGCTCCAGGAACCCGCACTCGACATCCAGGTCGCGATTGTCGAACGCGATGTCGACAATCCGTGACTCGGAGTAGACCTGTTCGTGTTTCGGCTGGATCGATTGCATCCTGCCTCCCTGATCGAATCGCCTTGCCCCGGTTCGCGCCGCTGGTGTACCCCTATTCGGCAACCCGCTCCCAAAGCGGCGCGTAGCGAAGAGGTGCTCGCGCCAGACAAATCCGGCGGCACACGGGGGAATACGGTACCAAATCGCAGGGGGGAAGCGGTGGGGAATCTCATAATACTCCCTCTGGCGGCGAGCTTGCTGGCCGCCCGCCTGCCGGCCTTCCGGGCCTGGTCCCCCACTCGCCGGCTCCAGGCCGTGGCCATCCTGACCGTGCTGGGCCTGGCCTGCTTCTGGCTCTCGATTCCATCGGTCAACGACGCGACCCTAACCGGCCGCCCCTCCCATACGCACTCTCTCCTGCTGTTGGCCGCGGGAGGCCTCCTGGCCGGCTTCGCGGCCGGACTGCTGTGGAGTGCGATTCGCGACGACGCGGGCAGTCGGCGTACCAAGCTGGGCATCGATGCCCTCCTGTGGATCCCGTTTCTCCTGGGCGCTTGGCTCGGCGGATGGACGCCGGTGCTGATCGTACCGCTGGCGATACGAACCGGCTGGACCCGCCAGGTCGCCGAATCCCGCCGGCCGTTGGCGACCCTGGCCGGGGCGATCGCCTTCCTGGCGCTTCTGCTCTGGCCCTACATGACCGTCTCCCCAGCCGCTCCCGCGGGCGCGCCCGTCACCGGGGCCGCTGCCGGGGCAGCAGCCGGGGCAGCAGCCGGGACAGCAGCGAGCGCCGTGGCGGACACCGCCGCAGAGGCCGCGTCCAGGGTTCTGCCCGGGCTGACCCTCTACCCCCTCCTGCGGACCTTCCTGCTGGTTCAGGTGGGGCTGCAGACGATGCGCTTCACCCTCGGCCTCATCTTCGGACCACGCCGGATCGGCCGCCGCCTGCTGGTCTCGCACATGCTCGCAGGGCTGATCCCGGTGGCACTCCTGATGCTCTTCGCCATTCTGATCTCGCTGCTCATGATGGCCAACCACCGGGTACGCACAGCCTCGAAGATGCTCCAGATGCAGCACCGCTTCTCGCAAGAGCTTCTCGATCAACGAATCCGTGACGAGCTGGTCTCGATGCGCCTCGATCCCCGCGGCACGACTCGGTTCATCCGGCCCGACCAACTCCCCGAGCTGGCCGTGCGCATCGCCTCGCGGTGGCCCGAACTCGCGGCCTGGCGCCACGACACGGCCACCGAGTGGCGGGACGAGAACCAGGATCGGTCCTCACCCAATGCGCGGGCATCCGATGGCAGGGAAGGAGAAACGCTGCCCCTGGCGGACGGGGTTCTCGTCACGCTGGCGCTGCAGACCGAGACCGAAGAAGAACCCTACGCGCTCACGATTGGCCGCTCAATCCGTCCCGTGCGCTTGCCCTCGCCGGTGGAGTGGTACGCCCGCACGGTCGTCACCGGCGGCGCCGGCCTGGTGCGGATCATGGGCAGCACGTTTCACGTGGCCGACTTCGTGCTCACCGCCGATCAGGGGCGCCTTCGGGTCCAGCTCATCGAGGAATTGCCGGCCGGCCGGGTGCGCGTCCTGGAGGAATGCCTCTACGGTCAATCCCGCATCGAGGAAGCCTTCACCTTCACCGGGGACAACCGCTTCACGGCGGCGGAGGCTCTGCTCGACACCGCGACCGGCGACGGCGGGGAAACGCCGGAGAGCCCCTCTCCGATCAACACGAGCCATGTCCTCCTGCCGGCCCTTCAGTGGAGCCCTCCCGGGGCAGCGCACGGGGCGGACAGCGCTGCCGAAAACGAAGCCGACGGCATGATCCGGACCGGGGCGATCGGGCAGGACCCCCATCTGCCCGGAGGCCCGGGCTGGCATTCGATTCGGATTCCGGTGCTGGGCACCGCCCGCCTGGGCGATTTGATCCCTAGATTGACCTCGCCCTCGAACCCGGTCGGCTACGTGCCCATCATCATCCTGGTCTTCGCCGCGCTGCTCTTCGTCGGGGTCGAGAGCTTCGCCTTCTTCTCGGCGGTGCGCATGGGCCGCTCGATCGCCCACTCGGTCAGCCGTCTGCGCGAGGGGACCGAACGGCTGCAAGCGGGGGACTTCGCCTTCCGGATCGAGAGTTCGGGCCGGGATGAGCTCGCCAGTCTGGCCGGCGCTTTCAACGAGATGGCCGCCGGGCTGGAGGTAGCCCAGCGCACGGCGCTCGAGAAGGAACGGCTCGAAGGTGAGCTATCGCTTGCGCGCCGCATTCAGCAGCGGCTGCTACCAACCACGCCACCCCAGGTCCAGGGGCTCGAGTTCGCCGGTCACTCTCTTCCCGCCCGTCAGGTCGGTGGTGACTACTACGACTACGTGTGCCTGGATGATCACCGTATCCTCTTCGTGATGGCCGATGTCTCGGGAAAGGGTACGCCGGCCGCCCTCCTGATGTCGAGCGTGCGTGCCTCGCTGCGCAGCATGCTGCCCACTTGCGAAGACTGCGGCCAGCTGGTGCGCAACCTCAATCGCTTCATCCACGAGTCCACCAGTCTGACCGAGTTCGTGACCCTGTTCCTGGGCGTGATCGACGCCCGCACGGGCGAGTTGGAGTACGTCAACGCCGGGCATGAGCACCCTTTCGTGCTCAAGGCCAATGGCGAGCTGACCCAGCTGACCGAAGGCGGACTGGTGCTGGGGGCGTTCGCCGAGGCGCCTTACGATTCGCATGCAGCATTGCTGCAACCCGGGGACTCGCTGCTCCTTTACACCGACGGGCTGACCGACGCCACAAACGCACAGGACGAGATGTTCGGCATCGAGCGCTTGCGAACCTGCCTGCATGCCAAGCGAGGATGCGCCCCCCGGGAGGTTCTGGAAAATCTGCTGGAAGCCACCCAACAGTTCGTGCAGAGTGGTGAAGCCATCGATGACATCACTCTCCTGGCACTGCGGCGGGAGGGCGTCGGGGCGGGTTCCTCCGGCATGGATCAGGCCACGTTCGATTCGTAGATATTGCACACCCGCTTTGGGCGCGGGGGATCGAGGCGACATGGCCTACGAATACCACATGGAAGTCCGCGAGCGATACGTCGTCATGGCGTTGCGTGGCCAGGAGAACCTCGCGGAGAACAAGGCGAGCGTGCTGTACGCCAAAGACTACTGCGCCGAGCACGACAAGCATGCGCTTCTGGTAGACCTCCGCGAGATCTCCGGCGGCACCTCCGTCGTGGAGAACTACGAGTTCGCCGGTTTCTTGGCCGAGACGGCCTGGCCCACGATCCTGCGCATCGCCACCGTCTATGGAGAGACCAATCGGGAGATCGAACGATTCCTCGAGACCGCCGGTCAGAACCGAGGCGTGCAGATCCGCGCCTTCCCATCGATGGAAGCCGCCCAGGAGTGGTTGACGCAGGGTCAGAACCCCGCGGCGCCACCCACGCCTACGGATCCGCCGCCGCCTACGGATCCGCCGCCGCCTACGGATCCACCCGCGCCGACGGATCCGCCCACGCCTAAGGATCCGCCGCCGCCTACTTCTTGAGCGCCTCGATGAGCTGCATGCGGACCTTCTCGGCAATGGCATCCGCCTGCTCGAGCGCGCGCGCGTAGAGATCATCGGCCTTCGTCCGCGTCGTCTTCGTGAACTCGGACGGCTCGAGGCTCTCCAGATTGATCAGCACATTGTAGTAGGCGCCCTCGGCGCAGGTGCGGGCGGTCAGGGCCGCCACGCCGGCGTCGCTGAGCGAGTTCCGATTGCCCTTCTCGGCCACGATCGCCGCCAGCTCGAGAGCCGGGAGGCTGCGCTCGAGCACCCCGAACGGAATCCGCGTCGCATCTTCGGTGGCGAGCCGGATGGCCTCGTCCCGCGCCGCCTGCTCCTCTTCGGTCTTCTTGGGCAGCCGCATCGCATCCATGAGAGCGTTGAACGAATCGGTGTCGCGGTCCACGTCGAGCAAGAACGCGTCCTTGAGCGATTGACCCCGATCCGCCACTTCGGCCAGCTCCTGCTGAACGTCCTCGTAACCCTTCTTCTCCCGGGTCAAGGCCGCCACCATGGCCGAGAGGGCGGCGCTCAGCGAACCACACAACGAGGCCACACTGCCCCCGCCCGGCGCCGGGGAGTCGGTCGAGAGCTCGTCGGCGAAGTCGCTGCAGGTCATCGCTACCAGCGAGTCCTCCCGCTTCGCGACGGCATACTCGATGATCTTCTCCTGGGGATCGAAGGGGGCCACCTCATCGAGACCCAGCGACCGGATGGCGGCCTCGATGACCTCCTTCTCCGGCACGCCGGCCCACAGGCCCTGCTTCTGCAGGTAGTGACGCCCGGCGCGCAGCATGGCTTCGCGCGGCACGAGCCCAACGATCTCGCTGCCGGTCACCCGAAGGCCGTACTTGCCGGCCACCTCACAGCAGGTATCGAAGGCCTTGTGGACCGAGGTCACATGGTAGTTGGTCAGGTTGATCGAGATCTGCGCTTTGCGGTACTCGTCAATGTACCAGCCGACCGCGCGGCACTCCTGCAAGAGTCCCGGCTGGCGTACCTTCTGGCCCTCTTCGTCGCGCACGAACTTGCCGTCCTCATCACGCTGAAAGCGCCCCTTCTCGCGAATGTCGAGGGCGATCTGGTGCGCCAGCTTCTTGTGACGGGTATCGACATTGACGTTGTAGGCGATCAGAAACTCCCGCGCGCCCATGACCACCGCACCGGTCTTGGGCAGGAACTCGTTCGGCCCGTACTCGGGCGCCCACTCCGGCTTGCCCAGCTTGTTCGGCCAGGCTTCGTACTCACCCACACGGATGTCGGCCAGGCTCTTGCGCTCGGGCGTCCGCGCCGCGTGCTCGTAGAGAAAGACCGGGATGCCCAGATCCTCGCCCACCCGCTTGCCGAGCCGGTTGGCCAGCTCGACGCAGTCGTCCATCGTGACGCCCGATACCGGCACGAAGGGACACACGTCGGTGGCCCCCTGGCGCGGGTGTTCGCCGGTGTGTGTCGTCATGTCGATCAGCTCGGCCGCCTTTCGGATCAGGCGAAACGCGGCTTCCACCACCTGGTCGGGTTCGCCCACGAAGGTGATCACCGTCCGGTTGGTGTCCGCCCCGGGATCGACGTCCAGCAGGGTCACGCCATCGACGGCCTTCACCTCGGCGGTGACGGCATCGATCACGGCATGGTCACGTCCTTCACTGATATTGGGAACGCACTCGACGAGTTTCATGATCCTCCTCCGGATGCACGCGGGATAAGCATGAGGCCCCCGTGGGGGCCGAAACCAGCGCCGGACCGGCCGGCGGCCGCGGTGGCGGTAACGGTGGCGGCCGCCGACGAACGGTCTGTGTACAGCCGGAGGATGCTACCACAACGTTCGGCCAGGCTCAATCGGGAGCCGAAGGTGAGGCACGCGCCAAGGCGCCTGGGGCATACCTGGGGCATGCACCCAGCGAGCGAGGCGATCCCGCGCGGTCCTACTCGCAGTAGATGCGGACCCGCTCGCCATCCTTGGAGTTGACGTCCACCGTCAACTCGCGCAGGGCCTCGAGCAGCTCCTCGCCTTCCTTGCCGTTCAGCTGCGAGAGATCGATGCCTTTCTCTTGTAGGCGGTCGTTGGCGTTCTCGGGCAGCATGGTCGACAGCTTGATGCCGGTTCGGATGAGCGAGGTGGGCACCCGGATGTTGACCTTGTCGCCGTCGGTGGAGTCCACCACGATCCGCAGGAACTTCGGCGCGCGGGGCGGTTCGGGCGGGATGGGCGGCAGCGGATCTTCCTCGGCGGAGCGCCCGGCGGAGTGGCCGGCGGAGCCCCCTGCCGAGCCCCCTGCCGAGCCCCCCACCGCGCTTCCTGCGCCCGCCTCCCCGGCGGATGCGTCTTCGGTCGTGGGGGCGGCGGATTGATCGAGCTTCTCGAGCAGCCGCTCGGCCTCCTGGGCCGTGATCTTGCCGGCAGCCAGCAGTTCGAGCACTTGCTTGCGTTCGTGTGACATGTCTTACCTCCTTCAGTCGTCCCGCCTCAGGCGTCCTGTGTATCGGTCGTCCCGGATAGGCCGCCTCACGGACGCTGGCTTGATTAGAGAAACCAGATGAACACGCGTTGCCCATCCTTCTCGCTGACATCGATCTTCAGCCC
>CAZZIF010000224.1:0-7002 GCA_964654025.1 uncultured bacterium
CCGTACTCACCGCGCCAGATCCCTTTTTGCCCCGGGGCAAAAGCATACTCAACCGCACCAGATCCCCTTTTGCCCCGGGGCAAAAACCTACTCACCGCGTCAAATCCCCTTTTGCCCCGGGGCAAAAACGCACTCAACGCACCAGACCCCCTTTTTGCCCCGGGGCAAAAACCGTACTCACCGCGCCAGATCCCTTTTTGCCCCGGGGCAAAAAACCTACTCACCCGCCAGATTCCCTTTTGCCCCGGGGCAAAACAGAACCCCGAGCGTAGCCCGGCCACCGTCCCGGCCCCTCGACACCGGGCAGCTGACTCTCCTGGAAGTGCCGGGACCTTGCGGCTATCATGGCCGCGACTGAACGTCGTCGACTAAATTCGCCGACCTCTGGCGGCACCGAGAGGTGCTGGCCACTCGCGACACCGAGATGGGATGGTCGCGCTCGTGCTGGAGACTTCTGGACTGTGGAGCTAGCTCGCGAAATCCGTGGTTTGATGTATTCCGTCGGGGCGGCGGAAGTCCTTGGCATGCCCATCGACTGGCTTCTTCACCTGGCCGGTGGGCTCTTGATCGTGTTCTTCGGGTCCCGCTACTTCGAACTGGGACGAGTGGTCCGCTTGACAGCCAGCCTGCTTCTGGCCAAAGAGCTGTTCGACGTTCTCGGCAAGACCCGTGTGGAGTACATCCGGCCTCCGACGCTCGACGTGGCCGTCGACCTGACGGCCGGGCTGTGCGGCATCGCGGCAGGCTACTACCTCGCGAAGCGACATCCGCCGCGCCGAGAGCAGGTTACATCGTGAATCGTACCCTCTGGCCGGTGGGCGTCATGGCGGTGCTCGTACCGCTGGGACCCATCGTTGACTACCCGTTTCTCGCATTCGGGCGGTGGATCTATGCCACCGAAGTTCTGCTGATTGCGTTGCTCGTCGGCTGGCTACTGCAGCTGGCAGGCGGAGGAGGCGCCCCCCCGAGACGACGTGCGGCGGACGGATCGCCCCCCGATGTGCCAGTGCTCCTCCTGGCCGGCTATGCCGGGATCGGCCTGGTGGCCTTGGCGGCGGGACAACTCGGGCGCCTCCAGGAGCCTGTGACTTCGGCGCTAAGCCTACTTCGTCCAGTACGGGTGCTTCTGCTGGTTGGCGCCGTTCTCTTCGCAACGCGGTCGGTGAGACAGGACGCGGCGGCTTTCGCTCGCAGCGCGGCTTGCGCTCACAGTGCAGGCCGCGCTGACAGTGCGGCCTGCGCCCGCATTCTGCGCCTGTGGACGGCGGCGACGCTTCTTGCACTGGGACTCATCGCCACCTACGGGATCCTGGAGAGGATAGCGGGGTGCGATGCCGGCAGTGAGCCGGGCTCCTTCTACCGGAGCTCCGTCTCGTTGGCGGTGCACATCGCCTTCTTCTCCCCGGTGGCGCTGTGTCTGTGGCTGGGGGACTCGGGTCGGCTCTGGCGCTGGGCCGGAGCCGCCGCCTGGGTGGCCAGCATGCTCTGCCTACCGCTGACCGCCTCTCGCGGCGCTCTGGGAAGCGTGCTGTTGACCTCGATCCTGGCTGTGGCGCTTGTGGCTCGTGGCAGACGCGTCCCCCACCGTGGGCGAATCGTCGGGATTCTGGCCCTTGCCACGCTGGGTGCGTTCCTACTGGCTTTCCATCCCGAAGTAGCCGGCGAGAGGTTCGCGCACAAGCTGCAGAACACCCTGGCCGGCGACCTGTTTTCCTCCCGGACGGCCGCGTGGCGGGATGCCTGGGCGGCGATCGGTGCTCACCCGCTCACGGGGGAACATCCCGGATCCTGGGCGCCGGCGCTCCCCCTGGAGATGGCAAGGAGACATGGAATCCCGGCAGCCTTGCTTGCGCTGTCGGCGATCGCCTCGGGTGCCTGGAAAGCAGGACGTTACGCGTGGCGCCGAAACGCCGCGGCGGATCCGTGTACGGATCCGGACACGGAAAGCGGCGCCACTTCCTACGACGGCTGCGCCGGCGAGCCATGTACGGATCCGGACACGGAAAGCGGCACCACTTCCTACGACGGCTGCGGCGGCGAGCCGTGCAACACTAGCCGGAACGGATATCCCGGCCCGAAGCAAGAACGGCGACTCCAACCGGCTTCGGTGGCGTGGGGGGTCGCGCTCGGGTTGACCGGACTCCTGCTGGTGGGCCTGGCCGAGACCAGCCTCGGGGCCCGAACCACTCCGCTGGCGACACTGACGATTGCCCTTGTCGGCATCATCCCGGTCGCCGACGCCAGTGTTGAGGCCACGCCCAGGCCAGGGCCGACGCCGGTGTAGAGGCCCTCGCCATGGCCAAGGCAAGGGCCGACGCCGACAATGAACCTGCGCGCTTGGGCTGATCCAGCTACCGCATCGTCACCATCCGCCGCACCGACCGGTAGCCGGCCTCGGTCGTCAGCTGCATCCAGTAGATCCCGGCCTGGACCGGACGGCCGCCGTCGTCGGCGCCGTCCCAGACGATCGTGTGTTCCTCGCCGCCCTGCAGAGAGCCCTCAACCAGCCCTCGTATCCGCCGGCCGGCGACGTCATAGATGACCAGCTCCACCTCGCCGGTCTCGGCCAGGCTGAAGCGAATCGCCGCAGACCCCTGGAAGGGGTTCGGACGGGCGGCGTAGAGATGCGTGACCGGCCCGCTCAAATAGCGCTGTGCATCCGTACCGTGGCTGCCGTCTCCGGCCCCGCCGGCATCGGCCGGGCTGCAGTCGAAGAGCCACGGATCGAACGGCTCGGCCCCCTCGGTCATCCACGCCAGCGTGGAGGCGATGAAGTCGGCACGGCTCGCCGCCGCAGCCGTCGTAGGAGATATGCGACAGTGAAAACCCCGTGACGGCCGTACGCCAGTTGCTCCCCCCCGCGCCGACCTGGTCATTGACCACTTCGGCGAACTCCCACTCGCTGGAACCATCACTGTAGTTGAGATTGCCGAGAGCACCTTCCACCCCCGAGAGGCCGAGCAGATCGTAGGTGAACTGCGATGGATACCCATTGCCGAAGAGCGTCCAGTCCAGGCTGCCCTGGTAGGCGTGCGGATCCGAGGGCAGGAGGTAGAGGCAATCCTGATCGATACCCGTGTACTCCCGGAAGGATGGATCGGTGAGGGTCGCGCCGAAGACATCCATCAGCAGGTCACGGCCGGGCGGCACATGGTGGTTCATGATCTCGGCGATGCCGTCGCCGGTGAAGAGCAGCCCGCGGCGCAGGTTGCCCAGGCCGCACTCGGTCGCCTGGGCCCAGTGATCGAAGAGGGCCCAGTCCTTGTATTCCATGGCCCCGGCCGTGAAGGATCCGGTATCGAGCACGATGCACCGGTAGCCGAGGGCCTGGTCGTCGGTCATCCCGTTGTTGCCCCAGCCACCGGGATTGAAGGTGGTGCCGCCGTAGCTGCGGCGCAGGGGCGCGAAGTAGTTCGAGGCGGTGTTCAGGTAGTCATAGCGATCGTGCACCACGCCGGCGGCCTCCAGCATCGGTTCCAGGTAGTACTGGGCTCCGCGATTGAACGCATCGACGTAGAGCACGGCGGGCCACTGGATCTCGTACGGGCTGCCCGAGGCTTCGACCATACCGGGCAAGATCTCGAATTCGTCCGGCTGCGTGGGATAGAGATAATACTCTTGCGGCGTCGCGCCGCCATTGTACCAGTACGCTCGGTAGTAGTACTCGAGCTGGGTGCCGGGCGTCCAGAGGCTGTCGGGCAGGATCTCCTGCCGGCTGGACAGATCGGAGTAGGCCGGGTCGAATCCCGGATCCGATTCGTGGAAGTAGGTGACGAAGCGGTTCCGCCAAGCCCCTTGGGGCGTCTCCATCGAGTCCATGGTAACGCACACGAAGTCGGCTTCGGGGTCCCCCGAGAGCCGGGCCTTCCAGAGCGCGTACTCGGGAATCGCATCCTGCAGGGGCCCCTTGCGCGCCACGCGGAAGCACAGATCGACGAGCCAGCGTGAATCCTCACTCGTGACGGTCGGACCCACGATCTGCGCCGAGTCCGCGTGCCAGTCGTTCGCCGGATCATCGATGACGTTCGTCAGGCTCAGATCCCAGCTCACGTTGGCGTTGCCGACGTCGGCCGGATCGAGGTAGGTGGGATAGAGCTGCCCGAAGCCATCGTGCCACTGGTGGCCGGTCTGCAAAGCGACCGCCGGGGCATCGACCCGGTGGGTGAGCCCAACACGCACCTGATCGATCAGCGGAGCGCCCTTCGTGTCGCCCGGAGAGGTGCACACCGAAGGCGGAACACCGAAGAAGTCGCAGCTACTCATGATCTCGTAGAAGAAGCGAATCTTCTCGTAGTCAGCCGGCAGTCCTCCCCCCGGCGACGGGTTCATGGTGGTCAGGTTGTAGTACACCCGACCGCAGAATGGAACATCCCACATGTAGAAGGTGGTCTGGCGATAGCGGGGAGACCACCGGGGCTCGGGATTCTCGGGAGTGGTATAGGGATAGTACCTGTACCCGGGACGGCCGTAGACACCGCTTTGGCTGGGCGTATAGAGATAGGCCTGCAGGCTGGCCAAGGTAGTGTTGTAGAATCCGGGATCGAGGCTGGTGCGATCCACGATCCCCGACTCGGCCGCCTCGTACTGCTGCTCCGGATGACCCGGGATCGGATAGGGACTGTTCTCCTCGTCGTTGAGCTCGATCACCCAGCCGGTCAGCGCGCACTCCTCGTGGAGCCCCATGTATTCGAGCCAGGGTTCGTAGGTGGCCTGATCGACCAGGCCCATGTAGTGCCCGGCGCCGGGGCGGCGGCCGAAGGTGTAGCCGTCGGGGCCCTCTTCGAAGTCGGCGAAGTGGTTCACGCTCCCGACCGTCAGATCTACGTTGTCGGCCGCGAACGGACCGCAGGCGCAATCATAGAGGCCGTCTTCATCCGACCAGGCGCCGTCGGACTCGAAACGGATCTCGAAAGCGACCGAGTCGGTCCAGGCCGGGAACATCGACCCGGAGACCCCGCCCGTATAGTGGAGCGGAGCCTGGGGAGACCCGTAGATGCCGTCGAAGGCATCGAACTGGATCTGGCCATCCGGCCGGGTGACGCCCTGTGCGTCGAAGCAGATCACGTAGAGGTAGGTGTAGTCGTACCCGGGTTCGCTGTCGGTGAAGTAGTCGAAGGAGACGCTCAGGTCACCGGCGGCGAACTTCGGCGATCGCGCATACTGGCGGAAGTCATCGCCGTAGCCCATCCCGGTGACGTAGTCGCGCGCAAGGGCCTCGTCCTCGTGCACGCCGCACCAGATCATGCCGACGGTGGCCGGAAACATCGGCTGGCAAGGGTCCTCCGTGAAATCCTCGGCCGTGACGCGCCGGAAGAAGTCGCCGTCGTTCTCGCTGAGGTCAACGCTTTCCCAGCCTTGCAGATCCCCCTGCCCCCCGGCCCCCTCGAAATCCCATAGGCCGCCTTCGACGGCGTGGCCGGTGCCGTCGTCACCGCCAAACCAGACCGTGTCGCCCTGATCCCGCGAAAAGGCGGCCTGGCTGACTGAAAGCTCCGCTCGCTGCCCGGGCCCGGGCGCCGGATCGCGCGGTATGCGGGATGCAGAGCGACTGATCGCGTCGCTGGGGAAGATCAAGAAGGGGGTGAGCAGGGCCGCGAAAAACAACAGGGTCGCCTTCACAGTTCGCATGATTGCCTCCTCGCGATGATTCTACCATAGGACGAGCACATGGTGGGTGGGGCAGAGGCGGTCGCCGATGGAGCCCTCTCATCGGTACGGCGCATGCCGGCCAAGTCGCTCAGTCGCTGTCACGCGCGCCAGAAGCTGGCGTGGCCCGTCGCCGTGCCCCACCCCACCAATGCGGCGGATGGAGCGAGTGGAGAGAACCCGATGGTGGAAGTGCTGGGGGCCGAGTCCCCGGTCGCCCCACCGGAGGTCGTGCCCGGATGATGTGTCGCCCTCCCTCACACGCTGCACCAGAAACCAATCGCATGGGTGGGCTGGTGGCCCGCTTTCGCGAGCCCAAAGGGGATACAGATGATCCCCTCCCCCCTCGGTGTGAGTCTAGGAATGTCTTGGACAGGTGACAAGGTCTCAGCGGCTCACAAGGTCTCAGCGGCGCTTTCCTGCACCCAGGCAATGTTGGCCGCAGGGGACTCAGTGCTGCCCATGAGCGACGATCTTGAGGGTGTCGCCCACCGGGCAGTCCACGAGCAAGACATCTCCGGGGTGCAGATCATGGCGGTGCACACCGATCTCCAGTGTCTCGAGAGCTTCCGAATGGGAGCGAATCGCCAGTGTGAGCACGACATCGGCCAGACGCGGATCCTCGACACCTGTGATGATCAGGTAGGCGGGATTGTCACCGACGAGCAGCACCTGGGCTTGCCCATGCGCGAGGGTGTACTTCGTAATCTCACCCTGCGTGGCCACCCACAGGGACTCTTCATGCGCCGCGGCCGCCTCAAGGACCGCTCGAAACTCCCTCTCGGTGGGACCTCCCTCCACCACCGCATGGAAGTTCTGGATCAGCCACCCGCCTCGGGAGAAGGCGTGGTCGAGATCGGCGATGAAGTCCTCCAGCCCGCGCCACGAACGTCCCGACAGCATCGCGTAGTCATCGGGAATTGGATCATTCCAGCCCCAATAGCCACGGGCGCCGAGGTGATCCTCTAGCACAATCGACCGAACCTCGGGATTGGACTGCCCTTCCGGGTAGACGAAGCTGACCACATCCTCCAGCCCGGGTATGTTCGCCAGCAGGTCGGCCCGGCCCCGGGCGATCTCCTCACGCGCTTGCTCCACGGGAATCTCGGTCAATCGTTCGTGGCCCCAGGTATGGTTCGACAGTTCGTGACCGCGTTCATGAAGTTCGATCCAGGGTTCCCAGTGCTCCCACACGGCCCGGGTGTTCAGATTGAAACTACCCCGCCAACCGTACTCCTCCAGGAAAGGCGCGGCATAGACGTAGCTGGTGCTGCGCACGTCATCGAAAGAAACGGTGAGCGCGGCGCCACACCCGCCCGCGTAGTCGCAGATACTGAGCTCGAGTTCGCGCGACAG
>CAZZIF010000225.1:0-6984 GCA_964654025.1 uncultured bacterium
CGCGGATCGAAGATCCTTCGATTGCAGCGGGGTGGGTGGGAGCGATCAACCCGAGTCCCAGTCGGGCCGTCGCTCGCATGCGTCGCCGCCCGGCCTTCAACGAAACGATCGAAGGAGGATCCGATCATGGCCGTCGTACTCACCGGCAAGAATCTCACCGTCGATGACGTCGTCGCCGTCGCCCGCCACAACGAACCCGTCGAGGCGCATCCGGATGCCCTTGGCCGCGTCCAGCACTGCCGCGACTTCCTGGAAGAGCGGATCGTGGCGCGCGAGATCATGTACGGGGTCAACACGGGGATCGGTGAGTTCTCGGAGGTCGTGCTCGACGACGAACAGGTCAAGCAGTTCCAGCGCTATCTGATTTACAACCACGCCGCCGGCATCGGCGATCCGATTCCCATCGAGCAAGCCCGCGGCGCGATGCTGCTGCGTGCCAATGTGCTCGCCAACGGCTACTCGGGTTGCCGGGTGGAGATCTTCGACACCTTCATCCAACTGCTCAACAAGGGTGTCACCCCCGTCGTGTGCCATAAGGGGTCGGTAGGCGCCTGCGGCGATCTGGCGCCCATGAGTCAGATCGCCCTGCTCCTGATGGGCGAGGGCGAGGCCTTCTATCAGGGCGAGCGCATGCCCAGTAGGCAGGCGATGGAGAAGGCCGGCGTGCCGGTGCCCGGCCTGCAGGCCCGCGACGGCCTGGCCTCGATCAACGGGTCGAATCTGATCAACGCCATCGGTTGTCTCTGCGTCCACGACGCCGAGCGCGCCTTGCTGCAGGCCGAGATCGCCGCGGCGATGACCTTGGAGGCTCTGAAGGCCAACATGAAGCCCTATGACTCGCGCCTGCACGAGTTGCGCGGATTCCAGGGGGCGGTCACGTGCGCGCAGAATCTCCGCAAGGTCATGGAGGGCTCCGACCTCATGACCGGCAAGGAGAAGGTCAAGGTCCAGGATGCCTACTCGATGCGCTCGACGCCGCAGGTGATCGGTGCCGTCCGCGACCAGCTCCGCTGGACGCGCAGCCAGCTCGAGATCGAAGCGAACGGCGTGGGCGACAATCCCATCTTCCTGGCCGACGACAAGGTCGTTCTGACCGGCGCCAACTTCCAGGGCACGCCCATCAGCATGCCGCTCGATACGCTGGGCGGCGCGATCACGATGGTGTGCGTTCTCTCCGAGCGGCGGCTCAACCGCCTGACCAATCCGGCCCTCAGCGTGGGCTTGCCGCCGTTCCTGACCAAGGGCGCGGGC
This sequence comes from uncultured bacterium, assembly GCA_964654025.1. Classification (GTDB taxonomy): domain Bacteria; phylum Eisenbacteria; class RBG-16-71-46; order CAIMUX01; family WJJG01; genus CAYQJL01. Next base: position 1,252 of record CAZZIF010000225.1, read on the forward strand.
ATGATGAGCGGCATGATGCTGAGCCAGTACACCGCCGACATGCAGATCGTCGAGCAGCGGATTCTCTCGGCGCCGGCCTTCACGCAGTCGATCCCGGCGGCCGCCGACCAGGAAGACTTCGTCTCGATGGGCATGAACTCGGCGATGAAGACCCGCCAGATCCTGGATGTCTCCGACGGCGTGCTGGGCATCGAGTTCATGGCCGCGGCGCAGGGCCTGGACTTCCGTTCCTACACTCCCGGCAAGGGCACCCAGGCCGCCAAGGCGGTGGTGCGCAAGCACGTCGACTTCCTCGACGAGGACCGGCCGCTCTACGACGACCACAACAAGATGATGGCGCTGGTCAAGAGTCGCCAGATCCTGGCCGAGGTCGAGAAGGTGATCGGACCGCTACAGGTGTACTAGAACGAATGACGCCGGCGACGCCGCGGTAGTGCACTGGCCGGGATCGCTCCCGGCGGGACCTACCGCGGTGCGCGGCTCATCTCCGCCACCATCACGCGCAGGCGCTCGAAGTGGGCTCCCTCCCAGTAGACTTGGCCGCACTCCCGGCACTGGAAGAAACGATCGTAGTGTTCGCGCGTCTTCGGGGGCAGACGGTCCAGGACGCTGGCCTTCTCGACCTGCTGAATCTCGCCGCCGCACGCCGGGCACCGGCTGAAGGGCCGGACCTGTTCCCACAGGTCGAACCGGCGGAGCACCTCGCGTACCTGCGCGGTGGCGTCGGTGGAACGGACCCAGTAGCCGTGCGTCACCGCTCCGTGTTTCAAGAGATCGCGGTCACGGGTCAGAATGATCCCCTTCTCCTGCCGCGAGCACCGGATGATCTCCAGGTCCTCGAAGTCGTTGCGGTAGATCACCTCGAACCCCAACATGCGAAGCCGCCGGGTGAGCTTCCCGAGATGGCAGTCGGCCACGAACCGCGGCCGGCGGAGCGGCTCGGGTCGCAGCCGCTGCACCGGTGAGATGTCGAGGCCTTCGAAGACCGGGTAGACCGCGATGCGGTCACCGGGTTGGAGCCGGTAGTCGAAGCCCACCGGCTCGCCGCCGGCCAGGATCAGATCGACCTCGGGATGGGGGACGCCCAGTCCCTCGATGACGTCCTTGATCCCCGGGAACCCCTCGAACTCGTGAGCGATGTCGCGGTGGCGCTGCCCCCGCGGCAGAAAGTCGTTGAGCTCGGCGTAGAAGCGGATATGGGCAATCTTCGGTTCCATGCTTCTCCTAGCCTACGGCTTCGCGCTGTCACCGGCAATGGCCGGTCGTCCTCACGTGTCTCTCGTCATGCCGCCACGCAAGCTCAACCGGATCAAACTGAAACACTTGGGCCACCCTGATGTCGATCTAACCGATCTGCCGTGAACTCCTGGTGTTCGGAATCCGTGTTCCTCCGAGTACATCTGACCCAGTGCGACTGTTCGAGAAGTGTGACGAGGGGGGAGAAGCATCATGCGATGCATCCTGGCCATGGGCTTTCTCGTTGCGTTCCTCCTGCCCGCCCGGGCCGCGGAGGTGACCTTGATCACTCAGAACGATCTCGGTGAGATCCTTCCCGCGCGACTGCATGTCACCGACGCGAATGGAGATCGCTTCCCCGGCTACCCGGACAGCCTGTATCTCAGCCATGACTGCTTGGGCGGGTACTTCTACTCGATGGGTACGGTCACCATGGAGCTTCCCTCCGGCCCCACCACGATCGGGGCCATGCATGGTTTCGAGCACGAACCGTTCGAGGACGTCGTTGTCATCGAAGGCGATACCACCCTGGTTGTCACGCTACCGAAACGGTTCGGATTGCGGCAACTGGGATGGTACGCCGGTGATATGCATTCGCACACGATTCATGAGCCCGTGGATTTCGTGGTCAGTCCGTACGGCGTCTTGAGGACCGCGCTGGCCGAGGATCTCCGGATGGTGTGGGTGCTCGATAGCGGGCACGAGTTCACCGGCGGTCCCCATGCCATCAGCACCCCGGAGCACATCATCTACTACACGGTCGAGTATCGTAACCAGGCCTACGGACATGTGGCGCTTCTCGGTCTCGTGACCCATTTCGGGGACTGGTGCTGCGGTCCGCCCAATCTGCCCGCCTACCCGATGCTCACCTACATCCACGACGACTGGTCACCCGGATTCGGTCAGGTGATGTGTCTGGCGCATCCCCAGACCGGAGGGGATTTCTTCAATGATGAGACCTGGCCCGGGGTTGGATTTGGGCGCGAACTCCCCGTGATGGCGGTCATGGGTACGCTCGACGGGCTGGAGCTGGCCTCGTACTCGAACAATCCGGACCTGTTCATGGAAGACTGGTATGGCCTCTTGAACTGCGGACTCCGCGTACCGGGGGTGGCCGGCACGGACGCGGTGATGTGCAACTACAATGCGCCGCCTCTCGGAGGACACCGCGTGTACGTCTACGAGGGGCTCGACCAATCCCACCACGCTGGGCGGTGGACCGATGCGCTCAAGCAAGGAAAGACCTTCGTCACCAACTTCCCCCTCATCCCGTGCTTCGAGGTCGCAGGTGCCGGTCCGGGCGCGGGTCCCGGCGAGGAGGTGCTTCTGGAGCAGGCCGTCAACGAGGTGGATGTGGAGCTTCGCGTGGAGTCGATCTTCGGGCTCGACGCCGCGGACCTGATCTTCAACGGCACGCCCCTGCTGTCGATTCCCGATCCGTGCCAGAACGAAGCCGGGGTCCTTGACACCACCGTGACGGTCAGCATCGACCGGAGCGGGTGGCTCGCGCTCTCGGTCGCGGGCGAAACCGATGCATGGGGGCCCGTGAGTCCTGAGCTGTACGCACATACGAGCCCGATCTATCTCACCGTGCCCGATTCGGACGTGTCTTGTACGCTCGATGCGGGGTTTTTCCTCGACTGGATCGATTCCTTGGAGGTGTTCGTCGAGGTGCGTGGCCATTGGGGCGAGGGGCAACGAGCAGACGTGTTGGCGACCCTGGAGGCCAGCCGAGACGTTTTCCGCACCGCCTTCCGCGAGCCGCCGCTGCCGTTCGAACTCATCGCACCCGAGGAGAATGCGATGATCGGACTCGATGAGGCGGTCGAGTTCGATTGGCAGATGAACGGCGACAGCGAGCCGGGAGATCGGATCATGTATCGCCTGGAAGTGGCTGAGAATCCGGAGTTCCTGCCCCTGAGTCTGGGCATCCTCTGTGAGGCGGCGCCTCAAACGATCCCGGCCGAGCTGTTCGATCCCGATCGCGCCTACTGGTGGAGGGTACGCGCGTTCGATCGTGCGGACAACCAGACCGCGAGCACACCCGGAGCGTCTCCTTTCGAGACGTTCGATTCCTATGCCGGTATTCCCGGAGAGGAGGCCGCGGGTGTGCGAATCAAGCCGCATGCGGTTCTATGGCCGGCGCCGGCCGTCGACCGGCTCCACTTGCAGCTCGTGCCGGCGGATGCTTTCATCACCAGAATGCGAGTGCTCGACAGCAGCGGCCGCGTCGTGCGGGAGATGCGGGGTGACCAGGTTCCCGCTCAGGCCGGGTTGCGGCGCGCCGGTACGGGGTACTTCTCGGGCCGCTTGCGCGATTCGTTCGGCCATCCGCTCACCACCGGGCGGTACTGGATTCAGCTGGAAGGCCGGCTGGCGGACGATGCCGCAGCGTCGGCAGGCGGGCCGACCTGGCGTCAAAGTGCGCCGATTCTGATCGTGCGATAGGAGTTGGCTTCTTTGGCGAGAGCTTCCAGCAGGGGCCAGGAGGGCCCGGTGGACATGCAGCCGGCGGACATGCAGGCGGTGATCGGCAAGCCCAGAAACTGCTCCAGGGCCTGCAGGTCACCGGGTGGCTTGCGCTCCTACATCTCTCCCTGGGTTGTACGATCCTGGGCTATGCCATCTGGTTCTGGGCCCTGCGCCATCTGGCCGCATCCAGCGTCGCGGTCTTCGTCTTCCTCAATCCCCCGCTCACCCTGCTCTTCGGCATCGCATGGGGCACGGAGGCCTTCCACTGGAGCTTGCTGGTCTTCGGGGCGGCCATCCTGGGCGGTGTCGCCCTGGGCGCAGGCATGTTGCGTCGCCGGTTGCTCTAGGCCCCCCGCCCGCGGGCTGCTATACTTCCGGGTCGTTTCGCGCATTGGCGGGACGAACGAGTCGTTCTTACGGTGGAACACGCACGCATTCTGCGGAGGTTGACCATGGCGAAGTATCGGATTGCCTACCTGCCGGGCGACGGCGTAGGCGGCGAGGTCCTGGACGCCACCCGTCTGGTCCTGGATGAGATGGGGTTTGACGCCGAGTACATTCACGGCGACATCGGCTGGGAGTTCTGGAAGAGCGAGGGCAATCCGCTTCCGGATCGCACCAAGGAACTCATTGCCGACACCAAGTGCGCGCTCTTTGGCGCCATCACGAGCAAGCCTAAGGAAGAGGCCGAGAAAGAGCTCGATCCTTCGCTACGCGGAAAGGGTCTGGTCTACTCGAGCCCGATCGTGGGTCTTCGCCAGCACTTCGACCTTCACACGAATCTGCGGCCGTGCATCGCCTTCCCAGGCAACCCGCTCAACTACCGCGATGACGTCAATCTGGTCGTCTTCCGGGAGAACACCGAGTGCCTCTACGCCGGGATCGAATTCCATCCGGTGCCTGACGACGTTCGCGCCGCCCTCGCAGCGGCCAATGCCAAGATGAACAAGTTCAAGGACACCGCCGGCGAGGACATGGCGATCTCCTGCCGGGTCATCACCCGCAAGGCATCCCGGCGGATCGTGACCGCGGCCTTCGAGTATGCCAAGCAGCACGGCTACAAGACGGTGACCGTCGTCGAGAAGCCCAATGTCATCCGCGAAACGAGCGGCTTGATGGTTCGCACCGCCCGCGAAGTGGCCAAGAACTACCCCGGCATCGAATTGTGGGAGACGAACATCGATGCGATGTGTATGTGGTTGGTGAAGAACCCGCAGGACTACGGGGTCCTGGTGAGTTCGAACATGTTCGGCGACATCATCAGCGATCTGGCCGCCCAGCTGGTCGGTGGCCTGGGCTTCGCCGCCAGCGGCAACATCGGTGACCAGATCGGTGTGTTCGAGCCGTCCCACGGCAGCGCCCCCAAGTATGCGGGCATGAACAAGATGAATCCCTGTGCGATGATATCGACCGGCGTGCTGATGCTGCGCTGGCTCGGCGAGCAGGAGATCGCCGACAAGATTCACACCGGCATCGCCAAGGTCATCAAAGAGGGAACGGTCCGCACCTACGATCTGGGCGGATCGAACTCGACGACCGAGATGGCCGAGGCCATTCTGGCCGCGGCCAAGGGGTAGACGGCGACCCAGCCACCCCCTGGCCCGATGGAGGGCCCGGGGGGCCGGCGGCCCTGGCCGCGGTCAGGGCCCCCGCCGGCCTGATCGCGGTGGGGGCTGGTTTCGTCCGGCTTCATACCCGAAGGGAGGAATCGATGGTACGTCCCTCGGGATCAGTACGCGGTGGTCTCTGCGCCGCCATCATGGTTGGCATGATCGGTATCATCGGCATCGCCGGCATCGCTGGGATCGCCGGGATCGCTGGGTGGCTGGCGGTCCCCAGCGCGTGGGCCGCCGGGGGATGCCCGGACCCGGCTCCGGATGAGGGGGGCTCCCTGGCGCCCGGGGGTGTGACGGTTCTGTGTGCGGAAGGATTGGACCTGGCGTGTCGTCCGGCGGTCATCCATTCCCATGAGGGGCAGTGGACCTTCTTCTTGTACGGGGACGAGGCTTTCGGGATCGACCGCGT
>CAZZIF010000226.1:0-6967 GCA_964654025.1 uncultured bacterium
GTGGAGGCATGCCACTGGTCATTGAACCCGCTGGTGACGACGTAGTGGCTCCAGTTCTCGAGCGTACCCTCCATGTCGTCGGCGAAATCCTCGACGAACGGCGCGACGTAGAACGAGTAGACCACCCCGGGCGCGCCGGCCGGATCGGTGCTCACATTTCCACCTTGGTCGGCCGCCTCGACGTAGTAGTAGACCATCGTGCCGTGCGGTTGCCCGTCAATCCCGGCCTCGAACCGGTCCGGCCCGACCGAGGTCATCGGGACCGACTGCCAGGATTGCCCGATGGCCCGGTAGCTGAGGGTCTGGCCGGCCAAGCCGCTCATGTCCGTGATCGTGGACTCGACGAGGTAGGGGCCGACCTCATCGTCCGTACCCTGGAGCTCGGTCGTGTTCGTGATCTCGGGTCCGGCGATATCTGTCAGCGAGAAGTCCACCGTCGTGATCTCACCCACCTCGATCAGGACGAATCCGGATGTGTCCGGCGCAAAGCTCTCATGCACGACCGTGAGCTGGAAGGTGCCCGGCTGCACGTAGCCGCTGTAGGTACCGTCGGGGCGGGTCTCCAGGGAGGCGCCCGCGCCGATCACCTCGACGGCGGCCCCCGGCACGGGCGTGCCCCCGGCGGTCTCGTTCGTCACCGTTCCCTGCACGAAGCCGCGATCGAAGGACTCGGGCACGAGCTCGATCGCCAGCACGGTAGCTTCTTCCCCGCTGGTGGTCACGGGGATCGACTTCGAAAAGTAGCCCTCGGCGCTCACCTCCAGGGTCAAGTCCTGCGGCGTGTCGGTGCACATCCGGCAGAAGTAGCCGGTCGCCGCCTCGGTCACCATGTCCCACAACTCGCCGCCGCCATAGATGTCCATGATCTCGGGGATGTGAATCGTCGCCTCCAGCGGCATGCCGGTGATCGAGTCGGTCACCGTCCCGTGGATGGAGGGTCCCCAGAGCCGCTCGGTGAGCCACAGGCTGCCGGGCAGGAGCTGCTGGACGATCGCCTCCATCGTCGGGCCGCTGGGAATGAAGGTGGTCGCGGTCTCGACCGTGAAGGAGACGGTACCCACCGTGCCGTAGAGCCAGTCCTTCGAGGACCCATGGGCGGTCGTCGACTGCTCGGGGTCGTAACCGATGAGGCTGGCATACTCGCTCGCGACCTCGATGACCGCCGGCTCCCCCAGCACGCCGTAACCAAAGGGGTAGAGCACGACTTCGCCGTAGCTGTGGTAGGACGGATTGATCGCGGGCCGGTGGGCATTGTGCAAGTCCCGCATCGCCGCCACTTCGGGCGCCCGGAACGGGTAGGGCCCGCCGTAGGTCTGGTCACTCCAGTAGCCGGGATCCCAGTGCCAATCGTAGTTGCGGTTCGGATCGATGCCCTCGTAGTCGTCGACGTGGTGGTCCTGGTCGTGGTCGTAGAGCGTCTTACGCCACCAGGGATCGATATCCTCCACCCATTGATGACCGTCGGGATTGACCATGGGGACGCACCAGATCTCGGTGGTGTTGACGAGCTCGGTGATGGCCGGATCGGTGCCGTAGTTCTCGCAGAAATGCCGCGCGACAGCCAGCACCATCTCCGTGGCCACCGGCTCGCGAGCGTGGTGACGGCCGTCATAGACGATCGTGGGCTCGGGCTCCTCGAAGTCCGGGTTGTCGGAGATCCGCACGGCCCACAGGTCGTACTGGTGGTTGTAGTTGTTCCAGGTGTAGTCCTTGCTCTCCGCATCGCCGATGTCGTAGATGCGGCAGATGCTCGGGTAGTTGAACGCGAGCTCCTCCAGCACGGCGAGCATCTCGGCATAGGTACTGTACTGCGGATCCAGGTTGCCTTCCCGTGAGCGCGTGCGGGCGCCGGCAAACAGGTCGCGCGTGAGGGCAGTCACGCTGTATCCGCGCTCGGTCAAGCGATCCCATTCGCCCTCACGAAGCAGCATCTCGGCGTAGGTGTCGCCCCGGAAGGTGACGTCGAACCCGCTTCGCGAAAGCTCTTCGGCCTCGACCGGCGTCACCGGCTCCACGCGCACCGCGCGCGGCTCGCCAGGATAGGTACTCCACAGTTCATCGGGCTGGCGGCCCGCGACGCTTGGCGACGCGGCAGTTGCCGGCGTGGTCCTCGCCGACGCGATGTTCGCCGAGGTCGTGGTCGCCGACGCAGGACTCGCCGCCGCCGTCGTCGCCAACGCAGTGCTCACCGATGCGATGCTCACCAGAATCAACAACGCCCTGAAAAGGGAGCCGCATCCTGCGGCCGGCAAGCTGGCCCTTGTGTGTGTCGTCACTGCTCTTCCTCCCCTTGTGGCCATCGATTGGCCCTCGATTGGCCTTCGATCCTCTACAAGGGTACCACATCACCTGCAGGTGCGGAGGGGACGGGACGGGACGGGACGGAGAACCCGCGGGGCGCCTGATAGGAGACGCCGATGACGGGTGGCACCAGACGCGGGCGGCGGGGCATCGGCCGCTGCTTACTCCTCCGGCTCGATCAGCTCGATCTCGAACAGCACGGGCCACAACTTGCCGGTCACGAACAGGCGGTCGCTCGCCTCGTCGTAGGCGATCCCGTTCAGGACATCGATCCGGCTGCCGTAGTCGGCCAGGGCCTCCAGACCGGTCAGGTCCACCCAGCTCAGCACCTGGCCGGTCTCGAGGTCGATGCGGGCCAGACGATGGGTCTTCCAGACGTTGGCGAACAGCACGCCTCCGATCACCTCCAGCTCGTTGAGGCGCCAGACAGGATCATCACCGTCATAGACGTCAACCTGCCCCAGTGGTTCGAAGGTCAAGGGGTCATGGAAGTAGATCCTCTCGCTGCCATCGCTGCGAACGAGGCGGTCACCGCTGGGATCATAGGCCAACCCCCACCCTTCCGAGCTGTAGGCAACCGTGTAGAGCCGCTCAAAGCTCGACTCCTCGTAGACCATCGCGAGTCCGGCATTCAGCGTGAGCTGGTAGAGCAGACTCTCTACCAGGGCGATGCCCTCACCGAAGTAGCTTCCGCGAAGCTTCTTCGAACGCAGCAGGCGCCCGGTCTCGAGTTCCAGCGCGCGGACGTAGGAGGTCCCGTAGCGACCGGTGCCTTCGTAGAGGATGCCGTTGCGCACCGCGAGCCCCTGGGTGAACGCGCTACGGTCGTGGGGGAAGGAATCAACGATCGTGTAGGACCACACCGGTGTCCCGAGAACCTCGAGCGAGAGCGGGATGGCCGCTCTGCCGCCATTCGAGTCGAAACGCACGGTATCGGCATAGGCACCGGCGTCAAGGCCGGTACGATCGATCGACACTCGGATCGTATCGGGCGCCGGGGCACCCTGACGGCCAAGGCCTCGCGAGGGTGATACGGTTGTGAAGCTCTCGCCGGCCGAGACGCTCCAGTCCAGGGTGCGGGCGCCCTCGTTGCGCACAAGGATGAGCCTCACGGTGTCCTGGGCGCCGAACTCGAGTTCGGCCGGGGTCACCGTCAGCTGCGGTTCCCGGGGGGCCACCTCCACCTGGACCGAATCGGAAGCCTCATGGGCGCCATCGGACACCCACACCCACAACCGGTAGCTGCCCGTGGTCTGGGGAGCCACCCAGGTCACGCACGCGCCACTGTCGCCCCCGGCAAATCCTCCCGCTGCCGCCTGCCAGCGCACGTCGAGAGGACGGCCGTCGGCCTCTTCGGCCAGCACACAGGCCTGGGCGGAGTCACCCGGCGCAACGATGCGTGGGATCACCGAGATATGCTGGATCCAGACCCCGGCCCTGGCAGCATCTTCATCTTCGCAACCTGCCATCCATGATCCCAGCCCGATGAGTACCACCAGCAAGGCGCCCAGGGCCGCCTTCGGCATGCCAGTTTCCCCTCCGCTTGTGGGACTCACGGACCTCTCCTCTCGCTTGCCGCCCCTCGGTCTCCGGCCACTCAGTCTAACGCCTGTGGGTGCCGAAAGCCTCATCTGTGTGCTCTGTGTGTTCTGTGTGCTCCATGTGTTGCGAACCCGTGGCGCGGGAGCATGCGATACGGGATCTGCCAGCATCACCGATGGTGTTCCCTGTACCGCTCCCGGCCAGGACGCATCCGCGCTAGAGTTCGTCCAGGGGGCTCTTGATTTCAGGGCCCACGGCGGCAAGAGACGTGCGTGTACGTCATGGTGGTTTCCACACTCTTGTGTCCCATGCGCTCCTGAATGCGCCGGATCTCGACCCCGCTCTGAAGCCAGTGAGTGGCGAAGCTACTGCCGAAGCGTGTGAGGGCTGGCCTGCTTGGGAGTGCCGGCCATTCGCACCGCAGCTCGCATTGCCTTCTGCACCGTCGCCGGTGACGCATGCCACCTCCGAAGCAGGTGATCGTTGCGATCGAACGCGAGCTTGGCGGACGGAAACAAGAACTGCCAGCCCCACTCACGCCCGGCGTTCGGATGCTTTCTGATAAGGGCCTGAGGCTGAGGGGCACCGGCCCGCGGCTGAGGGGCACCGGTCCGCAGTAGAGCCTCACGGCCTCCCCCGCTTGCCGAACCTGCCAACCCGGGACTCTTCCCTCCGAAAGATTCTCGAGGAAGACCTCCAGCGAGTCTCGCCAGCCCTCCGCAGGTCGGCGTTGTCTGAATCGAAGGTAGTTCACACCCCTCTTGACATTTGCGACATGTGACTCCATACTGACGACAATTGTCGGGCCCATTCGAGCACTCGCCAGGAGGTAGACATGCGCCTCTCCCAACTCGTTCAGATTCTTGGAGGGCAGAAAGTCCTTCGGCGGGAGATCGCCACCCGGCTGGATCTCGTTGCTCTAGGGCAGAAAGGCGTCCCAAAGGCGGCATTGCTTCAATTGACTGAGTTTCTTGGACTCTCCGTCGCACAGATCGCCGCGTTGCTTCCGGTCACCGAGCGCACTATTCAGCGTTACCCCATGAACAAGAACTTCAGCCGGGTTGTTTCTGAGCAGATCATCCAACTCGCTGAGGTCGCCGCACGAGGGGTTGAGGTGTTTGCGGACAGGGAGAGCTTCCTCGCCTGGCTAGACGCGCCCAATCCGGCCCTCCAAGGACATACTCCGCGCTCGCTGCTCGCCTCACGCTTTGGAAGCGAACTGGTGCTCGATGAACTGGGTAGAATCGAGCATGGAGTCTTTGCCTGATGCTCCTCCATCGCATCGCCAAGACCGATCGAGTTAGGGATCTGACCGGTATGGGGGCCAAGCTCTACGGAGGCCGCTGGAATCGCAAAGGTGTCCCGATGGTCTACTGCTCTGAGAGCAGGGCTCTGGCCACGGTCGACTTCCTCGTTCACGTCCCCCTTGCGTTGACTCCAGCCCAGTACTCTCTCGCGACCCTAAGAGCCCCCAAGAATGCAACCTGTGAAGAGATCCAGCTTCGCTCTCTGCCGCGAAATTGGAGGGAGTTCCCTGCCCCGGACCGACTCGGCAAGATCGGTTCTGAGTGGGCACTCAATCACTCGTCACTGCTGCTGCGCGTTCCATCTGCGGTCGTGGAGCATGAATACAACGTTCTGATCAACCCGGCGCATGCCGACGCCAAGAAGATCAAGATCTTGAACGTTGAGAAGTGCCGTTTCGATCCACGGCTTCTAAGGTCGAAGCGGTTTGATTAGTTTGGTCTCACTGCATTCAGCAGATGTTCACGTTTGGCAAGAGAGACCGTAGGATGCGCTACAAGCTCATTTACAGGGAAGCAGAGCTAGGGAATGCCTGGCGTAAGCACTTCGATGGCCTCGCTGAGATCGAAGTGCTTGAGGGGGACATTGGCCGGGTTCCCTGTGATGCCCCTGAAACGCCTCGGTCCCTAATCTGGGGCTTTCGTCCGAGTCGGCGCTACGAACTGCCGTGCAGATCGAGAGCTGATCGGTGAGATGCGTCGGTTTGCGGGTGGTGAAACCTGCGACGAGCAGCCCATGCCGAACTTGGACTCGGAAGTGGTGGACTTCCGAGCTGCTTCCGAGTCGTTCGCCGAGATCCGCAAGGCCGACCTGGAGACCTTACGGCTTCTAGTGCCCTCTCAGGGGAGCAACGTTCCAACGATCGGCGGCATATTACTCTTCGGAAGCGATCGCCATCGCTACTTCCCAGACGCATGAATCCAGGCGGCTCGTTTTCGCGGCACCAATCGTAGTCGCATCGACGATCGATCGGAGATTCGATCCCTTCCTGTTCTTGCGATTGACGAAGCGATTGCCTTTGTTGGGAAGCACTCGATGCACGGAGCCGAGATCACCAAGACTCGAGGACGGGAGAAATGGAATCTCCCTCCTCTGGCAGTGCGCGAAGCCGTCATCAACGCCGTCACGCACACCGACTACTCTCAAGTTGGAGCCCCGCTACGAATCGCCATCTTCGATGACACCGACCGGGCGATTCTTGATACACTGGCTGATGACCGCGGGCACTTGACCAGTGAGATTGCCAAGGCAATCGGCCTGACGGCGCGAGCCACTCGCAGTCGCCTTGGGAAGCTTGTCGAACGCGTGCTCATCCGCGCGATCGGTACCGGACCAAAGGATCCCAGGCGCCGGTACTTCCGAGCGGATTAACTCCGGTAGGAAGAAGCGGAGATCGGACACAACCATGGCCTTTGGCGGGCGGCGCTTCGCGCCGCCGCTGATGCCTGTCGTTGAGCTCACACGTAGCGAAGTCCCATGGAGACGAGACTATGCCAAAACAGACGGCACTAAGGATTGTGAACCCGCTTCTGGGATTGCTCATGCTCACTCAGGCCCTTACTGGTATGTTTCATTTGTACCTTTCCCACCGTGCGTTTACGCTTCTGCACGAGTGGGGAGGATTTGTCCTGGCCACACTGGCAATCGTCCACGTAGTTCTCAATTGGAGTTGGATCAGGGTGCAGCTTGCTCCCCGCCGGTCTCGCAGAGTTGAAAACTGAGTTGTGACGGCATATGCGCTCGCTGATCTTGTCTTCTCTGCAGCGGCCGCCGCCAGAAGAGGATAGAGAAGTACACAAGCCAAAATGGAGACGGTCAT
>CAZZIF010000227.1:0-6930 GCA_964654025.1 uncultured bacterium
GCAGGCTCGGGCTTGCCTGGGAGCCGCCGTTCGGGCGATACTGGATAGGCAGCACCGAGCGATTGCTGTCACCAGCGCGGGCCACCCTCCAGCGTCCTCCCCGCGCGGCCTGGCTACCGCTTCCCCGCCGAAGCGGTCTTGACGGCCGCGCCCAGCCCGGGAGGCCGTCATGACCCGCGCGCGTGTCGCCCAGCTCCTTCACGAAGCCGTCTACAAGGTCGTCCGTCGCGGCGCGTCGCCGCCGACCGTCGAGGAGTTTCTCGATCTACCCCTCAGCGGCCTTCTACCCGAGTCCTCGCCGCGTGATTGGCCCGAGTTCTGGAAGGAGGCCCTGACCGCGGTGATCGAGGAGACCTTCGCCCGCGAAGGCTACCGGATCGACGATCTGCACTCGCGCATCTTCCTGCGCTGGAACCGCAAGATGCGCTCGGTGCGCGACTGGATCGCCGACCGTCTGATGCCGCTGGTGCTGGCCGTTCTGTTGCTCGCGGGCTGGCTCGCGCCAAGCACGGATGCGCTGGAGGCGGGCCCCTCGAGTGCTCCTGCCAGCGACACAGCCTTCCCGGTCGCCGGTACCCCGGACCTGGCGGCTCGCCTGACCGGTCTCGATCTGAGCGGCAGCGACGCCTTCCTCGAGGCCACGCCGCTCGAGCGGCCCGCGGCGCAGGCCTTCTCCCGAGACATCCGGGTGGCCTTTCGCACCGAACGCCGCCACCGCGTGGAACTGCCGGTGGCGATCGCGACCAACCCGGCCTACTACGATCTCGAGAGCACGTGTGCGCCGGGGGAGAAGGTTCCGATCGAACGAGTCGTTTGGCGGGGCGTGCGCGATCAGGAAGACGCGACCACCGGCGTGGTCCTCTACGGCCGGTTCGAACCCGACTGCGCATACCGCCTCACCTTGATGATGCCCGGAATCGCGGCGGTGCCGATCGAGGTCGCTCCTTCGGAGCAGGACCTGCCCGTGGTGCGCAAGGGCTTCGTCCGCTTCGTGCGCCTGGTCGATCAACACCTCTCGGGTACCCTCGACCTGCGGACGCTGGACACCGAGGAGAACCGCGTGGGGGTGGACCTGCGCTCGCAGCTCGATTTCCCGGTCGTGCGCCGGCGCCTGGGAGCCGACGCCATGCACATCCAGGTCGTGGCCGACGGCATGCTGGCCTTCGATCGGGAGGCGCACCGGGCCCACAACGCGCTGGAACTGAAGCTCCAATGGAGTTGGCTGCGCCACTACGCTCTTGCCGGCTTCGGCGAGCACGTCCACGCGCTGGGCCTGCAGCTGGCGCCGCTGGGCTTCGAGAGCGACCAGGACTTCGATGTGCTCGACTACACCTTCGCGCCGGCGCTCACGTTCTCGCTGCCCATCCTGGATCCGATCCTGCTCACCTGGCACCGGTGGGTCGACATGCCGCGAGGCTTCCTGCCGCCCACGGTGCGCGTGGGTTACACCTACCTTCATCGGGTGCGCCACGGTGACGCGCGGGAGGTGCCCGATCGCGAGCGGCTGGATGCGGAGGTGGTCGCCCTGGTCCCGCTCCTGCGGCCCCTCGACCTCGAAGCCCGCTATCGCTTCTTCTATGACCTCGAGACCGAAGAGGACGAAGCCATCCTGGAGCTCGCCTGGAAGTGGCACGTGGCCGAGGACACCCGCACCGCCGTTCTGCTCAAGCTCGTCCACGGCGCTCTGCCGCCGGCCTTCCGGGACGTGGACATGGTGGGGATCGGCTTCGCGCTCAGACTATGAGGGGCGATCCATGCCGGGCGATCTATGACGGGCAATCGATGATGGGCGATCCGGTCAGGATGTGGCGAGGTGGGCGAAATCGAGCGGGAATGCCCAGCCGGATTGCCGATCTGGATTGCCGATCCGGATTGCCGATCCGGATGCCGGCTGGGACGCCAGCCGGGATGATAGAATCGTCAGTATTGTTTACACGTATTCGGTTCCATAACTTACTGTGACGGTTTGATTTAATTGGATCTGACCAGTACCCACTCATGAATAGTAGCTTACGGGTTACTCATCCGACTGTATTTTGAAGTTACGACGATATACCTGGATACTAATTCTGTCCTTAGTTGTCTTCCTCAATAGAGCTTACGTCCTATATGTGTACGTACACATTATATGGCATAGTTGATGTATGGACTTCTCCCGACGGCGGCCGGGTGACCCGGTCTGCCCGCTTCGCAGGCTGGCATCGCGAATGCTGCAATGGCAACCATAGAAACGCATAAGGGGGAGTCATGGGTATGAAGGGATTGGGTACGGTGTTGGCGCTGCTGACCCTGTTCGCGGCGACCGCCCAGGCGGGTGTCGGCATCATTGTCACCGACCGCTTCGGCTACGAGGGTACCGTGCTTCGCTTCGACTCGCTCGAGGACGCCCAGGCGGGTGTCGATCCGATCGACAATGTCTCGGTTTCCGAGCGCGATCTCACGATTTATGTCGACGACACCTACAACATCGTCATGGGCTCGTGGTGGTACACAACCGACCCGCAGGGCCGCATGGGCTACGGCAACACCCACGGCAACACCGGCGTGGGCTTCACGCAGCTCTACGACACGGACAGCTCGACCGATACGGTGCTCGACATGGCCTTCGGCAACTTCGACGGCACCCACTGGACCGAGTTCAGCCTGGATCTCGCGGGCGTCAACGCCGGCCCCGAGGATGCCTCTCGCCTGAGTGTCTACGACAACGTCAACGACGGGGGGATCTTCCACGAGTACAACCTGAGCCTGACGGCGACCGGACTCGAAGGCACCGAGCTGAGCCCGGGCGTCATCGAGGCCACCAACCACCCGACCGGTGTGACCGGCAGCTACACGGGTCTCTTCGAACTCACGGAGAATCAGACGAGCCCGGCCAACATCGGCTTCTATACGTTCGACTTCACGCTCAACATGGACAACTGGGCCTGGCACAACCGCGACAACCTGACCTATCCCGCCGATGGGTTCTCCGACAGCTACTTCGCCACGGTGCCCGAGCCCGGTTCGATCGCGCTGTGGTCGCTGCTCGGCGTGGGGGGTCTGGGTCTGGCCGCCTGGCGGCGCCGGAAGTAAGGCAGCCCCGATTCAAAGCGCTTCTCTCGCGTCACCCGCTCGATCTCTCTGAGAGAGGCCCACGGAGCCCCGCCCCTCGAGGTGGGGCTCCGCGCATTCGTTTGACAACCTCGCCGCGCCTGCCTACGATTCCTTGCCACGTCTGGAATTTCCGAAGCCACCGAGCCGGAGTGAGGCCCGGACCATGATCCACATCGTCATCTGGAGGCCAGAGGCATGAAGTCGGTCACGGTGAAAGATCATTTCATTCTGTGCAACTGGAACTTCGCAGGTCACGAGATCATCGAGGAGTTTCGGGCCGACGAGAAGAGCAAGGACGCTCCGATCGTCGTGATCGCCAATCGTGAGAAGGCGCCGGCCGGGGGTAAGAAGGTGCACTTCGTCCACGGCGAGGTGACCGAGGAGACGCTCACGCGCGCCAACATCCGCCAGGCGCGGGCGGTGGTGATCCTTGCCGAAGAGTCGCTCGATCCTCAGATGCGCGATGCGCGCAGCATCCTGGATTGCTTGACGGTCAAGAGCATGGGGCCCGGTCTCTACACCTGCATCGAGCTCATGAGCGCCAAGAACATCGCCCATGCCGATCGCGCGAAGGCCGACGAATACATCGTGGTGACAGAGATCTCCACCGGCCTGCTGGTGCAAGCCGCCCTCGATCACGGCATCACGCGCATGGTGACCGAGCTGGTCAGCAACCGGTTCGGCAACGAACTCTACGCGATTCCGATTCCGAAGGGCCTCGCGGGGCGGTCGTTCCTGGCGGTCATGAACGAGCTCAAGGAGAAGCACGATGTGTTGTGCGTGGGAGTGGAGATGATCGGGACCGGATCTCTCATCACCAATCCCAAGGCCGACTACCAGCTCAAGCCTCAGGACCGCTTGGTCGTGATCGCCGAGCGGAGGCCGGTGCTCTGAGAGCGTGCTTGCGATCGGGCGGAGTCCGGCGATGCGCCGGCGAGACTTTGTCCCGCTGATTCTCGACTAGATCGCCTTGATCACATCGATCACCGGCTGGGCGTCATTCATGACGTAGAAGTGAATGCACTCCGTACCCCGGTCGAGCAGTTCCTCGCACTGCGCGAGTGCCCAGCGGCGTCCGATCTCGCCGATGTGCTGCGGGCTCTCGAGCACCTCGTCGACGAGCGGTTCGGGCAAGGTCACATGGAAGTGCTTCGGCAGAGAGGTGAGCTGGCGCTTGCGATCCAGGATCTTGAGACCCGGAATGATCGGCACCGTGATCCCGGCCTCGCGGCAGGCGTCGACGAACTCGAAGTAGGCCCGGTTGTCGTAGAACATCTGCGTGACGATGTAGTCGGCGCCGCGATCCACCTTCTGCTTGAGGTACTGGATGTCGAGCTTGCGGTTCGGCGATTCGAAGTGCTTCTGCGGGTAGCCGCCCACGCCGATGCACAGGTCCATCGGCTGCGAGTTGGCGATGTCTTCGAGATAGGTGCCCCGGCGCAGGGCATCGAGCTGCCCCACCAGGTCGCAGGCGTAGGCGTTGACCGTCTTGCCGGCGTCGAACTGCTTGCTGTAGTTGATCTCATCGCCGCGCACGGCCAGGACGTTGTGGATGCCCAGGTAGTTGAGTTCGATCAGGGCGTCTTCGGTCTCCTCGCGGGTGAAGCCGCGGCAGAGTAGGTGTGCCACCGTATCGATTCCGTAGCGGTTCTTGATGATCCCGCAAATGCTGATCATCCCAGGACGCTTGCGTCGTACCCGCCGGCGGATCGTACCGTTCTCATGCTCTTCGTAGAAGGCCTCGGCCGAGTGGCTGGTGACATCGATGAACGGCGGGTCGTAGGGCAGGAGCTGCTCGACGATGTCGAAGATGTCCTGTGCGCTTCGTCCACGCTGCGGGGGAATGATCTCGTAGCTGAAGAGCGGTGCCGTGGCTCGCTCCAGGTGTTCGGTGACGCGCATCTGCTCCGATATCCTCCTGCCCTCCGCGGGCGCATGCCACTGCTCGAGTGGGCATCATCCCAGGGTCGCGGTGCCCAGGACACCCTGCCCGTGATCATCATCGGCAGGTCGGCCGCGCATCAGGACTCGTAGTCGATCCAGTCGCTGGCCAAGTCGATCTCCCGGTCGAAGACCCAGGCCACGAAAGCGATTTGATGGTCGGGAGGGTTCGGCACGATGTAGCTCATCAGCTCTTCCTCGATCGTCGCGCGGTTGGCCGTGACCGTGCCGGTGAAGGGGATCTTCTCATCGTGGTTCGTATCGATCACCGACACGGTGACGGCGGTGTCGTCCTCGACGCCGTCGGTGTCGACACGCAGCCGGATCGACTCCCCCGACCGCAAGCAATCGCCCGGGCTCACGTCCCGCCAACTGCCCTCGGTCTGCTTCTGCACGAGGATGGCCGTCACCCGCGGGACCGGCACCGCCGAGTCGCCGCGGCCCGGGCGCCAGAAGCGGATCGGCCGCGAGGGATACTCGAGCAGGCCGTCGCCGACCCCATCGACCTCGGGAGCGCGGCCATCGGGGCGCAGGTCTTCGAGCTTCCAGAGGGCGATCAGCGCCTCGCAGGCCTGCCGCCAGCGCTTCAAGCGCGAGGGCACCTCGTAGGGGATCGTCACATGCTGATCCACCAGCCACTCGTCGGCATTCGCCTGGCTCGTCTCGGCATCCGGATGCAGCGTGACACGCGTGATGGCCCCGTCGCCGTGTTCGCGGTGCCACGGGCTGCAGGCGTAGCGGTTCGCGCGGCGCCGGCACCGCAGCCCCCCGCCCAGCGGACAGACGTGGCCGCAGCCGCCACCACCCGGACAGATCGGCGGACAATCGGGCCGCGCGCGCAGGCGGCTGGAGATGACATCGGGATGCGCGTAGGCCATCCACGGCTCGGGACAGGGCTCGGGGCACATCCGTACTTCGACCAGCTCCTCGCGCCAGGTCGTGGGCGTACCGTCGCTGCCGTCGGCGGCGAATCGCCAGATCTGATGGGGCCGGTTCTGCGGCGTGGGCGGATCGTTCTCGCCGCCGCAGCCGCGCTTGATGTACATGTAGACGTGATGCGATCCGATCCCGAGGATGTTGTAGTTGGCGAACCGGTCCGGATCCCACTTGAAGTAGTAGCGCTGCCCTCCCCGCCGCTCGACGA
This sequence comes from uncultured bacterium, assembly GCA_964654025.1. Taxonomy (GTDB): domain Bacteria; phylum Eisenbacteria; class RBG-16-71-46; order CAIMUX01; family WJJG01; genus CAYQJL01. Next base: position 6,179 of record CAZZIF010000227.1, read on the forward strand.
ACTGCAGCCAGCCGTCGTTGATGTAGTCGCCCACGCGCGCCGCCCGGGTCAGATGCGTGGGATCGCCCCACAGGTCCTGATCCTGTCCCTCCGCGACGAACTCGCGGTACCCGCGCACGTCGACGAACTCGTCGCCGCCCACGGTCACGGTGTGCCGTTCGGCGGTTTCATTGAACGTGTGGTGCAGGTTCTTGTTGACGCTCATGTACCAGCCGCGCTCGGACTCGGCGTTGTAGTTGAACCAGTAGGCCAGGAACGAGGCAGCCAGGCCCACGCAGCCGAAGCGGATCTGGGGCTGACGGCGGACGATCCAGTGCTCTTCCTCCGCGTCCCAGCTCCAGGTGCCGGCCGCATAGGCGCCGCACCCGCCGTAGACCGAGCCCGCGCGAACCGTGGCGTTCAAGAAGTGCTGGAACTTCTGCTCCACGCAGTCGAGCCGGACCAGATTCGTCCTGCCCGGTTGTACGACGACGTCTCCGGTGCCTGACATCGTGACTCCCTCGTCGTTCTAACGTCTCTCTCCTTCGCCAACGCTCGCCGCCGCTCTCCGCAGCTTGCCGCCCCTTGCCGCCCCTTGCCGCCGCTCTCCGGATGTGGCGCTCGGCCTCAGGTGAAGGTGATCTCCCGCGTCGCCCCGACCCCGGCCGGTTGGGTCAGCTTGTTGCCCTTGACCTCGAAGAGGGCAAAGTGGGTGCCTGATCCCGGCCAGCGGCACAAGAAGAAGAGCGTATTGAGCAGCGCCCGTCCATCGA
>CAZZIF010000228.1:0-1777 GCA_964654025.1 uncultured bacterium
TTCGCGGCCTGCATCCAGGGAACCGCTCTGCACGGCGGTCACCTCATCCAGCCAAGGCAGGGATTTCCTCGGCGGCTACCACACGGTCTGACCGAAGCAGCGCACCCCTCGGCGGCTACCGTCTGATCTGATCGAGATAGGAACCCACCCGCTGCGCTTCGTCATCGCGGCCGTGGTGTTCGAGATAGCGAACTCGCCCATCCACCATCGACAGGTAGCTCGACAGCAGCTGCTTTTCCGTTGGTCCCAGTTCTTCATTCTCCAGGTGGACCGGCAGCTCGAAGTGGGGCATCTCGAAAGCCTGGTAGTGGGAATCGCGGGTCAGGCGAACCAGCAGTCCTTCGGGATGCCGTTGCAAGCCCTCAAACATGGGGTGCTGGAAGGTGGCACCCAAGGCGTAAACAGGCCGCAGGCCGACGGACTCCTGGGCCAAACACCGCAGAAGGTTCTTATACAGCCCCCGGGCGTGGACTACATTGTACTCCTTGCCGCGTTCGGCCAAGCTCGCGAACTCCGCGATCGCTTCGAGTTCATGACGGCACGCGTCCCGAAGGGCAGGGATCGCTCGCTCAAGAGAGCGTGCGAGCATCGGGCTGGATAGGGACGGCAAATCAAGCACGACCAGGTCCGGCCGCAGGCCTTCCACATGTTGCAGATAGAGCATGGGGCCCGTGAAGTGTTCCCAGCTTCCGCTGAAGACGACACCACCCTCCCTTGCATTCGCCACCACATCGCGTGCGTAGACCGAGGTCAGCTGGAAATCGCTCAGATCCCGTTGGGAGAAGTTCCTGATAGCGGTCACCGCCGGCACCGCCATCACCAGCGCAAGGGCTCCAGCTGCCAAGGCCGAACTGCGCCGGCTGAGTGCCGTGACAACCCAGGCGGTTCCATGGGACGCCCAGAGGGCCACCACCAGAATGACGGGAATGTAGTAATCGGCAATATCAGGAATGGGATAGCCCACATTGTACGCCACGTAGAGCAGCGTCATAGACAGAGAAGTCCACATGATCCAGCGATGCCTGCGGCCGAGCAGGAACAGGCCCAGCAAGCCCAGGACCAGAAAACCTATGGTGGCCTCTCCCGGAAGCTGCTCGGTCAGGAAGCGCTGGAGTTCCTCCCACCGAGTTCCCTGGCTGCCCCAGAGTCCGTGGTACTGCCGCGCACTGACATGCACCCAGAAGCGCTGCCAGCTCTCGGGGTAGTTCCAGTTGATCGCCGGATCCATGCGAGAGCGCAAGGGAAGATAAAGGTAGAGCAGTAGGGACAGCGCTGTTCCCAGGGCCATCAGGAGCCAGCTACGGAGAATCGGTGTCCAGTTCGGCCAGTGGGCTCGCGCCCGGTGAAGGGCAACGGCGGCCAGGAAGATACCCGATAGCATGGCGGTCAAGTGATGCGCAAGGCCAAGCCCGAATAGAAGGCCTATGAGAAGGACCCTTCGACCAGCGCCGGGAACCGGGATGTTGGACGGATGCTTCAGCAGGGGTACCGCCGCCGCCAGAAGCGCCGCAAGCAAGGCCCCCTGAAGCGCGTAGACCTCGACCTTCACGGCCTGAGACCAGGGCGTATTCGCGAGGGCGAACAGCAGAACCCCGGCCAAAACGGCGAGCGGCGCAAAATTGCTGGCCGCCGAGCGAATCGATAGGTGATTCGATTGACAAGCCGAAGAGTAGTCCGCTTCGTGAGCCGATTCAGGACCCGACTCGCGACCCGATCTGTTACCCAACTCGTGATCCGATCCGTGACCAGATCCGTAACCCAACTCGTGATCCGATCC
>CAZZIF010000228.1:1877-6879 GCA_964654025.1 uncultured bacterium
CCTCTCACTCGCCACCTCACCACCTGGATCTAGTCACAGCGCCGAAAGTCGATGTAGCCTCGGTTCACGTCAGTCGAAATCAGTTCGACTTCCAGCCGATCCCCCACGTCCACATCTTTGTTGCCCTCCACGAGTTTGCCTTCCACCGGAGGATCCAGAATCCTGACCCAGGTGCCTTTGGCAGCCGCGCCCGTGACCAGCGCTTCGAATCGTTCGCCCACTCGGTCTTCCAGTAGCAGGGCAACTGCGGCCTTGTTCAATTTACGCTCGACCTTGTCGGCATCATCTTCCTTCTGGGTGCAGTGTTTCGCGAGCACTTCGAGTTCGGCCGGTTCGTACGGTTGCCGTTCTCCGCGAAGAGCGCTCTTGAGCAGACGCTGCGTGATCAGATCAGGGAAACGTCGATTCGGTGCGGTTGAATGCGTGTAATTCCGCACAGCCAGACCGAAGTGTCCGATGGCCTTCTCCCCCGGACGTTCCACTACATACTCACCCGAGCCGATGAGCTTGATCACGGTCAGAGACAGATCTGGGAAGCGCAACGGATCTCGCTCCCGCTCCCGGCCGAGAAAGCGCGACAGGGCTCTCGGGTCCGGGCGCGCCGGCAGCTCAGCATCGTACTGCAGGGCCAGCTCCACGATCCGCTCCCACCGTCCAGGCTCTCGCACCACGCGCCGGAGCGAGGGAAGCTCCTGGTCTCGCAAAAAGCGCGCGGTAACCGTATTGGCCGCGATCATCAGGTCCTCGATGAGTTCTTTGGCGGGATTGCGGCCATCAAGCTCAAGCGCGAGACGGTCGTTGCCGTCGAAATGAGGCCGTGCGGAAATGGTCTGCAGCTCGAGAGCTCCATGTTGATAGCGTCGCTGGCGCAATCGCTGGGCAGCCCGGTGCTGCAATCGGAGATTCTCCTCCAGTCCTGGAACTGCGTTGGCAGCGGCGGGCAAGGCTCCCTTTTCGCCCAAGTAGTCACCGATCGCGTCGTAGGTCAGCTTGGCCCGATTGTGCACCAGAGCGGGGTAGAGCCTACCATCCTGCAGGGTGCCATCGGGTTCGACAACGAAGTCCGCAACCATCGCCAGACGGTCCACACCCTCGTTGAGTGAGGTCAGGTCGTAACAGAGCCGGACGGGCAACATGGGGAAAACGCGCCCTGGCGTATAGACCGAAGTGGTGTTGTAGGAAGCATGGGCGTCCACCGGGTCATCCTGATCCACAAACGCGGCCACGTCCGCAATCGCGGCACGCACCCGGACCGCAGAGCCCCCGGCCGATTCGGCCACGGTGATCTGATCCAGGTCCCTGGAATCGTCATTGTCAATGGAGGACCAGAGCAGATCACGAAGGTCGCGGCGATCATCCTCAGCCGGCGGGTCACGTCGCTCGATCTGCTGAATCTCCCCGCGAACCTGTCTGGAGAACTCTGGAAGTAGGTCGCGCGCCAGCATCGCCTCATGGGCCAAGTCGGCGAGCTGCTCCTTGTGGCTTGGATTGGTAGTGCTCATGGGGGAAACTATGCAGGAATTCCGCCGCGAGGGAAAGCCCATGTAGCCACCTGGGTGCAACCAAGCCTGCGACCAGGCGGGCGGTCCAGACGCGCAACCAGGCCTGCGGCCACGCGTGCCATCAGGCGTGCGACCACGCGTGCGGCGACGCGTGCCATCGGGCGTGCGACCACGCGTGCGGCGACGCGTGCGGCCACGCGTACGATCAGGCGTGCGGCCACGCGTACGATCAGGCGTGCGGCCACGCGTGCGATCAGGCGTGCGGCCACGCGTGCGATCAAGGGGGGTTCTCATGCAATCGAATAGGCCCACTGCCATTGTGACCGGGGCCAGTGCTGGCCTGGGCGCAGCCATCGCGCAGGCTCTCGCCGAGAACGGCACCCATGTCCTCTTGTGCAGTCGTAGAAGCGAGCGCCTTCTAGCGGCGCGGGATGCGATCAGAGCAAGCTTGACGGGACCGGTCGATTGGCGAGCCGACGCGCAGGCCGACGGGCGGGCTGGCGGGCGAGCCGACGCGCAGGCCGACGGGCGAACCGACGGGCGGGCTGACGGGCGAGCCGACGCGCAGGCCGACGGGCGAACCGACGGGCGGGCTGGCGCGCACAAGCGGGACAGTGGCTGGACCGATCTCACAAGACATACTTCCTCGGCGGAGGCCTCTGAGGAGTATTCGGCGCAGCCCGCGGAGGCGTCGGCCCAGCCCACGGAGCAGTCGACGCAGCCCGCCGAGCAATCGGCGCAGCCCACGGAGGCGTCGACGCGACGGGAGGAGCAGTCGGCCAAGTCCACGGAGGCGTCGGGGCAGCCCACGGAGCAGTCTTCAGCGGATCTGCCTCAGCTCCACTGCATGGCCGGCGACGTGACGAGCTCGGCGACGGCTCCGGCTCTCGTGGGCGAAGCACGGCGACTCTGGGGGCGACTGGATGTCATGGTTGGCAACGCTGGGGGCCCGCCGCCCGGTACCTTTGAAGAGCATGATGATGACGCTTGGCGGGCGGCCTTCGAGCTGGTCCTCCTCAGCAATATCCGTTTGATCCGCGCAAGCCTGCCTCTTCTGCGAGAGAGTCCTGCCGGCCGAATCGTGCTCGTAGCCTCGATTTCGGCGTTTCGGCCCGTGCCCAGGCTGGCGCTCTCCAACACGCTCCGCCCCGCTCTGGCCGGACTGGTGCGCGATCTGGCCGTGGAGCTGGGCGAGGCAGGCATTCTCATCAATGCCGTCTCTCCCGGGTTCTTCGATACCGAACGCTCAAGAGAAGTGCGAGCCTCGATGGCACAGATGAGGGGTGTTCCATTCGAGGAGATCGAGTCCGAACTCACGGCCAAGGTCCCACTGGGACGACAGGGCCGTCCGCCGGAACTGGGCGCGCTCGTAGCATTTCTCTGCTCACCCCGCAACGGCTTCGTTACCGGGCAAACGATCGTCGCCGACGGCGGCCTCCTGCAACGGGGATAGGGAGCGCTACTGCGGCTTCGTCTCCTCCAACCGCATCCAATCCAAGATGGCGGCCGCCACCCCCTCGGGGTCGTCCCACATGAACGCTCGCAGCCTGGGATCGAGACCATCCACGGAGGGCTTCGTTACGGCGGGACCGAAAACGACCGCCAGGAGATCAGAACCTGCGCTGCTCTGCAAAGGAAGATGCTCGCCCTCGTCGGCAGCGCCTAGCACTTCGATCCGGGTAGCGGGCCGTTCCTTCCATCCCTCCACGAGCACAAGATCCATCTCGCCGAGGTAGTGCGCCAGCAATGAGCCCACCTCTACGCCCTCGACTTCGTGTGAAAAGTGAAAGGCACCGGCCGACGGGGTAAGGACCAGAGTAGCCTCGGCGCCGGCCTGGCGATGCTTCCAGGAGTCGGTATCCTTCACGTCCAGCGTATGGGGTTGACGCGAATGCTTGACGGTTCCGACCTTCAGACCACAGGCGCGAAGCAAAGGCAGGAGACGTACGATCAGGCTGGTCTTACCGGATTTCTTCCGTCCAACAATGTGAATTGCTTTCACATCATCCCCGCCGAGTTCAACTTGCGAAGGCCGTGCGGACGAGGGCCGCGGCCCTGAAGAATGGTGTCAGAAATCCCACGATCAGGCCAACTCGGGCGCCATGCTCAGTTTGCCGCGACCGAAGCGGCAGCGGCAATCATCGCGGCCGCAGCGGCTTCCTTGCTGCCCTTGTCCAGGCCGGTCCCGATCGGCGAAACTCCCATGCCGGCCATCTTCGTGGCCAGCACTTCTTTACGCCGCAAGACACGATCGATGAAGGCGGTGACGTTGGCAGTTCCACTCTTGCCCTGCATGTAGCGCATCAGGCTGAGGCCCCGACCAAACAGACAGCTGAGAATCTCACCCATGTCGGTGAGCCCTACGCGATTGCAGCTTGGGCAGAAGTGCTCGGTAACGTTGGGAATGAACCCCACCGTACCGCGGTGACCAGGGATCTCGTAGACCAGAGCAGGTCCGTCGAGCGCGCGAGGGGTGCGAGGAATCAGCGGAGGCTTCACTGTGGACATCGACTCACGGACCGAGAAGAACCTCTTGGGCGGAGCGATTACGTCGGTGTCGTAATTCCACTCGATGAAGCGAACCTGAATGGGCTCCTTCTTCGTCAGGAGAATGAAGTCGGCCATCTCGTCATCGTTCACGCCACGCTGGATGACCGCGTTGATTTTGACATTCAGTTCGTGGCTCAACGCCTCTTCTACCGCTCCCCACACGTCCTTGAACTTCGCAGCCCCGGTGAGGGTCCGGTAGCGCGACGCCTTGAGCGTATCGAGGTTGAAGTTGACACACTGCAACCCGCGATCGGCCAACTCCTCGACCCGGCTCTTCAAGCCAATCCCGCGGGTCGTCAAGGCGACCTCGCGCACCTGTTCGAGTCCGGCGACCATGCCGACGATCTCGGGGAGATCCTCCCGCAGTGCGGGATCGTCACCGGTTAGCCGAATCTTCCGGATGCCCCGACTGATCATGGTCTTCAGCAGAAAGCGTATCTCTTTGGTTTCTGGAACGGGTAGCGCCAATGATGCGGGGCGCTTCCGCGTCATGAGGATCCCGTCTGTTTCTCCGTGCAGAACAAACCGAAGGTAGTTGACCCCAGTGGTCGGCTCAGGCATCACCACTCCTCTGGTTATAGTTGGGCTACTGACCTCCCCCGGCTACCGACCTCCCCCATAGAGGAGGGGGCTCATGGTGGGCGCGAGACCGCCCTGAGCCCCAGAACCAGTTTCCCCCCTCGGATGCTGGTTTGTCAAGTAACTGGCGAAGAGATGAGGAGATCGGGACATGACATCAAGATGGCCAGAGCCCGTTATACGACTGTACGTATGTCGGGTAAGCATGTGATCGCGAATTCCCCGGCAGTGTCGTGATCGAGAGTCGAGGCAGCGGACCGGGGGCGAGAGTCGAGAGGCGAGGTCGAGGGTCGAGGCAGCGGGCCGGGGGCGAGAGCCGAAAGGCGGGGTCGAAGGTCGAGGCAGCGGGCCGGGGGCGAGAGTCGAGAGGC
>CAZZIF010000229.1:0-3686 GCA_964654025.1 uncultured bacterium
CTCGCAGGCCAGGTGCATCGCCTCGAGCTGGTCACGCTTGGCGGTGGCGTCCGGCTCTCGCGCGAAATCCAGTTTCACCAGGCTCGCCTCGATCCTCGCCTGAAATCCGCGCAGGCCCGTGCCATAGCACTTGCCGTCGAGCGTGGTGTGTCCCGGAGCCCGTTGCTCCATGAACTCGGTGAAGACGCCGGCCTCGTAGGCCGCATGCCATTCCTGTGGCAAGCGGCTGAAGATCCGGTCGCGCATGGTGCGGCCCTGCCAGTAGGGGATGATCTCGTCCCGGTAGAGGGCGATGTCCTCGTCACTGATCTGGTAGGGGGTCTTCGGCCGGCTGCGAAGGATCCGCAGATCCTCCACGCTATGGCAGGTCAGCTCGGGGAAGGTGGGCACGGCCTTGGGCGCCGGGCCCCGCTCGCCCACGATGAGCTCGTCGTCGCCGATCGTGATCGTCTGGTGCCGGCACAGGTACTCGAATGCCTTGGCCCGCATCAGGGGGACAGGATGTTTGCCCGCGTTCTCCCGGTAGAACTCGGTGATCAGGAGGGCCCGCTCGGCCGAGACCCGGACCGGCGCTTCGCGGCTGGCGCGGCGCAGTCGCTCGATGCGCTCATTCATTGTGCGTTCCTTCCACCATGCATTCCTCCATTGAGGACCGTGAGGTCATGTCGCCGAAAGACGCCGGCGATCTCCTCGATCTGTTCGGGTGTCGGCGAGGGCGTGGACGGCAGACGACGTGCCCGCCCGAACCTCGCGTACTTGTCCATGGCGGGCCGGTGATGAGGTAGGAGGGTGATGGTGCGTATGGTTTGCAGGCGCGCGATGTGTCCAGCGGTTGCCGCTATGTTCTCGGAATCATCGTTGATGCCCGGGATGATCGGCATGCGGATCACGGTGGGAATTCCCTCCCGATCCAGAAACGCGAGGTTCTCGAGGATCATCTCGTTGGACTGTCCCGTGTAGTGGCGGTGCCGTCCAGGATCGATCAGTTTCAGGTCGTAGAGGAAGAGGTCCGTGCGCCGGGCGATGCGCTCGAACGGTCCTGGTGGCGCGTGCCCGGTCGTGTCGACCGCGCGATGGATCTCCTCGGCGCCGCAGCGCTCGAGCAGCTCGGCCAGGAAGGTTCCCTGGGCGAGCGGTTCCCCGCCCGAGAAGGTGACCCCGCCGCCGGATTCGTCGTAGAAGACAGTGTCCCGGCGAATCTGCTCGATCACCTGGTCGACGCCGACCCGTTCGCCCACGATCTGGCGAGCATCGGCCGGACAGACGGTGGTGCAGGGAGTGGGGAGGACGTCGGCCGCGGTGGGGGTACCGGCGCCGGCGGGTGTACCGGCCGCAGCGGGAGCGTCGGCCGCGGCGGCGCGAGCTGGTGGGCTTTCGGGGCAACCAGCGTCTCCCCGACACGCCGCCCCTCCGCGGCACCGGTCGGGATCGGTCCGCGGTCGGTCCGCCTCCCACACGACCGCCTGTGCCGGACAGACCGCCACACAGGCGCCGCACCGCACGCAGCGGTCGGTTCGGTAGAGCAGTTCCGGCCGGTCGGATTGGCTTTCCGGGTTGTGACACCACCAGCACGCCAGCGGACAACCCTTGAGGAAGACCGTGGTCCGAATGCCCGGCCCGTCATGAATCGAGAACCGCTTGATGTCGAAGATGAGTCCTGCGCCCACCGCGCCCCTCCGCGAAACCCCCGTGCGCCTAGACTATCATGGACTGCCCGCGTGGCGGTAGGCGGAGTGACCGTGCTCAGGATTCGCGTCTTTTTCTTGTCCTGCAGCCACAGATTTCCCGTATAATCTCAAGCTACGGTGCCTGCAGGGATGGCGAATCGTCACCGGAAGAAGAGGAACGGCTCTGTCCGCTGGTAGGGAATTGCCGCGCGAGTGTGAGAGCCGAGGTGTCCAAACCCGGGTCCTTGCCTCTTTCTGGCTGGCCCCAGAAGGTGTTGCCCCGCTTTCCTAAAACACAGCTCTACTGCCCCCCCGAGCCCAGGCTCTGTCGGTCCGAGCCGCGGTTCGAGCCGCGGTTCTGCTTCCCCCATGGGTAGATCTGTTGTCCAGGCAAGCACATCCCGTGAGGAGAAATGAGGAACCATGAACCCGCAGCGCCGCATCGCATCTGTTCACAGCCACCTTGCGCTGAGACTCTCTCTTGGATTCGCTGCCCTGCTTCTGGCCGGTGGGCTTGCTGCGCCGGCAGAGGCCGAGGAGATCGCCTGGGACAACCCTGCGGGCGGCGGTTGGAATGCCTCCGTGAACTGGGCCCCTCAGGATGTTCCCGATGAAGCCGGTGAGGTAGCCATCGTGCCCGCGGAGGCGGGCGAGTACACGATCTCTCTGGACACCTCGCCCGGCATCGATGCCCTCTTTCTCAATAACGCTGACGCCACAATCACCCTGGGTGCGAACACCCTCACGCTGTTCGAGCCTGACGGTCTGTCGAACCATGGCCTCGTTCTGGCCAGCAGCGGAACGGGCGTGATCGTGGGCTTGATCCGCAACCATGCCGATGGACGGATCGAGATCGTACCGAACCGGCACCTGCAGCTCTCCGCCGCGGCCGTGGAGAACGACGGCGTCATTCTGGTCCACAACGCCAGCAGCACGAACAACGCGATCCTGACATTCCTGGAAGACGCCGGCCTGTCGGGGTCCGGAGAGCTCATCCTGCATACGAATGGGACGGTGACCGATGCGCAACTGCTCACCGCGCCCGGCACGCTGCTGACCCAGCAGGCGCCGCATCGCATTCGCGGAGCTGGAATCATCGAGGCGGCGCTGGTGAACCATGGCGAGATCTTCGCCGACCAGGACGCCACCGTCCTGCTTCTCACCGAAAACCCCAAGAGCAACCATGGGACCATCGGCGCCACGGGGACGGGCCTGCTCGAGCTGCAGGCCTTCACCCTCACGCAGGCCGGCGCCGGGACGTTGCTGGCGGAGGATAGCGCGATCGATCTAGGGCAAGACATGATCGTCGTCGGCGGCGGTCTTTCGTCCACGGGCAGCGGCCGGATCGAGTGCTCCGATGGCACCACCCGCCTCGAGGATGTCACCCTCGACGGCCTCTTCCAGATCCACAGCACCGTGACCGTCGAGCTGGCCGGCAACACCATCGAGAACAACGGAGAGATGGTCTTGCACTACGACACGAGCACGAACAATGCCTACCTGGAGATCGTCGATGACCTGGCCCTCACCGGCGACGGAACGCTGCGGATGATGATCGCGTCCAGTTCGACCGGTGATGCCTTGATCGCGAGCGTCGGGTCGGCCGTGCTGACCCACGACAGTGGCCACACGATTCACGGGGGCGGCGAGATCAGTGCCTATCTCGAGAACCACGGCGTGATCTTCGCCGATCAGGAGGATGCGCTGCTGGTGCTGAAGACCAATCCCAAGACCAATCATGGGACCATCGGCGCCAGGGAAGCGGGCAAGCTCGAGCTGCAGACCTTCACCCTCACGCAGACCGGCGCCGGGATGCTGCTGGCAGAGGATGCCGGGATCGAGCTGGGACCGAACAGTGTCGTGAGCGGCGGGCTCCTGTCTGCCACCGGCAGCGGCTGGTTCGAGTGCATCGCTGGCACCATTCGCCTCGAGGATGTCACCCTCGACGGCCCGGTCCGGATTCCCAGCACCGTGACCGTCGAGCTGGCCGGCAACACCATCGAGAACAACGGAGAGATG
>CAZZIF010000229.1:3786-6779 GCA_964654025.1 uncultured bacterium
CCAATCATGGGACCATCGGCGCCAGGGAAGCGGGCAAGCTCGAGCTGCAGACCTTTACCCTCACGCAGACCGGCGCCGGGATGTTGCTGGCAGAGGATGCCGGGATCGGGCTGGGACCGAACAGTATCGTGAGCGGCGGGCTCCTCTCCGCCACCGGCAGCGGTTGGTTTGAGTGCACCGATGGCACCGCGCGCCTGGAGGATGTCACCCTCGACGGCCCGGTCCGGATCCCCAGCAGCGTGACGCTCGAGCTGGCCGGCGAAACGATCGAGAACAACGCAGAGATCGTGTTGCATCTGGACGGGAGTTCCAACAACACTTACCTCCGCGCCGGCAGCGATGTGGCGCTGACCGGAACCGGGAGCGTACGACTCCTCTCTCCCACGAATGCCAATGACTCCCAGATCACGAGTGCCCCGGGTGTGGTGTTGACCCTGGGCCCCGGGCAGTTGGTGCACGGTGCCGGAACTGTGTCGGCCGTCTTGCACAACGAGGGGCTCATCCAGGCCGATGTCCCGGATGCCACACTGCGCTTGGGCGGCGAAGACAAGGTCACCACCGGTACGCTGGCGGCCGTTCAGGGCGGCAATCTGGAGCTCTGGTCGGCCACTCTGACCAATGCCGGTACGATGATGGTTGCCGATAGCAGCAGTGTGGCGGTTCTGACCGGCGGCGCAATGCTCAACCAGGGCGCCGTCCTGGCGGACGATCGCGGGCTCTTTCGGGTGGACGGCGCCACGCTGCGCAATCAGGGTGAGATCCTGAGCGTGCACGGCGGAGAGGTTCGTTCGCAGTCCGGAACCTTCGTCAATCAGGGTTCGTGCGAGGCGGGCCTCGGGGGGCTCGTGCGGATCGACGGCGGGGCCTTCCGTAACGAGGGTATCGCCCGTGCGCGGGAGGGCGGCCTGTTCTGGTGCAACGTCCTCTCCCAGCACTATAGCGCCGCCAATCAGGAGCTGAGCGGGGGCGACTGGCAGGTCATGGCCAACACCGCCATGCGGCTGATCGGCGCGGCGGATGTCACGCACCTGGATGCGGGGATCCTTCTCTCGGGAGAGAACTCGAACATCTACTCGGACGAGGCGACCGGGAATGTCATCGGTGGCGTTCAGACCATCGGCCGCAACGGAAGCCTGCGGATCGACGCGGGCCGCGACTTCAGCACCGTATCCGGGCTGGTCAGCGACGGCGGTGTCTTCGTGGGAGAGGGCAGCACACTGACGATGGCCGGCAATCTGCTGCAGTCCTGGTACACGGCCTATGTCCAGGTCAACGGCGACCTGGTCGGCGCCGACACGGTTCAGGCCGTGCTGGGAACGGTCGGTGGCAGCGGGACGATCCATGCGGATGTCATCTGCGGCGGCCGGACCAACCCGGGCGCTTCGGTGGGCGAGCTGACGATCACCGGCGACTATGATCAGATCGGCGACGGCGCACTCTACATCGAGTTTTCGGGGAACGGCCCCGGTGAGCACGATCACCTGCAAGTCCTCGGCGCCGCCACCCTCGCGGGCCGCGTCTGGGTGGAGGTGCCCGAGGGCGTCGTCATTGAGCCCGGTGATGTGTTCACGGTCCTGACGGCCGGCTCCCGCACGGGGGAGTTCTCCGAGCTGTACGGCAACTTCGGAGTCGGGCTACAATACAACGTGGTCTATACCGACACGACCGTCGAGCTGCATGTGTATGAAGATGTGAGCGCGATAGAGGAAGACCCGGTGATTCCCGATCCGGATGTGCCGGATGATCCGGTCGTCGTTGAGCCGGCCATCCCTCGTGCGGCACGCCTGAGCGCTGCGTCCTTGCCCGGCGGGCTCACGCGCCTCTGTCTGGAGCTACCCAAAGCAGCCGATGTGCAGCTCGAGATCTTCGACTTCAATGGCCGCCGCATCGCTCAGATCGAGGATCAGGCCATCGAGGCCGGCCGGCACTTCTACCGCTGGGATGGCCGCACGGCGCAGGGCGCCCCCGCCGGTAGTGGTGTCTACTTCGGCCGCGCCCGCGTAGCAACCGCGGAGGGGCAGCTTCACTGGCTGAAGACACGGCTCACCGTGATTCGCTAGAAGGTTGCATCCGGATTCGGCACAGGGGGAGGGCACTCGAAAGGGGATCCTCCCCCTTTTGCGCGGTGCATTGCAGCTGTTTCCACGCTGCTTCCGACAAGACAATCTCAGCTGTGCCCGGGTGCCCGCACCAGTCGCTGCGGCCGGCCGTCGTCACCAGTCGCTGCAGCCGGCCGTGGTCACGAGGCCGCTGCGCTGCGGTCTTCATCAGAAGGGTTCCTCGGGCGATTTGCGTTCGATGAGCACTCGAGGATCCTGTCGCTCCGCCTTGAGAGTTCGGGCCCTCGTCAGATGCACGGTTACGCCGACGGCGATGGCAAGCAAGATCAGCTTCACCCACCAGTCCGACACGATGAACAGCACGGTGTAACCGATGGTGAGCCACAAGAGCGTGATCGTGAGGATCTTCTGCTTGAGCGGTATTCCCCTGCCGTAGCGGTAGTTTCTAATGTACTCGCCAAACCAGCGATTGTTCACCAGCCAGCGGTAGGTTCGCTGAGAGCTGCGTCCATAGCAGAAAGCGGCCAGAAGCAAGAAGGGGGTGGTGGGCAATATGGGCAAGAACATGCCGAGCACGCCCAGAACCACACAAAGCGTACCGCAGACGAGGAGAAGAACTCTGCGGCCGTCTCTCATGGATCTCCATCCTTGCGGCTCATCGGGGTAGTCCGCGAAACACCTGCAAACTCCTTCAGACTCGGCCATGCCTCCGATAAGGGTACAATCTCACCAACGATGAGAACACGACAATCTGCTCCAGTTGCTCTCGGCTCTGGGTGCTCTCGGCTCTGGGTCCTCTGGGCTCTGGTTGCTCTCGAGCGAGCAGCGCTCGTGCCAGGGTTCCGCTACATGGCCCCGACACTCTCAGCGACTGCAGTCGGCGAGTCGCCCGACGAGTTCTGCTTGCGCCTGCCCACCGTGGCCGCCAGACTA
>CAZZIF010000230.1:0-6775 GCA_964654025.1 uncultured bacterium
TTGGCGCGGGAGTAACGGGCGCGGAGGCTCGTGGTGGCTGGCGCGGGGGTAGCGTGCGCGGAGGCTCGTGGCGGCTGGCGCGGGAGTGGCGTGCGCGGAGGCTCGTGGCGGCTGGCGCGGGAGTGGCGTGCGCGGAGGTTCGTGCCAGGCCGGTCTCGTCGGCGAAAAGGAGAGACCGGCCGCCTATCCTTGTCCCGGTTTCCTCTCCTTCACGTCCTCTCTCCGCTCGCTGTTTCCCCCCTCGCTGTCTTTGCGTTCGCTGTCTTTCCCCTCGCTGTCATTCCTCTCGCTGCCTTTGCGCTCGCTGCCTCTGCGCTCGCTGGGTGCCTGTTTCGAGATCGTCTCTGCCTCGAGCGCCTCTCGGACTTTCGCGGCCAGTTCGGTCATCGAGAAGGGCTTGGCAATGAAGTGCACGCCGCTGCGCAGGATACCCTCATCGGTGATCTGCTCAGCGGGGTAGCCCGACATGAACAGCGTCTTGAGGCCCGGCCACTGCTCGCGCATGCGCCCGCCCAGTTCCCAGCCGCTCATGCCCGGCATGACCACGTCGGTCATGAGCAGGTCGATCGGCATGCCGGATGCGCTCTCTGGGCCGGCGCCCTCTGGCCTGGCGTCCTCCGAGCCGGCGCCCTGGGCGCGGAGCTGCTCGGCGATCTCCAGCGCCTTCTTCGGCGTGGACGCGGAAAGGACCCGGTACCCCAGAGACTCCAGCATCTGACGGCCGAGGGCCAGAATCGCCGCCTCGTCTTCCACCACCAAGACAGTGCACGTGCGACCCGCGCCCGGGGCCGAGGCGAGGTGAGTCGCATCGCGCTCGGCTTCCTGCCGGCAACGCGGGAGATGGATCTCCACGGTCGTGCCTTTCCCCGGCGCACTGGAGATATCGATGAAGCCCTTGTTCTGCTTCACGATGCCATAGACGGTCGCCAGGCCGAGTCCGGTGCCCTGGCCGACCTCCTTGGTCGTGAAGAACGGCTCGAAGACTTGCTCGAGCGTCTTCGCGTCCATGCCACATCCGTTGTCGCGCACGGTGATCCGGACATACTCGCCCGGGGTGGCGTAGGGGTGTCCGTCGCAGTAACGGGAGGAGAGGATCGCGTTGGCGGTCTCGATCGTCAGCGTGCCGACCTCGGCGATCGCGTCACGGGCGTTGACGGCCAGGTTGGCGAGAAGCTGGTCCATCTGCGAGGCATCGACCTTGACCCGCCACAGGTCCGCGCCCGGCCGCCACAGAAGGTCGATGTGCTCGCCGATCAAGCGACGCAGCATCTTGAGCGTGCCGGCGATGACCTCGTTGAGGTCGAGAATCTGCGGCGAGACGGTCTGGCGGCGCGCGAAGGCCAGGAGCTGGCGGGTGAGGTTGGCTGAACGCTGCGCCGCTCGCTTGATCTCCTGCAAGCTCTCCTGTGCTGACTGGTGCGGCTCCAGAGCGTCGAGTGCGAGTTCGGCGTGGCCCAGGATCACGCTCAACATGTTGTTGAAGTCATGGGCCACACCGCCGGCCAGCCGGCCGATCGATTCGATCTTCTGTGCTTGCTGGAGCTGGTGCTGCAGCTGCTCGTGCTCGGCCTCGCGGGCACGTTGCTCGGTGATGTCCTCGACGAAGCCCAGGAAGCGATCCGCCGCCAGGCGGACAGCGGCCACCCTCCAGAGGCGTTCTTCTCCGTTCTTGTGCAGAAACGGCGCGTCTCCGACGGACTCGGATTCGCCGAGCAACCGGCGGAAGTGGGCGAAGCCTTCTTCCAGTCGATCCGGTGGGATCAAGTCGGGGATGCTCATTTGCGTGAGCTCATCTTCGCTGTAGCCGGTGATGCGGCAGGCGGCGGCGTTGACGCGCAGGTACTCGGCCTTCTCGTTGGCCACGAAGACGCCGTAGGGCGCGTTCTCGACGTACTCGCGCCAGGTCGCCTCGCTCTCGCGCAGTGAGGCGAGGAGGTCATCGCGTTCGGTGAGCGTTTCGGCAAGCTGCAGGTTGCTGTAACTCACCGAGGACAGCAGGGTGGCGAACTTCGCGTAGAAGCGCATGACGGTCTCGACCCTCTCGCGACTCCAACGCGGCACCCGGTCGAGCGCCTCCAGGTACGCATCGACATCGAAGCCGTAGCGCTCGGCCTGCGCGCGAAAGGCCTCGCGGTCGACGATGTCATCCTCGTAGAAGAACTGGCCGAGGAACAGGTTGCCCACGTGCTTCTCGCCCAGCCTGATCGGCGTGACGATGTCCCACATGTTGTTCTTGCAGTGGTAGGCCCGGAAGGTGCCGGGCGTCACGCCCCGGGAGAGGACCGTGTCACTCTCGATGCAATGCCGGTTCGTCTCGGGGTGGACTCGGTGAAACTTCGTGCAGATATCTTGCCAGCCGGTGGCGACCAGCACCTTGCCCTCCAGGTCCACGATGGCGATGCCGATGCCGGTGAGCTGGTAGAAGTCGTCCATGATCGCCTGCACGGCGGGGATGTCGATCACCGACTGCAGGCGGGGGCCGGTCTCTCCCGTGGAGGAGAGCAGGTAGGCATCCAGCTTGCGCAGCACCCGGCGCTGGCTTTCGGCCAAAATCTCGCGCGCCGTCTCCTTGTCACCGATGTCATAGGCGGTCTCGATGGCGCCGATCACGGTCCCGGATTGATCCTGGATGGGAGTCGCCTTCGACAGCCAGTGGCCGCCCGGCAGGGGCCAGTCGGGGCGGCTGCGCGGCGTCAGGGTGGCCTCGGTCGAGGTCCCCCGCTGGATCGCTTGGCGGACGGCGCACTGCGGGCACGGGCCTTCGAGTCCCCAGACCTGATAGCAGGGAGTATCGGGTAGGGCCTTGCCCGCGAGCCCTACGGCTGTCCGATAGGCACGGTTGGCCCATACGATCCGTTCCCGAGTGTCGTGGATGGCGACCTGGGCTGGCTCGTGTTCGAGCTGGCGAAGAAAGCGTTCATCCTCGATCAACTCGTTCAGGCTGCCGCAGCAGGATGGGGGATCGCCGATGCTCCTGGATGCATTTGGGCGGGGGGAATGCATTCGAGTGCTTCCTCCGGCTAGGTGGGCCTTGCGGCCAGGTGTGCCGTCAGGCGGCCGATGTACCAATGGGGAGCATACGCAGGGAAGATGGTAGCCGATCGGCCTCTAGATGCAAGCCATCTTGCTCAGAGGTTCTTGAAGGCGCGGATCACCTCGCCTTCGTCCTGAGCTTCCAGAAACGCCCGCCCGGCGTCGTCGTAGGTGAAGGCTTCGGCCATCTGCTTGTAGATGCGCATGTAGAGCGTGTCGTCGTAGGGCGGGGCCACGAAGACGAAGAAGAGGTGGGCGGGGCCGCCATCCAGGCAGTCGAACTCGATGCCCGGGGTGCTGCGGCAGAAGGCCATCATGAACTCGCGGGCCTCCCGGGTGCGCACGTGGGGGATGGCGATCCCCTGGCCGAGACCGGTGGTGGCCTTCCTCTCGCGGTTGGTCAGATCGACGGTCAGCTTGCGCAGATTGCCGATACGCCCGGAGGTCGAGACCAGCTCGGCGAGCTCGGTGATGACGGCTTCCTTGATCGACCAGATGTACTTCTCGCGGCTATACGGCTCCTCCGGCTCGGGAGGGGCCGTCGTGTGCATCTCCAAGCGGATGCAATCCGGGCTGATATACCGCGCGAGCTGCATTCGTTCCTTACAACCTCAGTTCGGCCGAAACATCCTGCCGACATGGGGTGATCGCGCATGATGGCCGCTCTAGCTGAATCGGTCGATCAAAGCATCGGCGTCGATGCGGGGTGGTTTCGGGTCCAGTTCCCGTCCCCGGGCTCCTCCGCCTTCCTGCACGAGACTGACGTACTCCTTCCGATCCGGATCATGGTACATGATGCCCGTGTAGATCGTCTCCGGATGCGTGGCCGCCGCCAGCGCATCGGCCCGATTCTTAGGATCGTGCGTTTCGGGCAATTCCTTGACCAACGGACCGAAGAATTTGTAACCACTGCCCTTCCCGAAGGTCACGCATGGGCTGATCACGTGGACGAGCGAGAATCCCTTGTGCGTGATCGCCGCCCGCAGGATGTCGTCCAGGCCCTTCGGAGTGCCGCTGTAGCCGCGGGCCACGAAGCTGGCGCCGAAGACGATGCCCAGCTCGAGTGGGTTGAGCGGTGTCTCGACCACCCCTTGGGGCGAGGTCTTCGTCCACCACCCGGTGCAGGTGGTCGGGGAGGTCTGTCCCTTGGTGAGGCCATAGATTCGGTTGTCCAGCAGGACGTAGGTGATGTCGATGTTGCGCCGGGCGGCATGGGGGAAGTGACCCATGCCGATCGAGAGCCCGTCGCCGTCGCCACCGACCGCCAGCACGGTCAGACGTGGGTTGCCCAGCTTGACGCCCACCGCCGAGGGCAGCGCCCGGCCGTGCACGCCGTGGTAGCCATAGCACTTGATGAAGCCGGGGATACGGCTCGAGCAGCCGATGCCCGAGGCCACCGCCAGATTCTCCGGCTCGATCTCCAGGTCGACGAAGGTGCGCAACAGAGCGCCCAGAACGCTGTAGTTGCCGCAGCCCGGGCACCAGATCGGCTTGATGCGCCCCTTGTAGTCGTGGACGGTGCGCTCGCGCACCTCCTCGGCCGGAGCCTGGGGCGAGGTCGTTGCCTTCGAGCTAGACATGGCTGGCCACCTCCTCGATCTTGCGCAAGACCTGCTCGGGCTTGAACGGCAGGCCGTCGTATTTGTTGAGCCGCTCGGGCTCGAAATCGTAATGCCGGACGAGGAACCGGGCATACTGGCCGGTGAAGTTCTCCTCGACGACCAGTATCCGCTGGTGGCCCTCGACGAACGGCCGGAAGGTCAGGTCGTGGTGCGGGTAGATCATCTTCGGGAAGATGGCGCCCACATCGATGCCGCGCTTCTCGGCCCGCGCGACCGCCTCGCGCACGACCCCCGCCGTGGAGCCCCAGCCGATCACGCCGATCTGGCCGCGATACGACTCGGCGGCGGCCGACAGCCGGCTGGCCTCCTGGTCGGTCGTGGCGTGGAAGTGCTGTGTGGCGAGTTCGCCCTTGAACGCGAAGACGCCGCCGTACTTGCGGTCCAGGTTGCGCATCTTGCGGAAGCGCTTCTGGACCATTTCGGTGCGATTGTCCGGCTGGTGGGAGGGTCCACCCGACTCCCAGTGCTCGAGGCCGGTCACCATGTGCATACCGCCCGGGTCACCCGTCAGAGCCCGCGCCGAGATGCCGCTGTCGGTGAACTCGTAACGGTTGTACGAGGGCCCCCACTCTTTCAGGGGCCGAGTGACGTGCTCGATGGGCGTCTGCTTGAGCAACCGCTTCGGCAAGGTGGCCCGGCGGTGGCCCAGGGCCTGCTCGGAGAGCACGATGACCGGAATCTGATACTTCTCGGCGATCTCGAAGGCCGTGCGCATCACGTTGAAGCAGTCGCGGATCGAGATCGGGGCCATCACCACGCGGGGAAACTCCCCGTGGCCGCCCCAGATGGCCGGCATCAGATCGGACTGCTCGGTCTTGGTCGGAAGCCCCGTGGAGGGACCGCCGCGCTGTACGTCCACGATCACGACCGGGATCTCCGCGATGCCCGATAAGCCCATCAGCTCACCCATGAGCGAGAGGCCCGGGCCGGAGGTAGCCGTCATGGCGCGCACGCCGGCGTAGGATGCGCCCAGCACAGCCGCCAACGAGGCGATCTCGTCCTCGGCCTGGTACATCGTGCCGCCGACCTTGGGCAGCTCCTCGGCCATCAACTGCATGATCTCCGAGGCCGGGGTGATCGGGTAGCCGCCATAGAAGCGGCATCCAGCGTAGAGCGCGCCCAGCGCGATCGCGTCGTTGCCCGATAAGACGATGTGACCTTCGCCCTCGAGGGTGGGCACGGTCAGGTGATCCTGCTTCTGGAAGTGCTCCTTCACATAGGCCCGGCCGGCCCGGTAGGCCTTGAGGTTGGCCTCGACGAGCTTGGGGCTCTTCTTGCGGAAGAAGCGCTCGACGAGCGCGGCTCCGTGCTCCTCGGGCAGGCCGATGTGGGCGGTCACCACGCCCAGAGCCACCATGTTCTTCGAGCGCCGCTCACCGATCTCTTTCTCGGCGATCTCGCTCATGGGCGCGACATAGATCGCCCCTCCTCGCCAGTCGGCGAAGCTGGTCGCCTTGTCGGTCTTGTCGGGGTCTCCGTCGATGATCAGGATGGCATCGCCGGTGATATCGGACTTGTACCGATGGTAGGCAAGCTGGTTGAACGCCACGAGCACATCCAGCCGGTCTCCAGGATTGAAGACGCTGTCGACGCCGAAGCGGATCTGGACATAGGACTGTCCGCCACGCACTTCGGCGGGGAAGGTCTGGGTGCTGCTGATATGCAGGTTGGCTCGGGCGGCGACTTGGGTCATGAGGTCGCCGGTGAGGATTACGCCCTCGCCAGCGTCCCCGCTGATGCCCATGACAAAATCTGCCGGATCCATTGGGGATGGCTCCTGTCGGACGAACCGGTCTTGCAGACCGGGTGCGGGTCTCTCCAGCCCCGGGGCCGGGCCACGGCCCGGCCGTGCGGCCTTCGCAGAATACGAGCAACTGCTTGCATCAAGGCAGGGCACCGAGCCCATATGCTGATACATCGGACCCCGGCACTCTGCAATCAAGCGAAAGAGTATAGCGCACCTCTCTCCGATTTGTCTTCAGAAATCACCGGTGTTTCGCTTGTTTCACTCCCACGCACGTGCTCTCAGGAAATGAGACCGGGTGCTATCCGGAAGGCCACGAAGCCGGGATCGGGGACTTGATGAGAGCCAGCCCTGGTTTGCTGCCCGCGGCGCCTCC
>CAZZIF010000231.1:0-6743 GCA_964654025.1 uncultured bacterium
GATCCTGCTGGCCGCCGCGGATGATCTCGCGACGGTGGCGGCGGCGGCCATGGACGTGCCCGGCGTGGGCAGCGTGATCGCAAGCCTGCCGGGACGCGGGGCGAGGGTGCTATAGGCCTGGTATCGAGGAACGGTGCGCTGCAGCAGGCCTGAGGGCAGCGCGGCACTCGTCCCAAGTGACTCAGGCGATCTGGGAGTTCCACCACGCTCGCGGATGTGCGCGAGGATCGCATCTTCTGCTGTGGGTGCCATACACGCGTCATCCGTACTGTTCGATCAACTCCGGAAGCTGCTCGGCCAGATAGAGGGGCACGTTGATGATCGTGGGCTTCTGCGACTCCGTGATGACCTCGAAAGGCGCCAGGCTGACGATCACCCCGATCGGCTGGGCATGCTGCTGCAGGTAGGCCTTGAGGCCACGCAGATGCGTCCCCTTCAGCCTCGGCACGGCCTTGCACTCGACGGGCACCACATGTCGTCCACTCCGGCACACGAAATCGATCTCCAGACCGGCCGACGATCGCTTCCAGCCCACCAGTTCACCGAAACGGTCCGCCAGCTCGATCGCGGTCTGGTTCTCCACGATGCTCCCGAGAGGACGTCGCTCCGCCGCGTTCAGTGATTCCACGAGGTTGATCGATGGAACCGCCTTCTCTCGCAAGTGCCGCAACACTCCCGTGTCGAACAGATACCGCTTGGGCAGATAGCGATGACTCGCCTCGGGTGCGGGCCCGCGCTGCTCGCTGCGCAGCACCAGACGCCAACCCTCGAGCCGGCCGAAGATTTGCCGGATCTCGTCATTGACCCTGTTCGTGGGTTGCGGGATCACGCTGCTGTTCTTGGAGGCGCCCCCTACGAAGTTCGCCACACTGCGCAGGCAACCCAGCGCGATCGTGACAGCGTCTTCACCGAACAGGCGGATGAAGTCCTGTTCGTAGTCGGCAATGATCTCTCCGCGACGCCGGTGGTGGTCCCCCTGCGCCGCCAGCGTGAGCACGACTTCCGGTAGCCCGCCGACCAAGAGGTATTGATCGAGGTACTCCAGCAAGCGGCCGTGTCGCCCCGGACTCACCCCGGTCGGGTTGCCCATAAGATCGCGAGAGAGAGGTTCCTTTCCGCAAGCAACCAGGAACTCGGTGAACGAGAATGGGCGCACAACGAAGCGCTGGACACGCCCAACGGGATAGCGAACATCGTCTCGGAAGAGCCGGGCCAGGGTTGAGCCCGACAGGAGGACGCGCGTCGCAGGCCAGGATTCCTTCATGTACCGAACGTAGCGCCCCAGCCTCCGGCTCTCTTGCGCTTCGTCTATGAAAAGGATGCTCTCGGCCGCGGGCTCGAAGTCCAGCTCATCCCGAAGCAGCTCCTCGAATTCGGTGAACTCGCGCGTTTCGTCGATTCGCGAGCGCATCAGCGTCTGCTTCTCGAGGTTGAGCACGGTGGTGGGCAAGCCCACCCGCTGTATCGCGCGTTCGGCCAGGGTGGTCTTGCCGACTTGCCGAGCCCCTTCCACGAGGATGACGTTTCGCGGGGACGACGATCCGCCCAGAAGATCTATCAGCGCCTTCTCTTGCCTTCGTGGGACATACCGCATAACACTACCATGGGCTATTCGAAGGCCAATATCAATATCAAATTGGACTATTTTATATAGATTTCTGTTGTATTATTGTCCATTATTATGCAATTCAGCGTACTGCGATGACGCTTGCCGCGAGGCTCGAGAAGCTCGCCGAAGAGCACCGGGTTGGCCCGCATGATCATCGCGGCGCCCGGTTCGGGGACCACGAGGGATTCGGTGACGATGGTGCCCTCGGCCGGTGAGCCGCAGTCGCTGACGATCACGACGGTGGCCCGGGAAGAGCGAATGTGAACCCCTGGTCGGCTGACAACCGGTGATCTAGACCAGGTAGCCGAGGAGCGGCAGGGGCCGGTAGATCCCGTCAGTGCGATCGCTGTGGGTCATGATGAGCTTGCGGTCCGGTGTCACGCCCTTGAACTGCTCCCGGCCCTTCCCGCGGCCTCCGACCTCGACGACCAACGTCTCCTCATCGAGCTCGATGAGGTAGTCGAGCGTTTTCTTGCCCCGCGTGCTCTTCAGGTAGTGGACCGGGACCTCTGCCTGGCGCAGGGCTTGCACGCAGAAGTCCTCGCGCAGGCCGCCGAGGGCTTCGGCCCACTCGCGGTACAGCAGCCGGTACGGCAGGCATAGGAGAAGCTTGGGTTCACGAAGGACGTTCGTGCCCGCCGGGAAGATCCTCTGGAGGACGAAGGCCATCTCCAGCAGATCCACGTACTGCTCGGCCTTGTACTTCGTGATCGAAAGATGCCGGGCCAGGCTCGTGTAGCTGATGCCGTCGATGCCGTCGATGCCGGCTCGGCCGATGAACTGGACCATCTTGCGCATGAGCTCGAGTTCATCGAGGCGAAGCTGTGCGACCTTGGGGACATCACGGGAGATGATCGTCTCCAGGATGTTCTCCAGAAGCGGGAGGACGTCTGGTTCCTCCAGCGAGAAGGGCATCAAGCCTCCCCGCATGTACTCGTTGAACCCATGCGAAGCCCGGAGGTGATTCGCATGCCAGCGGCGCTCGATGATGTCGCGCAACGACAGACGGGGAAGCAGCTCGCCGTGGCGAAAGGCATGGGATTCGCGGTAGGAGAAGGGATAGAGGGACACGAGGCGAACCCGACGCGAAAGATCCTGAGCGGATCGGTGCAGCGATATCGCCATCGAGCTGGTGAAAATCAGCCGTACTTCAAGGAAGTCGTAGATCTTCTTGAGCGTGGCTTCGACGCCGGGGTGATAGTGCACCTCATCGAGAAAGAACGACCGGTAGCCATAGGTCTCGGCAAGCGTGCGCACGAGGTCGAAGACGTCGGCGTCCGGATCGACGGTATCAAGCGACAGGTAGATGGCATTCTCCGTTGCCGATGCCAGCTGCAGGAGCATGACCGTCTTGCCGGCCCCGCGGGGACCCAGAGCGCCGACGTGATGCTTGCCACGTGGCTCGAGAAGCTCGTCGAAGAGGAATCGCCGGCGCTCGTAGCTGAAGACCTTCTCCATGGCCATTGAATGTAATTCTATTGCTTCAGACGGATTCACACCGCGCCTCCTGGTCAATGATTTGACAAGATGCAAGCAGAAAGAGCCCAGGTGTGGCTACCCGGGACGCGGTCTCTCAAGCAAGCCTGATGCTACCGCACCTTGCTGTGGATCCCGGGATCCATCGGGTGCAGCACGGAGTTCACCCGCCGAAGGAGCCCGCGCGCGAGCGGTGGGCGATCCCGGCGTCCAGATAGCCGGCATCCTCCAGATCGGGATAGCCCCCAGACCTTCCTTTGGATCCGTGCACCAAAGGCTGGCGTCCCCAGCCGGGAAGGGCAAGACGGCTTCCGAGCCGTGTGATAGGTTGCCTCGACAGGATGGAGGAATCCCATGATCCGCATTCCCGGCAAGGTCATGATCTGCGGCGAGTATGCCGTGCTTCGCGGCGGATGGTCGCTGCTCAGTCCCGTGCCGCGCTATCTCTATGTGGAAGAGCGGCGCCAGGAGGAGGTGCCCCTCCACCCGCGCCCGGCGCCGAAGTGTGACGTGGATGACCCCGCGGCCACCCCGCCGCCGGAAGATGGGGGCGGCGGCGGGAGACCCGCGGAGGACTCGGGTGAGCGTTCCCCGGTGATCGACGCGGCGTTGCGCGAGCCGGTGCCCGAGCTCGCCGAGTTTGAACGCGAACACGGGCTGCCCGATCCCTGCATCGACCGGCGGGAGTTGCGGGGCCGCGGCGAGGAAGGCCGAGACCTGAAACTCGGCCTGGGGTCATCGGCCGCCGAGTGCGTCGGGGTGATCGCGCTTCGCTACCAGCGTGCTGGGCGGCGCTGGCAGTCGCGCCGCCGCGAGGTGATGGCGCATGCGCTCGCCGCCCACGAACGGGCCCAGGGCGGCCGCGGGAGTGGGGCCGATGTGGCGGTCTGCGCCATGGAGGAGCCGATCGCGTTCCGGCGCGCCGACGCGGGCATCGAGATCGATCCCTGGCGCCCGGCCGTACCCATGACCCTGGTGTGGACTGAGCGGAGCGCCGACACGCGCGGGCGGGTCGCGCAGTTCGAGCGCCACCTGGCCTCCGGCGGAGAGACGGCCGGCAGCCTGCTGGCCGATGTGATCGCCGCCGGCGATGTGCTGGCCGAGACGCTGCGCAGCGTGCCCGGCGCCAGCGGCTGGAAGGACCGACTCGACGAGTATCTCGAGCGGATCAGGACGCTCATGGCCGCCGCCGGGATCGACTACGTGCCCCCGGCCTACGAGAAGGTGGCCGCCTGGGCCCGCGACCATGGGCTCAGGGTCAAGCCCACCGGCGCCGGGGGAGGGGACATGCTCCTGCTGATCGGTGACATCCCACCGAACGTCATGGCCAGCTGCCCGCTGCGCAGCCACGTGGTGATTCCGCTGAGTTGAGCCCGGGTGCGAGCCTGCGGGCGAGTTCGGGTGCGAGTCCGGGTGCGAGTCCGGGTGCGAGTTCGGACGCGAGCCCGGGTGCGAGTCCGGGTGCGAGTCCGAGGACGCTTGTCCGCTGGGCGGAGTACGCTCGGAAATGCCACGTGACCGAGGTGTATAGGTGGCCTCGTCGAGGCGCCGGCCAGCCGGCTCCACCATGGGTTCTTGTGTCCGTGTGCCTCCGGTTCTAGGATCGCTGTGCCATGAAGCCGGACGAGACGACAGCCATGGACGAGGTCTACCAGTTGGTCGACGAGTACCGAGATCGTTGCTTGTGGTTTCTTCGTCCGGACTACTACCCGCAGACGATCCGGGAAGCCGCAACAGTCCTAGAAGCAATCGAGAAGCACGGAGACCGGGCGGCGTTTCAGGAAGCCGCTACCCTGAAACGATGGTTCTTACAGAACTCCAAAGAGAACTCTGCCGAGTAATGGCACGAGCCCGCATGGAGCGGGGCGAGAGCTATGTGGCCGGCGCGGCGGCACTCAATGCCTTCAGCGCCTCGGCGCGGGTTTCGCGAGACATCGACCCGTTTCATGATACCGCGGTGGCCGTGGAAGCCAGCTGGCAGGCCGACCGCGCACTGCTCGAGTCCCATGGATGTGAGCTCGAGGTGCTGCGCCGGTATCCCGGGTTCATCGAGGCCGTGGCGCGGCGATCGGGTGAGGCGGTCGCGTTCCAGTGGGCGCAAGACAGCGCCTTTCGGTTCTTCCCACTCGTGGAACATGAGGCTCTGGGCCTGACGCTCCATCCCGTGGATCTGGCCACCCACAAGGTCCTCGCGCTGGTCGGACGTCTGGAGGTTCGCGACTGGGTGGATGTGATGACGAGCGATGAAGCCATACAGCCGCTGGGGTATCTCGCCTGGGCCGCCAGCGGCAAGGATCCCGGCTTCAGCCCCGCGGCCATCCTCGAACAGGCCGCCCGGTCGAGCCGGTATTCGCAGGCGGAGGTGTCGTCGCTGTCCTTCCGGGGGGAGACGCCGGATGCGGGGGAACTGTCACGACGCTGGCGCAGGATCCTCGATGAAGCGAGGCGCATCGTGGAGATGCTTCCTCCGGATGATGCCGGAACATGCGTCTTGGACGAGCATGGCCTGCTACTGAAGGAAACGGCAGACGTTCTTCCGGAGGCCCTTGGCAAAGGCCGGGTCCTGTTTCATCCAGGCAGCATTCGTGGCGCCTGGCCGCGCCTGCGGACTAGGCAGTGTAGTGCTCAGCCCTGTTCCATGCATCTGTCAAACCGTAGCGGCCGATCAGATTCAGTAGCTCGTCCCGGCTCCACTGATCGCCGAGCGCAACGAGCATGCGCTGGATGTCCCGCAGGTGCTTCTCATGCCCCCCTTCCTTGTAGAATTGAAGCTTGCGGATGATCACGTACTCGGGAGGCGCCAGACGAATCGCGTCGGTTCCCAGGAAGACCTGTCGCACGCGGTCGAGTCCCCACCGGTGGAGCTCGTCGTTGTGAGCGAGATAGATGTCTGCCTTGAAGCCGGTCTCATGGTGGATGAGGTTGAAGTGGCCCCGCTCGGGGCGCGCCCGTTCCAGACGTATGACGTCGAGAGGTGGGCAGTAGAACTCGCCCAACGGGAATGCAGCAAAGAAGCGCTCCACTGAGTTCGACGGAAGGACCAAGATGATGTCAACACCGTTAGTGAGCCGCGGTTCGCCATAGTAGATCGAGGCGATCGAGCCGGACACCATGTACTGAAGGGCAAGCTGTTCCAGTCTTCTCGTGAAAATCACGAAAGGTTCAGGTTCGGGCATGGAGGAAGATCTCCTTCACCTTCTGCTCAATCTGCTCCGCGCTCCAATCCGGGTGCTGCTCACGGAGCGCGGCCGCTTTGAGCATGCGGGCGCCCCAGTAGAGCCGGAATGCCGCGTGCCATTTCTGCTCGCCCGTCATCCGTCTCAGTTGGGCGATGTACTCCTCGGTTAGATGCGATCCCATGGAGATAAGATACCGCCTCTCCAGGGCTCCTCCAATGGTCGATCCCGGCTCAGAGACGATGCGACCGGGCCGAAGATCAATGAGTGGGAGGATGCGCATCATCCTCGACCTGTGTGTGAAAGCGCTCCTGAGGGCACAAATCGAATCAGCGAAGGATCAGATGTCGGGTCACCTGGGATGAGCCCCGGCCGTCATGCACACGAATGTACGATGACCACGCCAACCTGAGAGGCGACCGACGGGGTACTGAGATCCATGATCGTGAGGCCGGTCTCTCCATCGGTCACCTAGGCGTAGT
>CAZZIF010000232.1:0-6739 GCA_964654025.1 uncultured bacterium
ATACAAGATAGGAACCGCCGGCCGGCTGTGCTTGGCAAAGCCCTGGCAGGCAATCCAGGTTGAACGCGGCGAGGTTGCCTTCCGGACACAGGCAGCCGTATACGCTTTGACCGCCGACAAGAAGACCACATCCCCGACAGCCTCATGCAGGAAGCAGGCAACCGCCGATCACAATCTTGGCTACAGCCGCCCTGTTTCACTGGTATAATCGTAAGGCACTACAACCAGAGGCCGGCGGCCGCTTCCCCGCCGCCGTGCCAGAGGAGGCCCGATGAGAGTTTGGTCTTCGCGTCTACTGCTCGTGACCTGCGCGGTTGGTTTCTTCTTTGCCCCCCAAGGCCGCGCGCAGATCCCTCTTCCTCTAGATTCCTCAGGCACCGACCTTCGGGCGGCCGGGGCTGAACGTACGACCGCTGCCTGCTGTCTGGTCGATGGGAGCTGTTTGCTCCTCGAGGAGTGGGAGTGCCAGCTCTCTGGAGGGTTCTGGATGGGCGGGACCGGGTCCTGTGATCCGTCTCCCTGCCCAGAGGACTTGGGGGCCTGCTGTATGTCCTCGGAATGCTACGTGGTGCCCTCTGCCTACTGTATGTTGAACTTCTACCCCGGTCTCGACTGCAATCCCAACCCCTGCACCACGCCCCTAGGAGCCTGTTGCATCGGCACCTCGTGCGATGTCACGTCCCAGGAGGATTGCCAAGGGAACTGGTATGAAGGACTCGGTTGTTCACCTAACCCCTGCTCGCAAGACCCGGGGGCGTGCTGCACCGACCAGGATTGTGCTGTTACCACCTTCGTCGAATGCGCGGGGACGTGGTGGGAGGGGCTCGAATGCGATCCGAATCCCTGCCCAACACCGATGGGCGCGTGCTGCATGTCAGGGGGTTGGTGTGAGGTCATGGATCCGAACGTCTGCGCGGAGCTATCGGGCCAGTGGATGGGGCTGGGCATCCCGTGCGACCCCAACCCTTGCCCGTTGCCGGGGGCCTGCTGTGAGTACGACGGCAGTTGCACCGTCCTCTTGGAGGTCGAGTGCGAACACGATTTCGCGGGCGAGGGGACCGTTTGCTATCCGAACCCCTGCCCAGACAGGCGCCCTGCCATCCTCTCCATCCTGGATGTCGGTAACGACCAGGGCGGCAATGTCGAAGTCACCTGGGCGCGCTCCCTGAACGAGGAGCCCGGCAGCGAGCCGGCCGTGACCGAGTATGCGGTCTATCGCCGCCAGGATCGATCGCTCATGAATCCCCCGTCGAGCCCGGCTTCCCGCCGGACGGTGGGCGAGCGCGCCGAGCGCGCCGCGCGCACCGAGCGCACCGCGCACCCGAACCGCGGCTTCTTCGGAAGCGGCGTTCGGATCGAAGGCTGGGACTGCGTTGGCGTTCTGCCGGCCAGCGGTGAAGACACCTACCAGGTGATCTCCCCGACCCTCTGCGATTCGACCGCGCAGGGGGGCATCTGCTGGTCGGTCTTCTTCGTCAGTGCCGTGACAGAAAATCCGGAGGAGTTCTATGACTCCGCGCCGGACAGCGGGTACTCCGTCGACAATCTGGCTCCGGCCGTTCCGACCGGCCTCAACTGGGTGATCGAGTTCACGCTGTTGGGCTGGGACGAGGCTCCGGAGGAGGACTTCGCTTACTTCTGCGTCTATGGTTCCGACGAACCCGAGTTTGATGAGCAGAACGCGACCTTCATCGGCGATACCGTCGAGCCGCAGATGGCCGTCTCCGGATTCTCCTACTATCACGTGATGGCGATCGACCTGGCCGGCAATCGCGGCGGTCCGGCCACCCTCGGGACGACGAGCGATGTCGGGCCGGACCCCGATCGGCCGGCACCGGCGGTTCTCGCTCTGCATCCGAGCTATCCGAACCCGATGCGGACCAGCATCCAGCTCACCTTCGACCTTCCGTCGGCCGCCGAGGTCGTCCTGACGATCTTCGATGCCGGCGGGCGGAGCGTGGCCGTCCTGCTCCAGGAGCCACTCGCCGCTGGACGGCACTCGGTCACCTGGGACGGAAAGGAGCCGGGCGGAAGCGCGCCGTCGGCGGGCGTCTACTTCTGCCGGTTGGAAGCCGATGGACAAATCGTGACGCGGAAGCTCTTGCTCGCGCGCTGAAAGGACCTGATCGATGAGTGTTCGCAAACGTGCGTGGCTGCGCATTCCGCTGGCCCTGGGGCTCGGCCTGCTGGTGTTCATGCTCGCGGGCATGATCGCGACGACGCTTCTGGGAGGTCCACCCGGCGGTGAAATGCCGCCTGTCACGGGCGAGCCGGATGGCGCGCCCGGTGCTGAGCCGGCGCCGCCGAGCGAGTTCGTCGCCACGAGTCTCTTTCAGGTGCTGATGGGCGTGATCGCGATCGGCCTCATGCTTCTGTTTGGACGCGGGTCGCTGCGGTCCTTCGGATTCCGCTGGCCCTCGCGTGCTCCCTCGCGCGCTCCCTGGCGCGCGGTCGTGATCGCGGTGTTGGTGGCCGAGGTAGCGATCACGTTGGCGTTTCTTCCCTTCAAGGGAGAGGGCGAAGGACACTTCGCCGCCGGCTTCGCATGGTGGGAGACACTGATCGGCGTCTTCCTGATCGCCAGCACCTTGGAAGAGGTGGTTGCGCGCGGGTTGGTGCAAGGCCTGCTGCGGCCTCTCCGGGAGGCCAAACTCAACCTCGGTCTCACCGTGCTATCCGTGCCGGTCTTGACCGGTGCGCTCTACTTCTCCGCCATGCACGTGCCGCTGCTGGTGATGGGCATCGAGACCGTCCAGGGCATCCAGATACTGGTGGCGACCTTCGTCCTTGGCTGCATCGCCGGCAAGGCGCTCGAGATCTCCGGCAGCCTCGTCCCGGCGGTGGCCGCCCACATGCTGGCCAACGCGGCCGGCATGGGGGTCGGGTGGGTGCTCGGGCTCGCCGGGTTGGCCTAGAGCGTCCGCCCTCCCCACCCTGGAACCCGAGTCGCTCACCTTCGTGTTGCCGCGGGGTCAGAGCGGCCAGCAGATCATCTCGGCCTACTCGCACATCTCGGCCGAGTGCGGGACCGAGTTCGAGGGGCTCGGCGACTGGATGGACCTTGAGGTCACCGACCTCGAGAGCCACCACTACGAGGTCCTCGTCACGGTCGATACCACCGGCATCGAGCAGCTGGGGTGAGCTGAAGTCGCGCTACCGGTAGTCTGTGGTGGCTTTCAGAAGACTCAACCTCCCGAGGAGAACCCAGGAAAGAGGGTCATCCCGCCGTCGACATACAGCGTGGCTCCGGTTACGTAGTCGGCGTGGTCGGAGGCCAGCCAGACCGCGGCCCGGCCGATGTCTTCCACACTTCCGATCCGGTTGTACGGAATGAGTTCGAGCAGCCGTTGGCGCGCCTCCGGGGACTCCCACATCTCGCGGTTGATGGGTGTCTTGATCGCACCCGGAGCGATGCCGTTGACCCGGATCCGGTCACGGGCCACTTCCTGGGCCAGGCTTTTCATCAACATCGCGACCCCGCCTTTGCTCGCCGCGTAGTTGACATGACCCGCCCATGGAATCGTCTCGTGCACCGAACCGATGAAAATGATCTTGCCGGCGGCGCAACTCGTTTCCGCAACTACGCCACGTTGCCGGAATTCACGCACCGCCTCGCGAGCGCAGAGAAACTGCCCGGTCAGGTTGACGTCCAGGACCGAGCGCCATTGCTCGAGGGTCATGTCGGCGAAGGGGGCATCGCGCTGAATGCCCGCGTTGTTGACGAGGATGTCCACCGTCCCCAGTTCCTGGCGGGCGCGGTCGAACATGTCCCGGACTTGCTCCTCGTCGGAGATGTCCGCCTGATGGGCGGTGGCGCGCACGCCGCGGTCTCGGCACGCCTGGGCCACCTCTTCGGCCGCCTGTTCGTCGCTGATCCAGTTGGCCAGAACGCCCGCGCCGGCTTCGGCCAGTGCCACGGCGATGCCCTTGCCGATGCCGGAATTGGCGCCGGTGACCAGGGCCATCTGGCCTGCCAGGAGTTTGGGTGTCTGTGGGTCGGGTCGAACGACCTCAGCCGCTTCTCGCTTGGATGCGTGTCCGCTCACGTGACTCTCCCTTCTTCTCCGTTCTTCTCCGCCTCGAGGATCGCCCAGGCGGCATTGACCAGGCCGATATGACTGAACGCCTGCGGGAAATTGCCCAGAGAATCGCCGGAGCCCGGGTCGACCTCCTCGGCCAGGAGTCCCACGTCGTTGGCGCAGCCGGCGGCCCGTTCGAAGATCTCTCGTGCCCGATCGGGTTGTCCGGCCATCGCCCGGACCTGAGCCAGCCAGAAGGTGCAGAGCAGAAAGGCACCTTCCTCGCCCGCCAAGCCGTCCTCGCAACGGTAGCGGTAGACGAAGCCGTGTTCGTCGGTGAGATGTTGCTCGATCGCGTCGATGGTGGACAGCATTCGTTGATCGGTGGCCGGCAGGAAACCCATGATCGGCATCATGAGGCTCGCGGCATCGAGATAGGGCACCCCGAAAGCCTGGGTGTAGGCGCCGACATCCTCGTTCCAGCCGCGCGCCAGAATGGCGCCGCGGATCTCATCCCGCGCCGCTTTCCAGTCGGCGACACGGTCCTGGGCACCAAGCGAGGCGGACATCCTGATGGCCCGGTCGAGCGCCACCCAGCACATGAGCTTCGAATGCAGGTAGTGTTGCGGCGCAGACCGGATCTCCCAGATCCCCTGATCCTTCTCGCGCCATCGCGTAGCGGCGGCCTGCGCCAGCTCAGCGAGAAACGACCGTCCCGCGCCGTCCAGGTTCGCGAGCTGTTCGTACAGCTTGTCGGCGGCCGCCAAGAGCTCGCCGTAGACATCGAGCTGGCTCTGGTTCCAGGCGCCATTGCCGACCCGTACCGGCGCGCTCCCGCGCCATCCGGACAGGTGCGGCAGCTCACGTTCGCTGAGATCATGTTCACCCTCGATGCCGAACATGATCTGGAGGGGATCGCCCGCCCGAACCTGGGTCATGGCCGTGGCCGCCAAGAAGTCGAAGAAGCGGTACGCTTCATCGGGGCAGGCTGCCACCCAGAGGGCATCCAGCGTGAGGCTGGCGTCCCGCACCCAGGTGTAGCGGTAGTCCCAGTTGCGCGTGCCGCCAACGGTCTCGGGCAGGGAGGTGGTCGCCGCCGCGACGATGGCGCCGGTGGGCTGATAAGTCAGACCCTGCAAGACCCGGCCGCTGTGCATGACCATGTTGGTCCAGGACCCTTCGTAGTTCTGGTGTAGGCTCGACCAGCTCTCCCAGGCACGCACCGTATCGTCCAGGCGCCTGCAAACCGCCGCTTCATCCCAGAGGTCCGGTGGCTGCTCCGTGCGCCGGCGGTGCTGGAGGGCGAAGGCGAGCCGATCGCCCGTGCGCAGGCGCCGGCGTCCCCGGGCGACCGTGTCGGCGACGTCCAGTTGGGTGTTGCCCGAGAGATGGAGTACCGATGCTCCCCCCGTGGCCACGAGCTCCCCATTCGAAGCCGCGAGCAGGGGACGGATCAGGCCGTACTCGGGCCGGGGGCATACTCGATCTCGATTTCGACCTCGCCTTCGGTGCAGCGTAGTTCCCGCAGCAAGACATGGGGTGAGCCACGGCCCAGATCGTGCCCCTCATCGTTGGCACCGGTTGCGAGCGCATCGCGCAATACGGTCACGCCGCCGCTTGTGCGGAAGGTCGTTTGTAGCACCAATGAACTGGAGAGATAATGTCGTTCGATTTTGGCTGGGCCGGCTGGACCCAGCTTCCAGTGTCCTGCCTTCGGGTCCAGCAATCCGGCGAACAGGGCCGGAGAGTCGAAGCGGGGAAGGCAGAGCCAATCGATCGTGCCGTCAGAGCGTACGAGTGCTGATCCGTGGCAATCGGAGAGAAGGGCGTAGTCGCTGATCGGGTGAGAACTCAGGGACACCTCCTTTGAAACAGCAGTGGGATGGAGGTCGCGAATTGGATCGCGTAGTGGAGAACCGAGTGCGGCCTCCGCACAACGGACGCTACGAGAGCGAGAGCCAAACCGGCACCCGGGGAACCACGAGGGGGCACTCGGGCGAAGCACCGAGGCGGCAGGCGCGCAGTTGGGGCGAGATCAAGTCCTGCGGTACGTAGCATTCCCGGTTCGCGACGTCACTGCTGCGCGGTGTCTCTGCCTCGTAGATTCTTTCGGTTCCCCTCTCACTGGTGGACATTTCAAGGATGCTGCTACGATCTCCTCCTAGTGCACCAGACACAGAGTCCTTCCCCAAGGTGGGATGACCATGACCGATCCGCGGCGCCTCCGCATTGCCGGCCGTTCTGTGCTGACAGCAGTGAGTCGTGAACGCCAGTCTGAGTCTGGGCCTGGGCTGCAGCAGCAGACGCCCTTCAGATCTCTGGAGACAGATTCCTTTGAATGATAGTCTGCACTCTCGAGCTCGGTTGGCCTAGCGCGTAGACTCTTTCTGTGGTCAGGCCCGGTGTCGTTGCCGACGGCCTGTCGCGCCAGCTCAGGAGGGTGAATGGAACACCAGAGCGCTCATCGCGCGGGCGGCGCCGGAAGTGGGCCGCCGACCGACTACCGGCTTTCGCTGACCATGCGGATCGTGGTGATCCTGCTGGTTGTAGTGGCGGCGATCCTGACGACCCTGGGCGTGCTGCCGCTGGCCCGCCTGCTGGGCGTCAACCCGCAGCACCTGCAAGGGGCGGGCTTCCGTCCCACCTTCGGCACGATGACGGTGGGGATCCTCTACTCGGTCTCCCAGTTCGTGTTGATCTGGCTCGCGATGCGCTTCATC
>CAZZIF010000233.1:0-6737 GCA_964654025.1 uncultured bacterium
GCAAGACGCCGCGCCGGGGGGCGGGTGAACAGCACGGGAGAAGCGAGTGACCCACGCGGGAGAAGCGAGTGACCCACGCGGGAGAAGCGAGTGACCCACGCGGGAGACGCGAATGATCCACATGGGACACAAAGTTGCATTGTCTGGCAAATAGGGGCACACTTCGTCCATCGGTCCCATCCGCCGGTGAGGGTAGACTTGACGGGGGAACAGATCGCGGATCAGATTGTTTGGACGTTGCATGGCGAGGCGGTCGGTCGTGCCGACGGCCGGTGCCCAGGCCCGGTGGCGTCGGGAGGCGCATGCGCCCCCCGGGGCGGAACGAAGCTGTCAGGTACCGAGGGAGGAAGGACAGACGATGGAGAAGGTGGTCATCTTGGGATCGGGACCCGCTGGATTGACTGCGGCGATCTACGCCGCGCGCGCGAAGCTGAACCCCTTGCTGGTGGATGGATTGCAACCCGGCGGGCAGCTCATGATTACGACCGAGGTGGAGAACTTTCCGGGGTTTCCCGAGGGGGTGACCGGCCCGGATCTGATGGACCTCCTGCGGAAGCAGGCCGGGCGTTTCGACACGCGTTTTGTCAACGGGCAGGTGATCGACGTCGATTTCTCCGGCGACACGCGCAAGATCACGGTCGAGGGTGGGGAGGTCATCGAGGCCCAGGCGGTGATCATCGCCACCGGCGCCTCCGCCAAGTGGCTGGGTCTCGAGTCGGAGCAGAAGTTGCAGGGCGCCGGCGTCAGCGCCTGCGCGACCTGTGACGGCTTCTTCTTCACCGGCAAGGAGATCGCGGTCGTCGGTGGCGGGGACACCGCTATGGAAGAGGCCACCTACTTGACCCATCACGCCTCGAAAGTGACGGTCATCCACCGGCGAGACGAGTTGCGGGCCTCGAAGTACATGCAGGAGTCCGCCATCAAGAACGAGAAGATCGAGTTCGCCTGGAACTCGGTGGTCGATGAGGTCCTCGACGTCGAGCAGGGACGTGTCACCGGCGTCGTCCTGCGGGACGTCAACACGGATGAGCGAAGCACGCTGCCGGTTGAGGGACTCTTCATCGCCATCGGGCATTCGCCCAACACGGCGCCGTTCGTGGGCAAGCTCGACATGAACGCGGAGGGGTACCTCATCACCAGTCCGCGCACCACGCACACCAGTGTGCCGGGTGTGTTCGCGGCCGGCGATGTCGCCGACGCTCGCTACCGACAGGGGGTGAGCGC
The DNA here is from genome assembly GCA_964654025.1 of uncultured bacterium. Taxonomy (GTDB): domain Bacteria; phylum Eisenbacteria; class RBG-16-71-46; order CAIMUX01; family WJJG01; genus CAYQJL01. Next base: position 1,225 of record CAZZIF010000233.1, read on the forward strand.
CGCCGGGACCGGGTGTATGGCGGCCATTGATGTCGAGCGCTTCTTGAACGGTGAGCCGCCGGATCTGAACCGGGACGTCTGATCCCGCACGCCCTCGAGGAGGGGAAGTCGCCATGGGACAGCCCATTGGGAAGAAGATCGACGCCGAGAAGTTGCGTGAGATCATCGTCTACGGACATCCCACGTTGCGGGGAGTCGCTGAGCCGGTGACCGAGGTGGATGGGCGTGTCGCCACGCTCATCGATCAACTGTTCACGACAATGTACAATGCCCCGGGCATCGGACTGGCGGCGCCTCAGGTGAACGAGCTGATGCGCGTCTTCGTGGTCGATCCCTCCGGTGCCGACCGCGGGGGTGAGAAGCTGGCCATGATCAACCCCGAGATCTTGGAGATCGAGGGTATGACGACGTTCGAGGAAGGCTGCCTGAGCATTCCGGAGGTCTTCGCCGACGTCAAGCGGCCCGAATGCATCCGGGTACGCTATGTCGATGTGGAGGGCAATGTTCGCGAGCGGGAGTTCGAGGACATCATGGCCAGGGTGATCCAGCACGAGAACGACCACCTCGACGGTACGCTGTTCGTGGATCACCTGAGCCCGATGCGCCGATCGCTCTTGCGCAAGCGGCTGCGCGAGATCCAGTCTAGAGCTGAGTAAGGCATCGCGCCCATTGGACCGTGACACATGAGGAGGTGGGGATGGAGAAGGATACTCTACCCGAGGCCGCGGGCGGTTCGCCCCATGGAGCAGGTGCGAGCGATCGCACCCCCGCTACGGGGTCCGCGGGGTCGGTGAGTGACGAAGCGCGAACGGCCGAGTTGAGCGATCTCTGGGATCGGATGGACGCACCCGCTCTGCGGGCGTTCCTGCGCGAGGCGGCCAAGCTGTGGCTGGCCCACGACGGGCTCTGGTTCCAGGCCGTCGAGGGCGAGCATGGGATGGAGTCCGCCATCGAATGCGACCGCCAGGCGTGGCACCGGTTCTCCCCAATCGAGGCGAAGCGGATCCTGAAGCAGATTGGGCGCGAGCCGGGGGGCGGGCTCGACCTGCTCGAGCGGGCGCTGTTCCACCGTCTCTATAGTCATCTGAATGAGCAGGCCATCGAGCGGCCGGAGCCCGGTCGGCTCATCTTCCGCATGAAGAGCTGCCGGGTGCAGACAGCGCGCGAACGCAAAAACCTGCCCGATTTCCCCTGCAAGAGTGTCGGGATCGTCGAGTACGAACGCTTTGCCGAGGCGATCGACCCGCGCATCCGAACGCGGTGCATCAGCTGCCCGCCCGATCCGCGCACCGAGACCCACGTCTGTGCCTGGGAGTTCACGCTTCCGCCTGGCGGTGAGGTGGCGAGTGCTACGTCGGCGAATGACGCCGGTTCGAAGCCAGGCTCGGAGCCGAACTCGAAGCCGAACACCGACGCGGACGCAGGGTCAGGCCCGGCGCGGCACGCCGGCCCAGCCCCAGGGCCCCGCGGTGGAGAGGCGGAAGCATGATCGCGCCTCGGTCCAGTCCCTTGAGGACCTGGATTGCGTGCGACGTGGGTTCGACCGCCGTCAAGGCGGTCGTCGTCGACGCGGATTCCGGGCAGCTACGCGATCACTGGTATCTACGGCACGGCACGCGGCAGGCCGATGGCACGGCGCGTTTGCTGCGCCGCCTGGAGCAGCAACACCCGGGCTGGCTCGAGGGCGGGGCGGTGTGCTTCACCGGAAGTGGCGGACGTTCGCTGGCCCAGCGTCTGGGATGCCCGTTCGTACAAGAGGTCAACGCGGTCGCCCTCGCCACCGAACGTCGCTACCCGAAGGCCGGCAGCATCGTGGATCTGGGCGGCCAGGACGCGAAGATCATCGTCTGGCAGAACGCCGGCGAGGGCGAGGGACCCTCGGCTCGCCGCAAGTTCTTCAGCATGAACGACAAGTGCGCTGGGGGCACCGGGGCGGTGATCGACCGCATCGTCGCGAAGCTGGGCTTGCCACCCGACACGGTGCGCTCGCTCCGGCTAGGCAGCATCCGCACCCACCCGGTTGCGGCGCGGTGCGGTGTCTTCGCGGAAACCGACATCAACGGGCTTCAGAAACAGGGGATTCCCCCCGACGAGCTTCTGGCGTCGCTCTTCGAGGCCATCGTGCATCAGAATCTGAGCGTGTTGACCCGCGGGGCCACGCTTCTGCCGCCGGTGCTGCTGCTGGGCGGCCCGCACGCGTTTCTGCCCGGATTGGTGGACGCATGGCGTGAAGCGCTTACCACACTGTGGCGCGAGCGGCGGGTCGATCTGCCCGGGGATGCCGGTGAGGCCGAGGCCGTGATCGTTCCCGAACACGCCTGCTACTTCGCCGCACTGGGTGCGGTCGATTACGCGCAGCAGACCCACGGGACCGCCGAGGGCAGGAACTTGACGAGCGGTTCCGAGAGTGGCGCGTATGCCGGTCCCCGCGGAGATGAGGTTCTGCGCGAGTTGGAAGCCCTCCTGGCCTCGCCGGCCGATCTCGCGGGCGACCCGGGGCTCCTCTCTTGCCCGGCCGAGCGCGAAGCGGTCCATGAGCTAGCCCGGCAGGCTTCGCCCCGAGGGTTTGGACGCAATCGCCGCGCTTCCTTACCGGCCCGCCACGCGGGTGATGACCAGGGAGAGACGGTATGTGAGGTGGTTGTGGGCCTCGATGCCGGCTCGACCTCGACGAAGGCTGTGCTACTCGATCTGCAGGGCACGCTCCTCGAGAAAGCTTATCGCCTCTCGGGGGGCGATCCCTTGGCCGATGCGCGTGCCTTGCTCGCCGAGCTGGAAGGCAAGGCCCGCGAGGCCGGTGTCGTGCTTCGTGTGCGCGGCCTGGGCGTCACCGGCTATGCCAAGGACATGCTCGGCGAGTTCCTGGGAGCCGACCTGGCGCTGGTCGAGACCGTGGCGCACGCCCGCAGCGCGCTCACCATCGAGCCGCGCGCAGAGGTCATCGTCGACATCGGCGGCCAGGACATCAAGGTACTGGTGCTGCGCGACGGGCGGGTGCGCGACTTCAAGCTCAACAGCCAGTGCTCGGCCGGCAATGGATTCTTCTTGCAGTCGACGGCCCGGCGGTTCGAGATCCCGCTCACCGAGTTTGCCGATCACGCGTTTCGGGCCACCCGGGCCCCACGCTTCAACGTTGGATGCGCCGTCTTCTTGGAAGCCGACATCGTCAACTTCCAGCAGATCGGCTGGCGGCCCGAGGAAATCCTCGCCGGGCTGGTCCGGGTTCTACCCAAGAACGTCTGGCTCCATGTCGTCGGCGAGCCCAACCTGGAACGTCTCGGGCGCCGCTTCATCCTTCAAGGGGGCACCCAGCGCAACGAGGCGGCCGTCAAGGCCCAGATCGATTTCATTCACGACCGCGTGCCCGGGGCTGAGGTGCGAGTGCACCCGCACGCGGGTGAGTCGGGCGCGATCGGCGCGGCCCTCGAGCTGATTCGCCTGGGCGTGGGCGAGCGCAGCCGGTTTTTGGGGTTTGAGGCGGTGCGCTCGTTGGTCGTGCGGGCCCGGCAAGACGAGTCGACCCGTTGCCGGCTGTGTCCGAACCGCTGTCAACGCACATTCCTGGAAGCTCACAGCCCCCAGGGCGACGTGCGCACCTTCATCGTGGCCTCCTGTGAACTCGGCCGCGCCCAGGACGGCGCCCAGGCAGGCTCCCAGGACGGCGCCCATGCGGGTTCCCAGGACAGCGTCCATGCGGGTTCCCAGGCGGGCTCCCGGCCGGGCTCCCAGGCGGGCTTCCAGGCGGGCTCCCAGGCAGGCTCCCAGGCGGGTGCCGGGGAAGAGGCCGGAAGCGCGCCCACGAAGATGCCGCCCGACTTCTCCGGCCGCGCCGCCCGCCTGGCGTTCACCCTCCCCTTCGGCATCGTGTCCGGTGTCGCCGAGGAACGCGGCTGGGCCGATCAGGCGCCGGGGCTTCCCTGGCTTCGCACCCGGGCCCACGCGCGGCGGCTGCGCCGGTCGGTGCGCATCGGGATTCCTCGGGCACTGAACCTATTCCAGAGCGCCTCGTTCTTCATGGGCTACCTGCACGCGCTCGGCTTGGGGCCCAAGCAGCTCATCACCTCGGGTCAGACCACCGAGAAACTCTTTCGCGCCGGGGTACGCCGGGGTGCGGTCGACAGTTGCTATCCCACCAAGGTCGCCATGGCTCATGTGCACGATTTGCTCTTCCGCCGCGAACTCGACTGGCTGTTCTTCCCGATCCTGATCAACCTGCCCCAGGACCAGACACCGGCCGCCGGCGCCACGGTTTGTCCCAGCTCGCAAGCCGCGCCCGAGGTCATCAGAGCCGCCTTCACCCGGGAGGGTGATCTGTTCGCGCAGCGCAACTGCCGCTTTTTGAGTCCGGTGTTCCACATGGCGGAGCCGGCCCTCTTCGAACGCCAGATGCTCAGGTTCTGGCGGCCTTTGCTGGGCGTGACCGCCCGGGAGAACAGGGCGGCCATCGGATTGGCGCGCGCCGCGGTGACCGAGACGCTCGATGAGCGGCTGCGCCAGCCGGCTCTGGAAGAGATTGTGCGGCTGGAGCGCACCGGCAACGTGGGCATCGTGGCCATGGGCCGGCCGTACCACGATGACCCTGGCCTGAATCACCGCATCTTCAAAGACTTGAACCAGCGTGGCTATCCGATCTTCTCGATCACCGCGCTGCCACGCGACCGCCGGTGGCTCATGCGTCTGTTTGGTGAAGAGATCACGCGCGGGCGGATCGCGGGGCCGTTCGACATCTCCGACGTGTGGCAGCACAGTTTCAGCGCCAACTCGAACGCCAAGGTGTGGGCGGCCAAGATCGTGGCGCGGTGCCCGCAACTGGCGGCACTGGACGTCAGCAGCTTCCGCTGTGGTCACGACGCCCCCATCTACGCTACGGTAGAGGCGATTCTCGAGGCGGCCGGCAGGCCGTACTTCACCTTTCACGACATCGACGAGAACCGGCCGTCGGGGGCCATTCGACTGCGGGTGGAGACGATCGACTACTCCCTGCGTGAATACCGACGGCGTTTCGTGCAAGCGGCGGCGGCGCCCGCGACTGCCGGTGTCGGGGAAACGCCCGAGGCGGCCGTTCTGGGGACACTGTAGCGATACCCCTCGGCCGAGGGAACCTGAGGAGGCGCCGTGAACACCTCACCGTCGGAACAGATGCCACCGGATCGGTCGGGAGTCGAGTGTACGGAGGCGCACGCGAATGCGTCTGCGGACGAGCCCGGAGACTCGCCCGCAGGTTTGCACGGAGATACCAGACCCGATGGCGCCCCCGAGCAACACTACCGGATTGCGACGCCACCGCCGCTGGGTCCCGATGCCCGCCAACGGGTGACCTTGCTGTTTCAGGGACTCACCCAATCGCACGGTCGCCTGATCGAGGGCGCTTGGGAAGGGCAGGGATACCAGGTCAAGGCGCTGCCGCCGCCGGACAACGCCGCGCTGGCGCTGGGACGCGAGTACTGCAGCAAAGGCATGTGCAACCCGGTCTACTACACCGTGGGCAACCTGCTGGCGTACCTGGTACGTCT
>CAZZIF010000234.1:0-6695 GCA_964654025.1 uncultured bacterium
ACATTGGATCCACCTCGAGATTGCCGTTGCCCGGGTACTGGTCGGCGATGGGGGCGGTCCAGTTGCCAGCTCCGTTGCCAAAGAGATCGCAGGCCATCAGGGTAGGAGGAGTCCGCTGCGTCACGATGGAGTATCCGACGGTCCCCTCGATGATTGTATTGCTGATCCAAGTCCGCTCCAAGGTGAATACATCTATTGCCGAATATGCCTCGTTCTGACTGAATGTGCAGTTGACGAGAATCACACTTCCGCCGTTTACGCTTACGCCTCCACAGCCGCTATATCCTGTGTTCTCTGTGAAGCTGCACCTGATGACCCTTGGGCAGGAATCGCCTCCTATGGCTATCCCAGCAGCATCACAGATTGATGCCTCAGCGTTGCCGCTGAAGATGCACTCTTCTATTGTAGGCTGGGCGTTTCCATAGCATTGAACGACACCGATGCCATTCCGTATCGTGATGCCTTGGAGGACGCCTGCCTCCCCAACATCGTCCATCACAAACGCTCGGTGCTCGCCCCCGCAGTCGATGATGCACTCTTCCGGATCGCCTTCGTACGAGCGAATGGTGATGTCTTTGCCCAGGTAGTCGACGTTGCGGTTGCCTTCCCCGCTGAATACCCCACTCCATAGCGCCACAGTATCGCCATCCTCAGCGTAGTTGACCGCAGCCTGAATGGTTGGAAACTCCCCCCCCGAGTAAGGAAAGACAATGTGCGTCTCTCCCCATGCGGCTCCTGCGAAACAGAGACACGCCCAGCATGTGACTATTGATCTTCGCATATGTTCCCCCTTCGCGTTCTCTGGCCCGGTCCACTGCACCGCTGCTCCGGGCTCAAGGGCTAGCGCAATACGACGACTCGTTCGGCCGTATCACGGGTCGATCGCAGTCGCACGAAGTACACCCCCGGCGGAACTTGTCGGCCTGTCTCGTCGCGCCCACTCGTCGCGCCCACTCCAATGGACTACGTGCTCACCTTCTCCTACGACTTCATCCAGCATCGTCTTCACCAGATGTCCAGTGATATCATGGACCGTGACGGTTACAGGGATCCGTCCGCACTCTTGTCCCAGGTCGAAGTGAACCCGTCCGCCGGCAAGGCATGGATTGGCTTCAAAGGCCAGGTGTCGCTGCGTTTGTTGTTTATCGTTCCAGAGTACGTCCAACCGCTCGTGGGGAGATCGAGGCAGGTCGCCGGACAAGGTCCCCAATCGATGAAGTGGAAGATAGAAGGATCGAAATTGCTCAGGCCTAACTCCGCCCCGCACCATTCCTTCGTTTCATCCCAGGCGGCCAGCACATACCACAGCGCAGGATGACCAAGATTTCCATTGATGTCGATACGGGGATTCTGGTCTTCGCATGCGGACAAGTGGTAGGTACTCTCATACATGGCACACCAGTCATTGCCGGAACTGTACTGGACATTGGGCGGATGGTGCGCAATCAGCACCCCCCCCCTCCAGGTCGGAGAGATCTCCGGTGGCCGGTGATGACAGTAGCGCAAGAGAGCAGAAAACAAGGGCGAGTGACGCGGCGGACACTTGACTACGCATTCCAGCCTCCAATCGCACGGTCGTACATGAACAGCACACGCTAGGCACATTGCTTTAGCAACTCGTAACAAGGTTACCCCTCGGTTAGGAGCGCGGTCAACCGGAGACTCGGGCGGTTCATCCTTTTGTGCGCAACATCAACACCGGTCGAAGATTAGGCACTGCCTGTCGGTCTGCGCCTGAGTAAGCCGCACCTGGAAGGCCAAGGCCCACCTCGGGAACAGCTCTCGCTTCTCGGTCATCTGCGCGCTATGATCATGTCCCAGCTAAGGGGCCGAAGCAGACGAAGCCAACGAGGCAGACCACGCCAGCGAAGCAGACCAGGCAAACCAAGCAGACGAGGGAAACGAATGAAATCGAGGAACTCATATCCCATCTTGCGAGGGGCATTGCATGCTTGGATCGCGCGTTCTGATCACACGCCTCATTCTTGAGGAAGGCACGAGATTGCTTGAGAACGCCGGATGCGACGTGACCGTTGCCGTCGGAGATGGCGACCGGGGGCTCCCACGCGATCAACTGCTCGAGCGGATAGAGGATTGCGACGCCCTGCTCTGTCACCTGAGTGACGAGGTGGATCGCGAGGTCTTGAGCCGCAATCCGCGACTCCTGGGGGTGGCCAACTTCGCCGTCGGCTACAACAACATCGACGTGACCGCCGCCACCGAACTGGGGATCCCGGTCACGAACACGCCGGATGTTCTCACCGAAGCCACCGCGGATCTGACCTGGGCGCTCCTGTTGGCCGCCGCCCGGCACATCCCGGCCGGCGACCGACTCGTGCGCGCCGGCGAGTTTCGGATCTGGAATCCCGTACTCCTTCTGGGCGACGACGTCGGCACCGGGGGCAGCGGCCGGCGAAAGAAGCTCGGCGTTGTTGGGTATGGTCGGATCGGGCGGGCGGTGGCGCGGCGCGCGCAAGGCTTCGACATGGATGTGCTGGCCTTCAATCCCGGCAGCCGCGACGAGATCGAGGCCGCCGATGGTGTGAGCTGGGCGGAGTTCGATGAGCTCGTACGTGAAAGCGACTTCCTCACGCTGCATGCACCCCTGACCAAGGCTACGCATCACATGATCGGCGAGGCCCAGTTACGGTCGATGAAGGAGTCGGCCTATCTCATCAACGTCGCTCGCGGCCCGATGGTCGACGAGGCCGCCCTCGTGCGGGCGCTCCGTGAGGGGTGGATTCGTGGGGCTGCGCTGGATGTTTACGAACACGAACCCGAGCTTGCCGATGGACTGGCCGAGTTGCCCAACGTCGTGCTCGCTCCCCATATCGGGAGCGCCACGTTCGATACCCGTAGCGAGATGGCAGCCATCGCTGCTCGCAACACCCTCGCCCACCTGCGCGGTGAGCGAGCGCCCCAGGTCGTCAACCCCGAGGTCTATGACCACCCGGCTTATCGCCCGCGCGTCGCGGATCGCTCTCGGTAGGAAAGGAATCTCCCCATGTCAGCCGAGACGCATCCGTCATACCATTCCGATGTGGAAGTCCCCTCTGGCTCGGAAGCTCCATCCAGCGCGGGAACCCCATCCGGCGCGGGAATGCCATCCAGCGCGGACACGCGACCCGTTGCAGAAGTTCAGCTCCGGGAGATCACAGCCGAGACGGTACGAACGGTGTGCGAGCTTTCGGTAGCAACGGGCCAGCAGAGGTTCGTGGCGCCCAATGCCGTCTCGATTGCCCAGGCCCACTTCTCGAAGCATGCTTGGTTCCGGGCCATCTACATGGGCGAAACGCCGGTGGGATTTCTGATGCTCGAAGACATACCCGAGAAACCCGAATACTACCTCTGGCGGCTCATGGTCGACTCTCGCTGGCAGGGCCAGGGCATCGGGCGCCGGGCCATGGAGCTTTGCATCGAGCACGTGCGGACCCGGCCCCACGCCACCGAACTGCTAACGAGCGTGGTTCAGGAGGAAGGCGGTCCCCAGGGGTTCTATGAACGGCTCGGATTTCGTCTGACGGGAGAACACGAGGAGGGTGAGGCCGTCATGCGGCTGGGCCTCTAGCGCTTGAGCGCTTGCCCTTGCGCTTGAGTGCTTGCGCTTGAGTGCTCTTCGACCTCATCTACCCTCATCATCGGCGGTAACTCGAATCCGCAACCCCTCATCGCTCTTCTTCGACCACGTCCACAGCGCCCCCGCCGCGGACATGGCCCCCACCATTCTGAGAGCGTCTTCCTCACTCCACCAGCCGAACGAAGCTCCGAAGGCCCCAACGCAGGAGCCCAGAGTTGCGCCCATAGCTGCCCCGGTGATGGCCACTTCCGTGCCCGTCATCTTGCGCCATCGGAACCGGTACGCTGCCGTAGCCGGCATCGAATCTCCGATGGCGGCGTATGCGCCAGGAGTCTGGTTGATCAGGTAGTTCGTCAGGTACTTGGTGCCGAGCGAACCGGTTACCGGACGGGCAGGGGTGATCACAATTGGAGATTCGACCGAAAGCTCAGTTCGCCCGAGTCGAGATGTCTCGCGCATTCGCACGGCATCCAGCACCTCTGGGACCCCGGTGCCACGCGAGCTGTCCGGAACACCCTCGGAGGTCCCGACGTCCAACGTCGTTGGGGCTTCCATGACGTTTGGAAAGTCCGCTGGGTTCGGGGAGTCCGCTGGCTGCGCGGAATCCGCTGGGTTCGGGGAGTCCGCTTGCTGCACGGAGTTCACTGAGCTCGGAGAGTCCGCTGGCTGCGCGGAGTCCGCTGGGTTCGGGGAGTCCGCTGCGCTCGAGTCGGCTACCAACATGCCGCCAAACACACACCACACGAGCAACAAGTGGAACACAACGATCACGCCCCGATCCGCACGCATGTGACGGTCCACCATCTCCTGCCAGCTCGTTTCGGTTCCGGCGCTGCACCTCATGTCGGAAACCCTCCCGGCCCTCGTTCGCCAATCCATGCTCACAACGTGGATGGCGACGGCATCTCAACCCCATTAAAGGATAGCGCCCTCGAACCACCTGTGCAGCCGAAGAATCTCTTGCGCCCCTCGCGCCAGGGTCTGTTGCAAGCTATGATGGCACCCGCGGGTGGAACCGACAACATGGCACGTCTATTGCTATCCAGTGCAATCCAGTGCTGTTAGGCGCTGTCCCGTGCTGTCCAGCGCTATCCAGCTCTGTTAGGCGCTGTCCAGTGCTATCCGGCGCTATTCAGTGCTATCCAGCCAATCCGAGGCTTCGCAGCATGGGGAAAGGTCATGTTCGGAAGACGCGTCTTGCTCACACATACTGCTCGGAGTCGGCACCGCCGAGCGGGTTCTGCAGAAGGGTTCTCGATATGATGGCCTCCCGTCACACCACGGAGGAACATCTCCGCCGCCTTCTTGATGAACTCATCCGCGCCGCGTGCGAAGCTGCCGATCCCTGCCGGCTCGTCCGCGACGCGTGTGACGCCCGTCTCGTCCGTGACGCCAGTAAAGCCGGTGAAGGCAGTGAAGCCGGTGACGCCAGTGAAGCCGGTAACGGCAGTGCCGCCGTCGGTTGCGGGGCCTTCTGGTCGAAGCCCGGGCCTGCCGAATCTGTCGGATCAGGATCAGGTTCAGGTTCAGGTCCGCGTATACCCACCCCGGGGTGTCTGGCATCATCAGGTTCGGCTCCGACGAGTTCGAGCACAGCCAGCACAGCCAGGGGGGCTCCAACCAGCCCGGTCCCTGATGGACCTGCCCCCGCTATCCTAGGTTTCGGCAAGGCAGCATTGCGTATGGCCCTTGGGGCCATTCAGGCCTTCCCTGCAGCCCTGGGTGACCATGATGCCAGCGACCAGGATGCCAGCAGCCATGATCCCAGCGGCCACGATCCCAGCGACCATGACCCCGCGAAGGAGGATCGCTGTGCCAGTTCGCCCAAACCCATTGGGCTGCTGATCATCCCACCCCTGCAAGCCTCTCCAGATCTATCTCTAGATCTATCTCCAGATTCATCTCCAGATTCATCGCCAGATTCATCGCCAGATCCCGATCAGGCCTTCTCTGCGGCCTTGACTGCAAAGAGGCTGCGCAGATTCAGGATCCTACCCGGCAGCCACCCGATTCCTACCGAGGCATCCGTGCAGGCCGCGCGAGAACTCGCGCGGTGGGCCGAGATGGCGCAAACCGAGCGACGCCCGGTGCTGGCGCTCATCTCGGGGGGTGCCTCCGCCCTCCTCACCCTCCCGCCAGAAGGAGTTACGCTCGAAAGCATTGCGTCGGTCACCCAAGAACTGATGCACCGCGGTGCGGACATCGAGTCGCTCAATTGCGTGCGCCGGCATCTGGACCAGATCAAGGGCGGTGGGCTGGCGCGCATGCTCACCCCGGTGCCGGTGCTGGGACTCGTGATTTCCGATGTGGTCGGTGACTCGGTCTCCGCCATTGCCTCCGGGCCGCTGGCGCCGGATCCGACTACCTACCGGGACGCAATCGAGGTTTTACGGGCCTTCGATCTCTGGACCGGCAGCCCACCAGACATCCGAACCCATCTAGAGGAGGGCGCAGCCGGACGACGGCCAGAGACACCTGGCCCCGGCGATCCCTGCTTCGGCAACGTTCGGCTTCGCATCGTGGGCAGCGGGCGAACGGTCGCGGAAGCGGTAGTGGCACGCGCCAGTGAGCTGGGACTCGCCGCCGAGCTCGTCGATGCGGCGGTGACGGGCGAGGCACGAGAGGTAGGGCGAACGATGGGCGATCACGCCCGATCCATCCAGGAAGCCGATCGAATGGCTTGCAGCCGGTCGGGCCAGCCGGGTGCCACACGCTGTCTCGTCTATGCAGGAGAAACCACCGTCACAGTGCGCGGCCGCGGCCGGGGTGGTCGCAATCAAGAGCTGGCCCTGGGCGCCGCACTCGCCCTTGCCGGCACTGCGGGCATCGCGCTGGCCTCCTTTGGCACCGACGGGATCGACGGCCCCACCGACGCCGCCGGGGCGGTCGCCACCGGAAGCACGCTCGAGCGGGCTGAAGCGGCCGGGCTGTCCGTGCCGCGGATTCTGGACGAGAACGACTCCTACCGAGCCTTCGATATGCTGGGCGACCACATCCGTACCGGGCCGACGGGCACCAACGTGATGGACTTGCAGATCGTGCTGGTCAGCCCTGGCCAACCGGGTTCGGAAGGCTCAATCCCGCACGATTCCAGCTCACATGGATCAGGCTGACACGG
>CAZZIF010000235.1:0-6622 GCA_964654025.1 uncultured bacterium
ATGTTCATGTGGTCCAGGATGTGGCGCTGCGCCTTGCACAGGCGGATTCCGTCGATCACCGAGGCGTGATTGAGTGAGTCGGTGATGATCGCGCAATCCTTGTCGAGGAACGGCTCGAAGACGCCGCCGTTGGCGTCGAAGCAGGCGGCGAAGAGGATCGTATCTTCCTTGCCCAGGAATTCGGAAGTCTTGCGCTCGAGTTCCTTGTGGATCTCCTGCGTACCACAGATGAAGCGCACCGACGACATCCCGTATCCCCACTCGTCGAGACACTTATGCGCGGCCTCGATGACCCTGGGGTGGGAGGAGAGGCCCAGGTAGTTGTTCGCGCAGAAGTTGAGAACCGTCTGACCCGTCGTGACCTTGATCTCGGGCCCCTGCGGCGTTGTGATGACGCGCTCTTCCTTGTAGAGCCCGGCCTCACGGACGGCTTGAAGTTCCTTCTGCAGGTCGGTCTTGATCTTTCCGTACATTGCCCTTCGCCTCCTTTGATGGCTGCCCCCAGACGGCCAGGCTTGCCGGCGTGGGGCGCATCTTGCCTCCTCGGGATACGCCGATCGCGTTACACTGCTCTTCGGCGCACAGAAGAGGCAGTATACGGAGGCGTCCTCGCCGTCGTCAATCACTGGCGTGGATCCGCCGGGACGCCCGCCTCCTCCCGCGCGTCTTGCGCGCCGGCCGGTACGGTGGGCAAGGCGGGTCGTCCCTGACCGGCCACCGGTTCCCGCGCCATCCTGGCCATGAGAAACGCCGCGGTGAGAAAGAGGCCGGCCGTCAGGGCGAATCCGGCGCGGGTAGAGGCCGTCTGCACGATCGCGTAGCCCAAAAGGGGAGCGACCACGCCCCGCGCGCCCACGAGCACGGAGTGCACCGCCTGATAGGAACTGGGATCGGCGTCGCCCGCGAAGTGAATGCTGCTCAGGTTCCAGGCCACGTTGACGCCGGCCATGGCGATGCCGAATGCCAGGAAACCCGCGTAGACCAGGCTGATCTGGAACGAACCCGGGAAGTAGGCCGAGAGCAGCAGCAGAAGCGGATAGAGCGAGAGAAGGGCGAAGACCCGGCTGCTGAAGCGCATCGGTCCACTCCGGCGCATCACCCGGCCCGAGAGCGGGCCGAAGAGGATCATGCCCGACTGCGCCATCAGTCCCCGGGCGAGGCCGATCTGGGCGTAGTCGAGTTCGAGGTCGTGGACCAGGAAGATCGGTACGATCGGCATCAGCGCCAGGAAGGCAATGCCGTAGATGAAGAAGTTGCGCTCAAAGCGCCGGAAAGCCGTATCTTCGCGCAGGATGCGCCACAGGTGTTGGGCCGACTCGCGAGCGCCGCGCCATCCGGCGGCCCAGCCCGCCTCTCCCAGCGGCCGGTAGATGGACTCCGAGCCCGGGCTGGCTCCTTCCAGCGACCGTCGCTCCATCCGGTCGAGCAGGACGGCTCCCACCAGACCCGCCAGACCCGCCACCGCATAGACGATCCGGTAGGTGGATTCGTTCCAGTCCATTACCCAGCCGGCGCCCACGGTGGCGAGGAGCCGGGCGAGCATGTTCACCGACAAGGAGAGCCCGAAGAGCTGATCCCGCCGCTCCACCCCATAGGCCTTCTGGATGATCGAGACCTGGCCGGTGACGATCAGGGCCTGCCCGAACCAGGCCAGACCCACCATGGTGATGTACCAGGCCGTGTGGACCCAGAGGCCCGTCAAGCCCAGCGCGACCCGTCCCACCAGGGCCGCGCCGATGAGGAACGGTCCCTTGCGGCGGTTGCGCATCATGCCGCTGGTGAAGAGGGTGGAGAGGAAGCCGGCTCCCATCAGGAGATTGATGAGGGTGACCGAGAAGTTCGAACCGCCGAGCGTCTTGGCCACGATCGTGTCGGCCAGGAACAAGACCCCCATGGAAATCCCGGTCAGAAACGCCGATGCCAGGTGGATCCCGAGCAGCGAACGCTCCTTCGCCGTCAGGTCATCGGGCACGATGGTCGTGGCCAGTTGCGCCATACGAGATCGGTGCTGCTGCACGGGTGTCCTCCGCGAACGCCCGATGGCGTTCGGCCATGCCCCGCCGTACGCGTGGCTTGCGTGCGGTGCTCGCGCGCGACGCCCGCATGCGTTGCACGCGGCACCCGCATGCGTTGCACGCGGCACCCGCATGCGTTGCTCGCGGACGGTTGGTGGAACGGCAGCCGATGGCCAGCGGGCGGCTGCGGTGCGCCGGCTCATCCTCCGGGCAAGATGAGTGAGAGTGAACGGCGTCCTCGTTGCCTGTCAAGGCGGTTGAAGATCCAGATCCTGCTGCGGCCGGCCGATCAGTCGATCAGATGAGTGCAGCGTGCCCGCGGCACGCGCAGCCGGCCTGGAAGGGAAGAAGGAGCAAGCAGTGCGCAATCGAACCGTACCCGGAAAATACACGCTCGGCAGCTGGCGAAGCCTACGTGCCGAGAATGCCCAGGAGGTCCTCGAACACGAGGTCATCGCCACCGAGCACCTGCTCGTAGCTCGGTGCGTCTACGACGAGGACTCCGACTTCGCCGAGCACACGCATGATCAGGAACAGATCACCATCGTCGAGGACGGCCGGCTCGAGATCACGGTCGAGGGAGAGGCCTTAGAACTCGGACCCGGGCAGATGGTATCGATCTTTCCGAAGGTCTCGCACGCAAGCCGGGTCGCCGGTGGTGGCTCGGCCCGGGCCTTGAACATCTTCCACAATCCGCAAGCGGGGGGCAACGGCCTCGAACGAGTACGTGAGGCGATCTGACACCCGGGCGATCGGACACCCGTGTGATCGGACACCCGGGCGATCGGACACCCGTGTGATCGGACACCGCATCGTGTGCCCCGGATTCGGCGTGAGGCAATAGGGCTTCGTGGTCGCGCGGGCTTCAAGCTGGTCTCGGAGAAGAACCTGTCCGTTACCGAACCGCCTGCCGCGCCCGCAGGCGGCGCTCGAACTCCTCGAGCACAAGCGAGCGAACGGCGCGGGCCATCTCGGGGGTGGAAGGGTAGGCGACGTCCCGGTAGCTCCCGTCGGGCAGCTTCTGGCTCGGCATGGCGACAAACACACCGCGATCGCCCTGGACCAGTTTGATTCCCTTGATGACGAAGCAGCCGTCGAGCGTCAGCGTGGCGATGGCTTTGAGGGAGGGATCGTCCACCAGCGTCACTTTGACATGCGTGATTTCCATCACACTCCATCCGTTTGAGGCCGGTCACCGGACGTCGACGAGCATTACCATCGGGAATCGTGTTATGTGGGCCTCCGCGATCAGAATCTCACACGCGGCGTGCCGGCGAAAGACATAAAAGAATCCGCTCGGTACCCCCGGCGCCGCATGCATCCTCGTTGCTTGCTGTGTGAGGCCTGCAGCCTTGGTGATTCCTGTGTGTGGCCCGCAGCCTCGTTGCTTGTGTCATGCGCCGTACACACAGTCTTGTCGCCTGGTTCGTGTAGTCGTTCCCGCAGTGTTGCCGCCTTCCCGCTTACGAGCGTCGCAGCCGGGGCGCGTCTGATCTGGGAACGGGCGCTCGGCTATTTGCAGATCAAGACCCGGGTCACGACCGGTTCGCCGCTGCCGGCGAGCCGCAGGTAGAAGACCCCACTGGTCAGATCCGCACTCGCCGAGGTCAGGGAGGTCAGCGCCGCCGGGTGCAGCCCGGGTTCGAGCCGGCCCAGATCCTCGCGAGCCACCACACGCCCGGAGGGCGAGAGCAACTGGAGCTCATACCGCCCCTCTGTCGCGATGCGGAATCGTACCCGTCCATCGCGCCCGGCTGGTGTCGGGAATACGCTGAGTTGAGGTTCGGGGGTATCCATGGCGGGCAGGGGAGGTGAGCTCACCGAGAGCCGGTAGCCGTCCCGACCGGTGGGCTGGCAACGAATGCGTGCGCCGGCCAGGGTGTGCGCGCTCTGCCCCACGGGGGTGAAGTGGACGCCGCTGCCAGCCCCGAGCACGAGTTCGTCATCCTCGCGGGGATCAAACCGGACCGCCCCGGTGGTCGTGCCGCTCGGGTAGTAGCCGGACAGTGCCGGAAAGGCCCGTAGATCGCCCTCCCCGAACCAGGCGATCTCCAGCGTGCCGTCGGCGGCCAGGGTCAGCTGCGCGTGTCTCACCGTGGTGTGGTCGGCGATGAAACGTAGATCCACGCGACAGTCCCACAAGGAGGCTTCCTGAGACACCACGATGTGGTCATGGACCGGCAGGGCGGCTTGTCCCGGGAGCGCGCCGAAGGGCGCGGCCACCGGATGGGTGGGTGTCGTGCCATTCTGAGCCGCCCCGGCGAACTCAATCGCTCCGTCCGCTCGGACTCGTAACGAGTCACAGAGAAGCGGTACGGCACTTCCCGGAGGAACGAAGGTGAAGTCGAGCGCGAGCCAGGCGTGGGGCTGCGGGTCGCGGGGATCCAGGGATAGCTCGACCCGCCGCGGCGCGAATCCCCACTTGACCAGAGCCTCCTCGACAACGGGAACCACCCCATCGTCGCCCAGCGCGCTGGCCAGCATTCTCGAGGCGTTGGCCAAGGCCGCGGCCGCATCGGGCAGTGTGGCCGACGGGGCGAGCATGAGGAGTGACTGCATGGCCAACTGGTCGGCGCTCGGCGCGCCGAGCGTCTCGCGCAGGTGCCAGAGCAGACTGCTGTAGACCAGGCCGTCTACGTAGGGATCGCCCGTGCAATCGAATGGGTATCTTCGCCGGGGAGCAATGTCGCGCAGGCACCCGTCCGGGCGACCGGCGCCGTCCCAGTCACCAATGCGCGAACCGTCGGTCCGGGTGGCGGCCAGGTAGTCGGCCCACCCCTCTGAGAGAGCGTTGCTGTCGCCTCCCCCCCAGTTGCCCACCTGGGCGTGGAAGACCGCGTGACCGAGTTCGTGCAGGATGATGTCGGCATCCTCCCCGTCTTCCTGCCCGCCATCCCCGAGATGGATCGTGCGCGTGGCGATCGCGTACCAGGAGGCATCCAGACCGGTGGCGTGGACGATCACCGGCTGCGCTGCCGGGAGAGGATGCTCGAAACCCAGGGTTTCGAGCCAATCGAGCGCTTCGGTGATGTGATAGTAGGCCATCACCTCTTCGAAGTGGAGATTGCGCGCCGAGTAGATGTGCTCGTGATCGACCGCAAAGGCCCGGCCGGCCGGGCTCTCGACATCGACCCAGCGTCCGCGCAGGAGTCCGCTTCCATCGAGCCCTCGCAGGGTCACCCAGTCTCGGAAGGGATCGATGTCGTCGTCGGCATTCAGCGGCAGGCCGCCCGAGGCCACGATGGGGTTGGGATCGAACACCAGACCTCGTCCAGTGGCGCCGGCTAGGCGCTGCACCGCGCTTCGCCGCTCCAGAACCTCGCCGCTGCGAGCGTCCAGCACGATCACCTCACCTTCGGGGGTGTGTGCATCATGTTCGATCCAATGGACCGGTTGGAGCGACCCGTTCTTCCACAGCCAGCGGCGGTTCGCCGCCGAGCGAGGCCACGGCCCTCCGTCGTTGCCGGCAGAGCCAGGGAAGAGCGGATCGTCGAATGCGAAGCCGCTCTCCGGCACCGCCGCACCGATCAATCCGGCCGGCAACACGGCCCAGCAGGGATGCCCCTGCTTGTCGCGGTGAATCTTGACCTCCAGACCGACCACGGGGATCCCGTCGAAACGTGCCGTGAGGTGCTGCACGGTCCCCGCCGGGGTGGCCCGCCATGCAACCGGACCGCGCAGGTGCCATTCGAGACGTTCGAGAAGCCCGGGCTGGGAGTCCGGTGCGTGGGAGTCCGGTGGGTGGGAGCCCGGTGCGTGGGAGTCCTGCGTGCCGGTTCCGGGCCGGCTGGATCGACCCAGGAGACGGGCGGGATCCATGATCGAGTCACCGGTGGCCTCCATGACCCACTCGGAAACCTTCTCGTTCGGCGGCATCAGGGGGACCGTTTCGGTCCCTCTCGCCCAGGCGGGCGAGACGAGGCAGGAGAGAGCCGCGAGGCAAGAGAGGGTTGCGAGGCAAGAGAGGGTTGCGAGGCGCGAGAGGCTCGCGGGGCACGACAGGCTCGCGGGGCGGAGGACGAAGAACCACCGGGAGTGTGGAGGGCGGGCTGTTGCCGCGACCCATCGAGGGCTCGTTTGTGAGAGCCCCCGCGGGCGTCCTTCTGCTTTTCCCTGGCGGTATCCCATGGTGCTCCTTGGGGGGTGCTCCTCGAGAGCCGATGTACCCCGGCGTGTATCTGACCGCCGAACGGATTCCGCGTAAGGCCATGGCAGGAAATGACTTCAGGGATTGAACCCAAAGTCGCGCAGGCTGGAAGAGGGCGTTCGTCAGAAGTATACCACACTCACGAGGGGATCCGAGGGAACAAGAATCCATGACGTGCTTTTGCCCCGGGGCAAAAAGTGGTTGAGGGCAGGTCGGGGCGCTGCTGTTGCTTTTGCCCCGGGGCAAAAAGTGGTTGAGGGCAGGTCTGGGCGCTGCTTCTGCTTTTGCCCCGGGGCAAAAGGTGGTTGAGGGCAGGTCTGGGCGCTTCTGTTGCTTTTGCCCCGGGGCAAAAAGTGGTTGAGGGCAGGCCGGGGCGCTGCTTCTGCTTTTGCCCCGGGGCAAAAAGTGGTTGAGGGCAGGTCTGGGCGCTTCTGTTGCTTTTGCCCCGGGGCAAAAAGTG
>CAZZIF010000236.1:0-2708 GCA_964654025.1 uncultured bacterium
TCCAATCGCAAGGCCGCGTTCGACCTAGGGCAGCGGTTCTTGCACCTCACGATCGATGCGCTGGCCACCGCCGGGGACCGACCTCCGCTCGCCCCCGAGACAGGCGAACCGCCCCTTTCGCCAGGCTACGAACCGCCGCGCGAGGGCCGCGACCCCGAAGAGCTCCTCGCCCACATCCGCGAACGGATCTTGCCCCGCGCCCTCAACGTGTCTCATCCCGGCTACGTGGGCCACATGGACACGTTGGCGAGCGCCATCGGAGCCTTCTCGGACATGCTCGTCTCGGCCCTGAACAACAACATGCTCTGCTGGGAGATGTCGCCGGTCTTCACGGAGATGGAGGCGCGGTTGCTGGGCTGGTTCTCGGGCGCCATTGGCTGGCCCCATCCGGCCAAGACCGTGCCGCAGTCGGACCCGCACCCGGCGCCGCGGCCCAGCCGCTCCACGGGGTTCCTGGTCAGCGGCGGGAGCCTGGCCAACCTCTCCGCGATCCTGGCGGCCCGCAACGCGCAATGCGGGCCGGACTTTCGGGAGCGGGGCCTGGCGGCGGCGCCCGGGCCACCGGTGATCCTCGCCTCGGAAGAGGTGCACTACTCGCTCGACAAGATCGCCAACATCCTCGGGATCGGTTCCCGGGGACTGGTGCGCGTCCCCACCGATGCGGCCATGCGCATGGATCCAGCAGCACTCGAGCAGACCCTGGCCCGGCTGCGCCGGGACGGGCAGTGGCCATTCTGCGTGGTCGGCATCGCCGGCACGACTGTCGCCGGCGCCATCGATCCGCTCGAGGCCATTGGCCGCATCGCCCGGCGCGAGGGATTGTGGTTCCACGTCGATGCGGCTTACGGCGGATCGCTCATGATCACGACCGGTACCGAGCACGAGCACGTTCGCCGGCGTCTCGCGGGCATCGAGCTGGCCGACTCGGTCACGTTCAACCCGCAGAAGTGGCTCTTCGTGCCCAAGACCTGCGCGGGTGTCTTCTTCCGCGACAGTCACCGGGTGGCAGGCGCGGTGCGTCAGACCTTTCCCTATGCCGGTTCGCGGAGCGCCGCGATCGACGACGACCGCCGCAACGTGGGCGAGTACACGATCCAGGGCACACGGCGCGTGGACATCCTGAAGTTGTGGCTCACCCTGGAGCACCTCGGCCGCGACTTGCTGGCCGAGCTCATGGTCGCCAGTCTCGAACGCGCCCGGACCCTCACCGAGCGGATCATCGCCGATCCCGAGTGCGAGCTGCTGACAAACCCTGAGCTCAACATCGTCTGCTTCCGCTACGTCCCGGCGGGATGGGACCGAGCCTCGCGGGCGCGGGAGGTCGACGATCTCAACAAGAAGATCCACGCCCGTCTGGAGAGCGAAGCACGCGGTTGGATCGCCCTGCCGCGCCACCGCGGCCGGCGCTGGTTGCGTTTCGTGATTCTCCACCCGCAAGCCGACGATGAGCGGTTGGCCGGACTCCACCGGCGGGTGGTGGCCATCGGGCGAGAACTGGTCAGCCCGGCACGTTGAGCGAACGTTCCCGGTACCGCTGGGCCGCGGCGACGAAAGCTGCGAAAACCGCCCGGTGGCGCGCGTAGGCTGTCAAGCACTCCGGATGCCACTGGAGGGCAAGCAGGAAGCCCTCGTCTCTCGAAGGCCGGCTTCCTGCGCCGGACCGCGCCTTCCCTGTCTGCCTGTCCGCCGCTCTCCCCGCCTCCGCCGGTCCCTTGCGATCTACCGGCTCCATGGCCTCGATGAGACCATCGGCCGACCAGGCCGTCGCCCGCCAGCCCGGGGCGATCTCGTCGACGGCCTGATGGTGGAAGCTGTTCACCGGAAGCGGGTCACTCCCGACAATGCGGCCCAGAGCGCTGCCCGGCTCGATCCTCACCTCGTGGGCCAGCATGTCCCGCGGGAAACCTCGGAAGTAGTCGTGCTTGAAGGCAGACCGGCGCAGGACGGCCAGATCCTGGCACAGCGTGCCGCCATGAAACGCGTTCAGGATCTGAAACCCCCTACAGATCGCGAGCACGGGAATCGAGCTTCGTGCGATCAGATCCAGGATGCGGTACTCCATGGAGTCGCGTTCGCGGTCGGGCTCCTGGCAAGCCTCATGACGTTCTGCGCCGTAGTAGCGCGGATCCAGGTCTCCGCCCCCGGTCAGGCAGAGACCGTCCAGCGCAAGGGAGGGCACGCGCGAGACCCCTTGGGGCGACAGGTAGAGGTCGAGCTCCTCCAGGGCGCCTGGCACGAGCGCCACCGGAACTCCCCCGGCGGCGCGGATCGCGGCGAAGTAGGCCCGCGACATCGAGTATCGGGGCGATGGGAAGCCCGCTTCGGGGGCATCGAGCATGAGTGTCAACCCAATGCGCGGACGTTTGGCGACCGCAGGGCTATGCGGCACGTCTCCCACGGCGTCCTCAAGGTCGCGCGGCACGTCTCCCATGGCGTCCTCATGGCCGCACGGCACATCTCCCATGGCGTCTGCTCCTATCGGCAACTCTCCTTGCCCTTGCCCTTGGCACTTCCCGCCCGATGCAAAACGGAAACCGCGGGCAGAATAGCATATGGTTCCCATCCTTACAGTTGCGCACTCGCGAGCCGATGGTATCTATGGAGGCTGCAGAGCCGCCTCGAGAACGCACGCGGGCGGACCCTGCCGTCTCGTCGAAGCCCAACCAGGGAGGTAGGTCATGCTGGAGAGACGTCCCATCCGAGGAGCC
>CAZZIF010000236.1:2808-6618 GCA_964654025.1 uncultured bacterium
GGAGCCGTCCGAGGAGCCATCCGAGGAGCCGTCCTAAGCGCCACCCTCATGGCGTTGATGATCGTGCTCCCCTCGTGTTCGCGGATCCAGGTGCACACCCTGGCGGACCCGAGCGCAAGCTTCACCGCCTACGAGACGTTTGCGTTCTTGCCCAAGGGCGGCATGAAGAATGTGCCCCGAGGCGGTCCGCGAACACGCATCCTCCGCGACCCGCTCTTCCACGCGCACGTGCAGGCGGCCGTGGAGGAGAACCTGCTCGCGATGGGTTACCGTCGCGTCAGTGAACCGAGCCATGCCGATGTGCTCGTCGGCTATCGCACCGCCATGAAGGACGAGGCCGAGGTCATGCCGGCCGTCTACGGCGTCGGCTGGCGCGGCCGTGTCCATCAGGTCCGTCCGGCTCACGTCAAGTGGTACAAGGAGGGCACGCTGGTGATCGACCTGATCGATCGCCGGGGCGAGCACCTTGTGTGGCGCGGCGTGGGCGTCGGGGCGATGCGCGACATGAAGCCCGGGGAAGAGCTAAGAGATGCCGTCGGCGAGATCATGAACAGGTATCCGCCCGAAGGTTGATCGAGCACACCCGGCTCAGGGCGCCATCCACCCGTGGAAGATGTACTCGATGCGGCTGACCGCCAGCCGCCCGCCGAGCGGATCGTGGAATGTGGTCCGCATCCGTAGGGGCTCATCCGTGGCGATACATTCTCCGGCAAGATAGACGCTTTGGGTGCTGCAGGCGGTCGACCAGCCGGTGGCAGAGGCACACTCGGGTTCGTTTTCCCGGGTCAAGGTGAGACGCGCCGCGGGGGACGAACCCTCGAGCGCCCCCCGCACGCGCACCTCGACCTGATAGCAGCGTGGATCGATGCGGAGCCCTGCCGTGCCATCGGTAAGGGTCCAACCTCCGTCACCAACCTCGCTCCCCGGCGCCAGGAGCAGCGCCGGACAGGCGCAGGGCACCCACGCCGGACAACCGATGACCGGACCGATCTCTCCCTCAAACTGAATCCCGAGTCGTCCGGACCAATCCGGGTGGTTCGTTTGCAGCGAGAGCCCGTTCGATCCCACCTGCACACCGACGGTCACCCAACCCTCGATTCGAAACGGTGCCGGGGATGTCGCGGTGGCCCCCGAGTCGAGATCGGTGAGACGAATCGTGTAGCCGCTCGATTGCCCCGCGAAGCGTTCGGCCACCCAGAAGTGGCGTCCACTGTTCTCCGCCCCCGCCGAGATGGTATGAACCGGAACACCACCACGCAGCAACTCGATCCGCACCGCCGACCCGCACAGGCCGTCCGCGAACCACTCGATTGGCACCCGTGATCCCGCGATCCAGGTTTCGCCTCCGCGAGGAGAGGTCAGCACGACCGAACACGGCCGTTCGATAACAAACGCGGCCCCGGTCGCCGACGCACCACCCGATGAGGTCGCGCGCACACGGTAGCCCGACGAGCCCGCGACCGGTTGCCGTACGCGCCAGGCATAGGTACCCGTGTTGGACGCGGCCTCAGCGATCACGAGGCTCACCTCCACGCCACGCAGCAGTTCCAGGCGCACCGTGGGCTCGCAGTGTCCCCGGAGGTCCCATTCGATGAGCCGGTCGCTGCCGGCCACCCAGACCTCACCAGCCGCCGGTGACAGGAGACGCAGCTCACACGGTTCGAGAATCTCGAATGAGGCGGGACTCTCGGCAACCGCCCCGCTCGCGGGATCGGTAACCCGCAGCCGGTAGCCCGCCTCGGCGACGCCGCAGCGCTCGGCCGTCCAGAGGTACGATCCGGAGTTCGGGATACCGCCGGCGATGGCGAGACAGGCACCGCCACCGCGCACGAGCTCGAGATCGACCACCGGGCCGCAGGCCCCATCCGCATCCCACTCGATCCAGTAGGGCGCGCCTTCTTGCCACTGTTCGCCGCCCACGGGAGAGGCCAGGCTGATCTCGCACGGCGTCTCGATCGTGAAACCGGAGCTGGTGACCCATGATCCGCTTTCCGAATCGGTGAGGCGCAAGGAGTACCCCGGCCCGTTTTCGGCGCAGGCGGCAACTGTCCACTCGAAGGCGCCGTCGTTGGGCGTCTGAGCAGTGACGGTGGCGCAGAAGGCGCCCGCGTAGAGGAGATCGATCGTCACGCTCCCGCCGCAAGCCTCACTGGCATCCCACAGGATCAGCTCGTCCTCTCCTTCGATCCAGGTCTCACCGGCGGCCGGCGCGTCAACGCCGAGCACGCAGTCACAGGTGATCGTGAAGGGCCCGTCGCTCTGATCTGAAGCCCCCGATACCGGGTGCGCGATCGCGATCTCGTATCCCTCTTCCTCGGGTCCGCATCCATCGGCGATCCACTCGTAGGATCCGCTGTTGGGAACACCGTCGGCAATCGTCTGACAGGGGAGACCGTTTGACAGCAGGGTCAGCCTGATCGCGCCCTCGCAATCGCCCGTCGTGCTCCACTCGATCTGGACCGGATCTCCACTGGGCAGCACTTCACCGCCATTCGGGCTCTCCAGCTTGAGTTCGCAAGGCTCGATGCGCTTCAGGAACGTCAGCGGTTCGGGGGTCACGGCCGTGCTGCCGGTCTCTGGATCGCGCAGCCGCAACGCATAGCCGGTACCCTCGCCCGCGGCCGCCACCACCGGCCAGTCGTAGACACCGGTGTTGGGGGCCGCCTCGTCGATCGCGAAGACGAACTCACCCTCGTAGAGGAGGTCGACGATCAGTGCCGGCGAACACGCGCCGCCGACCGTCCACCATTGCAGGCTCAGCGTATCTCCCTCGGTCCAGAAGAGATCCTCTCGGGGACTGCCGATCTCGAACTCGCACACGAGATCGAGAACTGAGACGGCAAAGGGCTGGTCGCTCTGGGCGGTGGCGCCGGTGGTCAGATCGGTCACCCGGATCCGGTACGCGACGCTATCGGAGGAACAGGGTTGGCAGACCCAATCGAAGCGGCCGTCGTTGGCCGTCTCGGCCGCCAGAACCGCACAAACGGCGCCGTCGCGGACCAGGTCGATGCCCACTTGGTCGCCGGCGGGCCCCTTCGATACCCATTCGACCGGATAGCTCTCTCCGGCGAACCACACTTCTCCGCCTCGCGGGGAAGTGACCAGGAGATGGGACGAAGAACCATCGAAGCCCTGTGGCGCCGTGAAGTTCTCGACCATGCACCCGGTGAGGCCAACGGCCAGGCAGGCGGCGAGGCAAGCGGTCAGGAAGCGGACCAGCCTGCCGGTCGCCCAACGCGTCAGACCGTGGGCCGCGAGACCGGGCATCCGCCGCGTCAGACCGCAGGCGGGAAGACCTGCCCTACCACGGGGCAGGCACGGCGAAACAACCCACCCCGGGCGGAGATGCTCACCGGCGCCATGCCCCAGGCGGCGCAGTCCTTGCGGATGGGTCTGCACAGGGCCTCCTGCCGTGGCCCGTCCCCCCTACCGATCACGCCGTCCACCAGCGTTGGGGTTGGGCAGGCCGGGTCTCGTAGCCATCCTGAGCGGGTCCAGGACTTCGGATGCGTCCTACTCGTTACCCATCGGCTGATTTCAGCCAGACCCTTAGCCAGTTGGTTGTGTCCCGAAGAATCCCAACGCCGCTCGTCCCACGGACGGGGGCGTGTTCTCTTAGGGCGAGGATGAAGATTTTCGGCCCATTCGGTCGTCTCTGGCCCCGGGTTCGCTACGTCCGGGGGCATGAAGACAGCGTCCACGCATCCTCCGGCGAAGCGGCCCCGACCTTCACCACCACCTACTGGCTCAAACGTCCCGACCTGTTGCCCAAGGTCGCCGCCATGATCACCGAGGGCGCCGGCATCCGCC
>CAZZIF010000237.1:0-4855 GCA_964654025.1 uncultured bacterium
TGCGATCACATCCAGGTGCTCGACCCGCAGCAGGGATTCAGCACGCTGTTGCAGTTCTCGACCGGGGCCGGATCGAATCCCCAGGACATCTGCTTCGTCTCCCCGACACGGGCGTTCGTGACCCGCTACGACCGCGCCGAGCTCTGGGAGGTCGATCCGTCGACCGGCGAGCACACCGACTCGATCGATCTGTCCCCGCTCGCCGACGCCGACGGGCTGCCCGAGATGATGGGTATGGCCATCGCCGGAAACCGGCTCTATGTGGGCTTGCAGCGGCTAGACCGCGACTACTACTGGACGCCGGTCGCCCCTGGCTATCTGGCCGTCATCGACCTGGCCACCAACACGCTGGTCGACATGGAGCCCGGGCAGCAGGGCGTGCAAGGCTTCGCCCTGGCCGCCACGAATCCTTCGATGCTCTTCGCAGAAGACGCGCTGACCGGTCGCATCCTGATCGGCGAGACGGGGAGCTACGGGACCCTCGACGGCGGCATCGAGATCTTCGACCCGGCCACCGAACAAAGCCTGGGCTTCGCCATCACGGAGGCCGAGCTGGGCGGCGAACTCAACCAGTGGACCAGCGTGGACATGCGGCTCGGGTTCGCCATCACCCTCTCGAGCAGCTGGGCGACCGCCGTCGTCGCCTTCGACCTCGATGCGGGCACGAATCTGGGCACCGTCATCTCCAGCAACGAGTATGCCTACACGCACCTGGCCACCGATCCCTCCTACGGGGAGCTCTACGTGGCCGACGCCAGCTATGTCGAGTCCGGCGTGCGCGTCTTCGACACGGCCACCCTCCAGCCACTCGGTGGTCTCATCCCGGTGGGCCTGTACCCTCGCGCGCTTCTGCCGCTTCACGGCCCGGCCTCGGGCGTCGACGGCCACGACCCGGCCGATCCCGGCGACCTGGCCCCAGACGCCTTCGAGCTGGCGGCGTGGCCCCAACCGGCCATCGGCCCCGTTCGTCTCGCGTTTCGCAGCCCGGACCGGTGGGCGGCCGGCGCGCAGATCCTCGATGCCGCGGGCCGCGAGGTCTTCCGCTGGCGCGGCCCGTTCGGGCCGGGCCCTGACCATGAGTTCCGCTGGAGCGGACGCGACCAGGCCAGCCGGCCGGTGGCCTCGGGCACGTACTTCTTTCGCGTTTACGGGGAGGGTCAGATGGCCAGCAAACGCTTTCAGCTCCTGCGCTGACCGTCACCCCGACCTGACGCCGACCGCATTGGCGGCCTAGCAGGCACGCTCACGGGTAATCATGCGGATAGCCTCACAAACGACGCTCTGGGGTCGCCTCGCAGGCACCCCGGAGGCAGCCGCGTAGGCAACCCGGAGGCAACCCGGAGGCAGCCACGCACGCAACCCGGGGCCGCTAGCAGGCAACCTGGAGGCGGCCGCGCAGGCAACCCACAAGCAACCGCGCAGGCAAGCACCCAACGGCAACGGATCTTGACACGCGACGTCCGTGTACTACGGTAATGATCGCGTTGGAACCTGTGGGAAAAGGCAGCTATCCCCTTGCCATTCCTAAAGAAGGTTCCCCCCACGACAGATGATTGAAGGGGGGCCTGCCGACGGGCCCCCGAAGCATCCTGAGCACAGCGATCTTCGACCGTCGAACCGGTAGACCAGCGGAGCAGTCATGCAACTCGGCCGAACGCATAGGGCCCCCATGCGGTTTCCGATCCACTTCACCGCGCCGGATCGATCGAAGACCTACATTGGGGAGACGATGGACATCTCCTCCAGCGGGTTTTCCGTGCAAGTGAAGACGGACCATCCGCTGCCCACGATCATACTCGCCGGCATTCTCCCCAGCGAGATCGCCGGCGACGCCATTCTTTGCAAGGCCCGGGTGGTCTGGCAAGGTGGGCTGGCCGGCGGCAGCAAGCGGGCCAGTTACAAGATCACCTCGATCGCGCGTCAGAGCCAAGATCGTCTGGATGCACTCATCGCGGACTCGGTGGATCAAATGCTCGGAGAACTGAGAGACCTGCCCCTCCTCGCCGGAGCCGAACCGGAACACCTCGAGCTTCTCCTGCAACTCGCCCGGTTGCGTGAACTCGCTCCGGAGGCTTCGCTCTACGAATCCAGCTCCCTGCAGGGCACCGGGCTCTTTCTCGTGCTCAGCGGCCAGGCCGCGAATCCCGACGACCCGAAGATGCCAGTCTACGGTTCCGGAAGCCTGCTGGGACAATGGGCGGATCCGGCGGCGGCCGCGCAACCGGCAAGAGCGGTGGCGCTCTCCCCCTTGCGCGCGCTGCACCTGCCGCACGCGCTCACGCAAGAACTCCAGCAGCGTGCGCCCAGTCTCGCTCTGATGCTGCAAAACATGCTCGGACAACCCTCCGAGGCGCCAGCCGGCAAGACGGGTGGCGGTCGGCGCCGGCGCATGCGCCTTAGCGTCATCAAGGATCTGCAGGAGATCCCCACGCTGCCGGCCATCTTCAACAGCGTGATGGACTGCATCGAGAATCCCGACGCGACGCCACGCGAGCTGTCACAGATCATCCGCCAGGATCAATCGCTCACGGCGAAGATCCTGCGCACGGTCAACTCGGCGCTCTACGGGTTCGCGCGCAAGATCAACTCCGTCCATGAGGCGGTCGTGCTGCTCGGGATGGGACAGACCGCCAACCTGGCCATCACGGCCATGCTGCTCAATACGTTGATCGATACTCGTAATCCCCGGCAGCGCCCCGAAGCCTTCTGGGAGCACTCGATGGGGTGCGCCTACTTCGCCAACGCCATTGGCGAGGCGCTGCGCGCCAAGCCGAAGACCCAACAGCACTGGGCCCTGGCCACCACGCGCAGTCGCGCGGGCGGCTCGGCCGAGGGGGCCGATGGGGGACCTCGCCCGCTGCGCGGTCTGGAAGCGCTGGGTAGCGAGGAGGAGTGGGAACGCGACCAATCGATCCCGCTCGAGCGACTCTTCACCTTCGCGATCCTGCACGACATCGGTCTGGCGATCTTATACCTCAAGTTCCCCGATCACTTCGGAATGGTGAGCGAGTCGATCAAGGAGTACGGCACGCTCTACCGCGCCGAACTCGAGATGCTCGACATGGATCACTGCCAGCTCGGCTACCGCATCGCCCAGGCCTGGCGGCTTCCGGAGCCGATCCCGACGGTCATCGCCGAGCATCACCTCCCGCAGATCTGGTGCGAGGAAGAAGAAAATCACGAACGAATCCTGTCCCTCCTGCGCGAGGATCCGGTCGTCACGCTCATCTCGCTGGCCGACCTCCTGACACGCGCCAGTGAGATCGGGGTCATGATGGATGAGCAGATCCCGACGATCCCACCGCTCATGCTCGACGCCCTAGGGCTGACCCAGGACGACATCGAAGAGATCTTCGCCCAGGGGCCGGCCATCAAGGATCGGGCTGAAGCGCTTTTTCGCGGCATGACCGCCTGATCTAGGCGGTCATGTGACCCGTGCCGGACTCGCGGCGCGTGCGGCACGCCGTCGCACCCCTGGCATCCGATTCGCTATGTCCTCCCGCAACTCCAATCGTCAACGGGGAGGACACGATGTCGCGTCACATGCTACCCGGTCGCGTAGACGGCCGATCGCCGTCTAGCACTGGTCGCCCGATCACCTACGCGCTGAGGCTGGCGGATCCGCATCGGTTGGCGCTGCACGGCGTCACCCTGCTCGTCGTCGCCCGGCTCTTGGTCGCTCCCCTCTTGGTCACCCTGGTCCTGGTCACCCTGGTCCTGGTCGCCCTGCTCCTGGCCGGACCATCCTGCGTACGCGAGGAGCCCACACCGGCCTCCCCGGGCGATCAGAGTCCCCCCGAGGTGACCTTCCTCTCGCCTCTCGAGGGAGCCAGGATCGCAGACACCCTGAAGGTCGTCGCCCAAATCACCGACGAGGGCGGGGTGGCACGTGTGAGCTTGCTGCTCGACGGGCAGCCCCGTCTTGTCCGGCATACACCGCCCTGGAGCTTCGCCTACCCGTGTTCAGCCGAGGCGGACAGTCAGTCCCACGAGCTTCGGCTCGATGCGGCCGACCAGGCCGGGAATCTGGCCGCCAGCCCCGTGCGTCACGTCGTGCTGTGCCCCAACCGCGCGCCGCAGGTCTGGATCGAACACCCGGCCGACCACCGCTGGATCGAGCGCGGCACCCCCCAGGAGGCTTCCTCCTGGCGGGCACAGGCCTGGGACCCTGATGAGGGCGCGCTGCCGTCGGGGGCCATACGATGGCGCCTCGATGGTGCGGATCTGCCGGATGCCGGATGCGCCATCACGCCACCCCCGATGACGCTGGGGGAACACCATCTGGAAGCCCGTGCCGCCGACGGGTGGGGGCGCCTGGCGAAGGCGGCGGTGACTATCACGGTCTTCGACGCACCAGCGGCGGATTCGCCCGAGGGTGCCTGGGAGGCGCTGCTCGTAGCGTTCCGCGCGCGCGACGCCGCACGCCCGGGGCAGCTAGCGGCGGCCGACCTGCGTTTCCATCCCTGCAAGGAGGGAACCAAATCCGCCGACGCCCCCTGGCCGCGCCAGCTGTGGTTGGAACGTCTCGCCACTTTCCTGGAAGACAGTTTGATGAGTTCGCTGAGCATCGAGGCAACGATCACAGCAGCCGAACACCTGATCGTGCAGGAGCAGGCTTGGGCGAAGCTAGAGGTGAAGAGTGTGAGACTGCGTGTGTCCTGGCGGAAGTCGGGCACGCGGGTGGAAGCAGAGACCGAGACCGCAGCTCGGCTCTTCCTCCGCTGGGACCCGGGCGGCGGCTTCTGGCAGCTCGTGGCCTGGTGGGATCTGCACGACTCGCGATGGTCGGCTGGACGCGGTCCCAGCGTAAGCGGCCTGTTGCGGACCGGAGCCGAGTCAAGCGGTTAGCACCGCC
>CAZZIF010000237.1:4955-6608 GCA_964654025.1 uncultured bacterium
GCATCGCCGCTTAGGACCGCCGGCTAGCACCGCCGGCCTCCTGACCAACCGAGCGGGCCGGGGCGCTAGCTCTGCTCCGGGCCGCTCCCGTCACGGTCTAGCATCACAGCCACCGCATTCAGGATGCGCCGGCTGGCCTCGCCGGGACGTGGGCCGTAGGTGCGGTCCAAGAAGACCTCTCGCTCGTCCTGGCTCACGTTGCCCACCGCCTCACCCGCGAGAAAGCCGGCGACCAAGGAGGACATCGAGGCGCTGTCGTGCACGGTGGCCAGACCAGCGGGCACGGGCCGGGGTAGCGAGCTATCGCCCGGCCCTCGATGAATCCAGGCCGCCGGCACCTGGTGCAACAAGGCCTCGGCCACCTGGTGGGCGTCGGAGGTCACCACCAGATCGACGCCCGGCATGCTGTCGGTGAGGGCTTCCTGTCGCAGCAGGTGGTGCCAGTGCAGATCCAGTGAGGATGCGATCTGCCGGGCGGCGGCTTCTTCCCCGCGCAGGCGCCCGGGCAGGCCGAGTAGCAAGAAGATGCGCCGGTCCTGCCGGCGGCCCGCTGCCAGCCAACCCAAGACCTCCGGCAGTTCCTGACTCTCGCATCCCAGGTACAGCACGCGCTGGTCCTTCTCGACCCCCCACAACCGGCGTAACCGCGCGCTCTCCCCCTCGTCCTTGGCGCCATCGGCCGGGAGATTCTCGAGGCGCGGATCCCCAGTCACCAAGACCTGCGACGGCTCGAGGGCTCCCCTCTCGACCAGCCGGCGTTTCGTCTCAGAGGAAAACACGCACAGGCAATCGGGCAGGCAGATCGCGTGGGATGGATCCGGCGGCGCTGACAGGTAGGCGTCATCCCACTGCTGCAGCGGCTTGGTCTGCAGCGCGATGGTTGGAATCCTCATCCGGCGCGCGGCGACGAGCAGCGGGAGGTTGGCATCCTGTTCGTGCGTGAGGACGATCGCCTCTGGCCGAATCCCACGCAGGAAGTGCGACTCCCTGCGGGTGTCGCGCACGAACTTCGGTAGGGCGCTACGGGTGGCTTCATCGAACCAGGCAAGCAGCAGATCGCTTAGTCTCAGGCCCTCCATCACGAGCGATTCGACAAAGGCCTCCTGCTGGCGCAAACGCCGCCACTTGCGCAGGATGCTGCGCGTTTCCCGATACCCCCGGCTGGTCTGGGCCAGCAGGAACAGGAAATGGCGCAGGTGAACGGGCGCAAGCACGCCCGAGGTCATGGCGCCGACGTCGGGGTGATAGCTGTCCGAGCGGTAATAGGGCCGCAACGGTTCGCTGCGCGCGACGCGCCAGACCGACTCGAGGTGAACATCGGTTCGGGCCCAGCGCCCACCCGGAATCTGCCGCCGGTGCCAGCAGTCCGAGTGGGACACCATGAGAACCTTTGGTTTGCGCACGAACAGGTCGTCGAACAAGAACTGAAAGCCGTGCCAGGCATCTTGCAGCAGGAAGAAGACCTTGCGGACCCGCCGTTCGGTCACCGTCTCGCGAGTCGGCGGCGCAGGGGGTTCGGCGTAGGCGAGCACGACGCGTAGGCGCGGGCCTGCCTCACGAGAGAACTCACGCAGGAGCATGCGTTGTTCGTCCGACAGGCCGGCGGCCAAAACAACGACCGACTGCCTCCCCATCACCTCAATGAACGCCTGG
>CAZZIF010000238.1:0-3309 GCA_964654025.1 uncultured bacterium
ATCCTCGTCACCTTCGTCGTCTTCGCTCTGACCAGTCTGCTGCGATAGAGTTGCGATAGGATGATTCGGGCTCACGGGCCCATTGATCTGGCGCAAACCTGCGCCCCGTTGTATTTCGATCAGGACCTGATCCGTCTACCCCTTCGGACCCACCTAGGTGAGGTCTATCCAATCATTTGGATGGCAATCGCCCAGCTCGTAAACAGCTCACTAGGGACGAAGGCGGATGGCTCACCGACCCATACACACCCTGCGCGTCGCGGTGTACTCCCACGACACCTATGGGCTGGGCCACTTGACCCGCAGCACGCGTCTGGCTCGTGCTGTCCTGGAGGCGATTCCCCAGGCAAGCGTGCTTCTGTTGACCGGCTCACCAGTGGCCCATCGGTTCCGGTTTCCACGCGGACTGGACTACGTCAAGCTGCCCTCGGTGGTCAAGACCGGGCCGGAGCTCTATGAGGCCCGGGACCTGGGTCTGTCGAACCGGCAGATCCGCGGCATGCGCGAGCAGCTTCTGCTGAATGCGATCCGTCACTTCCGTCCTCATCTGTTGCTGGTCGACAATGTCCCGGCCGGCATGAGAGGCGAGCTTCTCGCGACCCTCGACCACCTCAGGACCGAGCACCCCAAGACGCGTATCCACTTGAACTTGCGCGACGTACTCGACTCACCGGCCGCGGTCCGCCGGGCCTGGAGGGGGCAAGAGGTTCCGCAGCTCCTGCGGCACTTCTATGATGAGATCAGCGTCTTCGGTTTCCCGGAGATCTACGATGCTCTCACGGCCTACGACCTCCCGCCGGAGAAGACTCGCTTCATGGGCTACATCGCCCCCTACCCGGACGAGCGCAACGGCCACCCCGAGCTGCCGCCGTGCCGGTCGGGGTGCCGCCGGATCCTGGTCACCAGCGGCGGCGGCGGTGACGGTGCCGATCTGCTGCTCTGTGCGGCCCGCCTGCAAGAAAGCCTGGGTCAGGCCAGCCCCTACCAACTCCACCTGGTCACCGGACCGCTGATGGAGAACGACTACCAAGAACGTCTGCGCGAGCTACTGCCCCGCCTCAACAACGTGTCGGTTCACGAGTTCGTGCAACCGCTCGCGTCCTGGATGCGCCAGGTCGATCTGGTGCTCTCGATGGGGGGCTACAACACGCTGTGCGAGGTCATGTCGCTGGCCAAGCGATCGATCGTCGTACCGCGCGTCCGGCCGCGGCGGGAGCAGATCATCCGGGCACTGGCCCTCGAGGCGGCCGGCATGATCCGGTTGTTGCCTCCCGATCGCCTGACGCCCGACAGCTTGGGCCAAGAGCTAGCGGAATCCTTCGCCGCGGCGCCGCGTGACATCGCAGTCGAGCCGCCGTGGATGGGTGGACTCGAGGCGTTCAAGCAGCGTATCTGCCAACTCTACGGAAACGGCGCTCACCCCGAGAGGGGAGTACGACGTGCAATCGACCGGTCGAATCGTTCATCGGCCGAGCCCACCAACGGTCGACGGCAGCTTCGAAAGCTTCAGGGGGGGGAGGTGATCTCGAGAACCAAGGGGCAGTGGACCTCCGTGGGCCAGCCGGGTCCGCTCCCCATGGCGTCGCGAGTCGACCCCATGGGTGCCGGGAGGAAATCTCCTCCCGGCCCCACCCTGAGATCGCTGTGGAAGTGGTGTTGGCCTCTGATCACAGGAACCATCCTGAGGACAACCTTGCTGCGAGTGGCAGTGTTAGGAGCGGCCGTGCTGGGGACAGCCGTGCCGGGTTCGACCGCCGGAGCGCTGGAGCTGGTACCCGAGGAGATGGAGGGCCGGGTGCTCTTCGGCCACGACTCGAATCTGCTCGATGCCTCCGACGCCGAGCGGCGCGCTTTCGCGAGCGCCTCCCCCGAGGCTTACTTCGTGGTCGACGACATGGAGGACGAGTTTCTCGCGTTCGCCTGGGAAGGAACCTGGGAACTAGGGCGCGCAGCCGGCGCCAAACACGAGATCGGCCTGGGGTATGAGCGCAAGCAGTTCTTGAACAACTCCATCAAGAGTGAGGAGGCCTTCGCCGGAACCTACCAATTGCGCCCCAGCGGGGATCTGCGCTTCGGCTTGGAGGTGCAGTACAGTCCCCAGGTCTACGGTCGCCACCGATTTGACAAGGATGCGCTTCCCGGAGCGACGCAGTTTCGCTCCGAGGTGCACGAGCGCTGGGACGTCGAGTTGGAGATGCGCAGGCAACAGAGCGAGCACGTAGAGCTCACCTTCCAGTTCGAGGTATCGCAGCGGCATTACCTGGAAGCGTTCGCCGAGCGCGACCGGGTGCGGTTGGGTGGCGGCGGCGAGATCGAAATCGAACTGAGCTCCGATTGGAAGGCGGGCGCCGAGTTGGCCTACCGTCGCAACCGGTCCAGCAACGACCCGGATCTTGGCAAGGACCTCTCGAACCGCGAGTACCTGGTTACCCCTTTCGTCGAGGTGGAGTGGCCGCCGATGGCCTCGACCCTGGCCTTCTCGGTGGAGCTGACCTGGCGCGAGTACACCTCGCTGGACACGCAAGATTGGAATCACTTCGGAAGACACGATCGGTTCGGTGATCTCTCGGTGAGCCTCGAACGGGAGCTGAGCCGGTGGACCTCGCTGTACACCGAATACCGTAGGCAGTGGCGCCATGTGCGCCTCGATAGCGGGCAGGATGTCGATTACGACGAAGAGGGGGCCTTCTCCGAGCACATCATCTCCGGTGGTGTGCGCTGGGCCTGGGAATCGGAATGAGGACGATCTCATGCATTCATCACAGCCATTGCAGAACCACATCACAAGCAGGGTGAAACGATGCTCGACCTGGATCCTCCTGGGTGCGGCCCTGTTCTGCAACGCAGCGGCACCGGACGCCGATACCTGGAGAATGTTCCACGGCGATCCGCGTCATTCGGGCTTCACCCCGTGTGACGCGCCCTTCGACTCTTTGCTGGACTGGTCCTACACGACCAGCGACAGCATCGTCTACTCCTCGCCCGTTGTCGGGCCCGATGGCACGATCTACGTCGGCAATCTGGACAAGGAACTCGTCGCGCTTTCCTTCTTCGGTGAACCCGTCTGGACGTTCCGGGGCGACGGAAACTTCCGCTACTCTACACCGGCGCTGGCCGAGGATGGCACAATCTACATCGGCGGTTCGAACGACCGGCTCTACGCGGTCCATCCGGGCGGCAGTCTCAAGTGGACCTTCGAAGCCGGGGGGGCGGTCAAGACGGCCCCGAATATCGGTAGCGACGGCACGATCTACTTCGGCTCCTGGGACCGCACCCTGAACGCGCTCAACCCCGACGGCTCCTTGCGCT
>CAZZIF010000238.1:3319-6554 GCA_964654025.1 uncultured bacterium
CGGCGCCGATGATGGGCGCCTCTACGCCGTGAACCCCGACAGCACGTTGGCCTGGACCTATGCCACCGCCGACACGATCCGCAGCTCTCCGGCCATCGCCCCCGATGGCACCATCTTCGTGGGCTCAACCGACGGCAATCTTTACGCCGTCTGGCCGGACGGCACGCTGCGCTGGAGCGCGACCACCGGTGACCAGATCAAGTACTGCTCGCCGGCGGTGAGCGAGACCGGCGAGGTCTACTTCGGCTCCTACGACGGCATCCTCTACGCGGTCACGGTCGATCAGGAGCTGCTGTGGGCCTATCCGACCGGCAACGTGCTGCGCTCCTCACCCGCCCTGGGCGCCGACGGCATGGTCTACATCGGATCGGATGACAAGCTGCTGGCGATTGGCAGCGACGGCCAGCTCGAGTGGGAGTATTCGGTCGGAGCCGACATCTACGGGTCGCCGGTCTATTGGGCCGATGACGATGTCATTGGTGTCGGTTCGCTCGACGGCGTCTTCTACCTCATTCACGGGGACGGATCCACCGACTGGACCTTCACCGTAGGCGAGCCGATCTACACCACGCCCGCGCCGAGCTGCCGGGGGGATATCTACTTCGCGGACGTGACCGGCCGGGTGTGGGCCATGGGCAACGCGACGACCTCGGTCGAGTGGGAGCCCCGTCTGGCGAGCCACCAGCTCACGGTCCTCGGCCCCAACCCGACCACGGGCGGGGTCTGGTTGCAACTGGCTGCAGGGTTGGTTCGGGGATCCGCTCCGGGATCCGCACCGGGATCCGCTCCCGGGTCGGTTCCCGAACTCGGAGCGCGGCCAACGGGACCAACCGGCGGCCCAGCGGCCGGTCAAGAGAGTGCCTCCGGTGCCACCCCCACCGCGGCGTGGATCCAGGTCGTCGATCTTGCGGGGCGCCTGGTGCGTTCCCTCCGAGGAGATGACCAAGGACGCATCCACTGGGACGGGCGCGATCAGCACGGCCAGTGGGTCTCCCCGGGCGCCTACTTCGTGAGACCTGGCGGCACGGCCGGTGCGGCCCGCATTCTCGTCATTCGGTAGAACTCATGGACGCGCATAGCATCGAAAGAAGAAGGCCACCCCTTGGCAACCCTTCGCCGCTCGACCAGCGCGCCGCCCGGCTTGACCCGTACCCGGCATCGCCAATCCGGCATGCGACCTGGCCGTCCGGCGCGGTGAACCTACTCATGGCGGGCCTTCTGTTGCTCGCCTGTCTGTTCCCTCTGGCATGCTCACCGGACATCCAGGACAACGTGGGACCGCGGGTGCCGATCCCGAACGTG
Source organism: uncultured bacterium (assembly GCA_964654025.1). Lineage (GTDB taxonomy): Bacteria > Eisenbacteria > RBG-16-71-46 > CAIMUX01 > WJJG01 > CAYQJL01. The sequence goes on from CAZZIF010000238.1 coordinate 4,622, forward strand.
AAAGGAGCGGTCGAACGTGATGGGGATGAGGCCGACGACGTCGATGTGGATCTGCGCGATGCGGAGACGGCCGTCGTCGTAGCTGCCGTGGAGACCGACGATGACGGCGAGTACACCTTCAGTGACATCGGGGCCGGGCGGTGGGAGGTCAAGATCTCGGGTGAAGAGGATGGGGATTTCGACTCGGTCAGCAAGGTCTTCACCTTGACGCAGGATGCCGAACTCATGGTCTTGCCGGCGCTCGACATCCACGCCTACGGCATCGAGCTCGAAGTGCCCACCAAAGGAGGCGCCTATCCGATACCCACTCTCTTCAGCCCGATTACGTTTGCGTGGACCTCGCCGTCACGGTCGTTCCTGTCCGCGCGGGTGCAGCTCTACGACCGGTCGGGAGATCGCATCTGGAGTTCCGAGAAGGAGCACACCGAATCCGCCCTCTGGAACGGCATCGCCAACGAGGGCGAGTATGCCGGAGGGTCCGTGCGGCCCGGCACCTACTACTGGCGGGTGAAGCTCGAGCTCGGCGACGAAACCGAAGCTCGCACCGAATCGCTCACCTTCACCTTCGACTGACACCATGACAAACCAATCGAAAACCGTCAGGACGTTTGCACAAACCCACGGGAATCCCCCGCCGGGCGCCAGCGCCCAGCCGATGACGGCCCGCCCCAAACCAGGCGGCTCGACCTACGCGAGTGATCCTCTTCCCGGGGGACGGCTGGGGTATCTGGCCAAGATGTTTCCACGCGTATCGGAGACCTTCATTCTGAAGGAGGTTCTGGCGCTGCGCCGGCAAGGGGTGCCGGTGAAGATCTACTCGACCCTCCCCCCGACCCGCGACCGTCGCGTGCAACCGGCAGCCGAAGCCTTGATGAACGAGGTCGAAGTGTTGCCGCCGGTCACCTTGCGCAACGTGCCGGGGTTCCTGCGAGCCTTGGGGATCGTATGGCGCCATTCTCCGGCAGCAACGCACCGCGCCCTTCTGCGCTACCTCAGGCGGCCGCGCGCACGGCGCTTCAGACAGCTCTGGCGCGGGATCCACCTGGCCCACGCGATGCGCCGGGACCGGATCAGCCACCTGCACGCAGCCTGGGCGCACACACCGGCCAGCGTCGCGCGCCTGGCCGGCCGGTTGAGCGGTGTACCCTGGAGCATGGCCGCCCACGCGAAGGACATCCACCTCTCCTCGCCCGCATCGCTTGGGAAGAAGCTTCGCGCCGCGCGGTACACCCTCACCTGCACCCGGTGGAATGTGCAGCGTTTGCGTTCGCTGGCAGCGCCCCCCGGGCCCGATCCACAGGTCTTGCCCAGGCCGGTCATCGAGCTTCACTACCACGGCGTCGATACCGAGTACTTCTCACCGGGGAACGTCCCGCGGCCGACGCCCCCGGTGATCTTGTCGGTGGGACGACTGGTTCCGAAGAAGGGCTTCGAGACACTTCTGCGCGCAACGCGGCTGCTTGCGGATCGCGGGTTCGACTTCGTCGTGGAGATCGTGGGCGAGGGCCCCGAGCGCCGGCGGCTGACCGCGTTGATCCACGAACTCGGACTCGAGCGCCGCGTGCACCTGGCTGGCATGCTCGTCCAACATGAGGTGCGGGAGTGCTACCGCAAAGCTCATTGCATGGTGCTGGCCTCGCAGGTCACCGAGCGCGGCGATCGCGACGGCATCCCGAACACGCTGGCCGAGGCCATGGCCTGCGGTGTACCGGTCGTCGCCTCGAATCTGCCCTCGATTCGCGAGCTCATTCCCGGCGATGAGGACGGTCTCTTGGTGCCTCCGCAAGATCCCTCCGCGCTCGCCGGCGCGATCGAAGCCCTGTTGGTCGACAGTGGCCTGCACACCCGTCTGGCCGCTGCGGGCCGGAAGCGGGTCGAGTGCGTGTTTCGCGCCGCGAGCCATGAGGCACGCACCGTCGAACGCCTGCGACGC
>CAZZIF010000239.1:0-4070 GCA_964654025.1 uncultured bacterium
GCCCGTCTTCACGAAGGCGAACTTGGCCGAGAGATTGCCGAGACCGATGCGCGAGAGCTGAAGCAGGTTGTTGATGAGCTGGCTCATCCGATGCGCTTCGCTGTTGAGCGTGTTGTAGAACTCACGCCGTTCGTCGGCGCTGAGCAGCGCATCGTCGGCCAGCGCTTCGACGTAGGTGACGATCGTGTTCAGCGGGGCCTTGAGTTCGTGCGCAACCTGCGAGAGGAATTCGGTCTGCGCGCGCTCGGCCGATCGCTGGGCCGTCGTGTCGCGCAGGGTGAAAAGCGTTCCCGCCGTGTGCCCGGTCGTCGCCGGCATGGGGATGCGGGTGATGACAATGATCCGGTCCTGCGACTCGGACGGCTTCGAGAGCGTGGCCCGCCCGCTGCGCTCGGCCTCGAGCAGCGCCTCCTTGTACTCGTCGGGAACCTGCGGGGCGTGATGCTCGGCCGCCCCATCCGGCTTCATGTTCAGGAGACCGATGGCCGCGCGGTTCAGGTAGGAGATCTCCCCGCCGCGGTCCAGCATCAGAATGCCGTCGGGGAGCTGATCGAGGACTCTCTCCATGCGCTTGCGCTCGTAACCCAGCAGTCGGTTCTCGATCGTCAGCGACTCCTTGGCCTGGCGCATCGCATCGACGAAGGAGACGGTCTCTTCCATCACCTGGCCGTAGGAGTCTCCGGCCGCGCCCTCCTGGGGCTTGTCTCCGGACGGTTGCAGCGTCCGGGCGAGCCGCTCCAGAAACGCGGAGGTGGGGGCGATGGCCCGGCGAACGGTGGCTTGCGTCAGGCCCACGTAGGCCAGAAGCAGCATCGCCACCGGCAGGAAGGCCTCCGGACTGAGTGCGTGAAAGCCGCCCCGGGGTTGCGGCAACTGCAACACCAGCGTGCCGACGGCGGCATCCCGCCCCAGGAGAGGGTGGAGTACGACCGGGTGGGTGTCGCTGCCAAAGAGGCGGGTGCCCAGGCTGCGGGCGAGCTGGGCGCTGGACTGCTCGGACTTTCGCGGGACGGCGAGCTGCAGCCCCGTGCGGGTCACGTTCGTGTGGGCTACGATCGTGCCGGTGGTGTCCAGGATCGCGGCCGCCTCGAGCTGGGCGTCCCGCGTGGCGCGCTCCAGCACGGGGAGCAGGCGAGGGGAGTCCTGGAGAGAGACCGATCCCCCCACGGCCTGCGCGATGAGTTCGGCCGTCCAGCGAGCGCGGGCCTGTTGCTGGGCGGCGTCTTCTTTGACCTCGCCGCGCTGCAGCAGCCAGCTCGTCACCACGGCCAGCAACAAGAGGGCGGCCAGTTGGCCGGCCAGGAGACCGACTGGTAGTCCCGGGCGTTTCGAAGAGCCGCCCACCGGCCGGGCCGTGGCGTCCGCTTGCGATTTCGCGTGTTCTTCGCCGCTCGACATACTGCCCCCTCACCTGAATGGAGAATGCGTGTGCCCACTGCCCAATGGGAACGATCCGGGTCCCAACGTGCAAGAGAGGTGCCAGGCGGAGGCGGGCAACGAGGCGCATATCGGGCTGCGAGGACCAACGGCGGGGATGTCAAGGGGTTGCGGTGTTCGCGTTCGGCGGTCTCCCCGGGGGGCGGCCGCTACGCCGCCGCCCGGCCCTCGCGCAGCCGCATTGCACGACGGCGTCTACGTCCCCGAGATATTGCAGATTGCAGTACGCTTCGTCGCCATGGTCGCTTTTCTGGGCGGGGGCACGGATCAGGAGAGATCGCGCACGCGGGCGATCAGCAGTGTGAGGTCGTCGGCGAAGCTGGTGCTTCCCGTGTGGGCCTCCACCGCCTGTTGAATCGTCTCCGGGATCCGCTCCAGTGGTTCGGTCCCATGCTCTCGCACGAGCCACACGAGGTGGTCTTCGCCGAACTCGAGGTCATCGGGTGAACGGGCTTCGGTCACCCCGTCGGTGAAGGAGAGGAACAGGTCGCCGGGCCGCACGCGGACCTGAACCTGCTCGTAGCGAAGGTTCGGAAGCACGCCCAGGATCGGTCCCCCGGCGTCCAGGGAGATGACCTCGCCGCTCGAGCGCACGATGCGCGGCGGGTTGTGACCGGCATTGACGTAGGTGAGGGTGCCGCCGGCGGGATCGTAGATGGCGGCGAAGAAGGTGATGAACTGGCCGGTCTCGGTGTTTCCGTAGATCACGTCGTTGAGCTGCGTGACCGCCTGGCTGAGTTCCACCTTGAATCCCGAGAGCGCTCGCAGGGACGCCTGCACGTTCGCCATGATCATGGCCGCCCCGGCGCCCTTGCCGGATACATCGCCAATCGCCAGCAGGGTGCGGCCTTTCCCCAGAGGAATCACATCGTAGTAGTCGCCGGCGACCTCGAGTGAGGAGATGCACGTGGCGACCACGTCCAGTCCCGGCGTGACGGGCAGCTCTTGCGGCAAGAACCGCTGTTGCACGCGCCGCGCGGTGGCGAGCTGTTCGGCCAGGTGCCGTTTCTCGATGTTCTCCTCCAAGAGCCGAAGGTTCTCGCTCTGCAGACCCACCTGCGAGGCTACCGAGGCGAGAAGCGAGAGTTCCTCGGCCGCCAGATTCTCGAACTCCTGATCGAAGGCCAGCGCCAGGATGCCGCGCAAGCGGCCGTGGACCATCATGGGCAAGAGAAGCGAGACCTTCTCGGTCGTCAGCCACCGGTCGAGATCACCCGGGATCTCGATCCGCTCGGCGGCCCGCAGTTCGTCCACCATGTGGGGCCGCCCGGTCACGACCAGTTCGCGGACGAGAACGCCCTGCGCGTCGAGCGGCGCCATCGGGCCGGCCGGGTTCACGAAGGCACCGGCCTCGTCGTCGAAAACCAGCGGGATGACGCGCGAGACCCCCAGGCCGGCCTGCAGACGATCCTGGAGATGTGTCCAGAGCGCTGCTCGATCCGGCATCGCCGAGGTGGCGGTGAGCAGATCGTTGAGCAGCGCACGAAGCCGGCGTCGTTCGGGATAGAAGCGATCCTCGACGAGCCGGTGCGTCCGGCGTAGCACGGGGAAGAATCCCAGGGCCGAGACCATGGCCACCGCCACCGTTGGGGTCCGACTCTCGACCCGCAGTACCTTGAGCAGAAGCTCGCTGACGCCGAAGAGCACTCCCACGAAGGCGGCCAGCAAGATGACGGTGACGGCCGCGAACCGCGTGCCGCGGCGGATGCGACCCTCGACTTCCAGCAACCGGTACCGCCCGAAGGCATACAGGAAGGAGATCGGTGAGATCAGCATGCACAGGAAGGCGAAGATGACCGCTCCGACCATGAAGAGCCGGCCCAGCCGGGGACCCAGACCCGGGACGAAATTGATCAAGACGACCAGGAGGAGCGCCCCCAGGCCGAGGCCGGTGCCGAAGCCGACCAGTGCCAGCTGGCGGCGTTCGAGTGGGTCGGTGGTGCGCGACCGCCTCGTCGCCAGCACGGTGAACCCTGCCCCGATGGCGAGTGCGACGGCCAACGCCGGCAGGAAGGGCGGAAGCCCCAGATCCAGCAGCTGGCCGAGCAGGACGGCAACCGGCAAGACGTAGATGAGGCCGTAGGCCACCCAGGGCCGGCGCCGCAGGAATCCGATCGGACGCGGGAACAGGACGGCCAGATTCAGCCAGAAGGATCCGAAGAAGAGCAAGAAGCCGGTCAGGAAGATGCCGAGGCTTCGCTGGCCCGGAATGTCGAAGCCCGCATAGCTGGCGGGAAGGACCTGCACGCCAACGGTCATCAAGGCCACCATGGCCAGACAGAACAGGGTCAAGGCTCGCACGCCGGCCGAGTCCGGTCGGCGGAGGAAAGCCCAGAACCCCACGACCAGGTAACCGAGGTGCACGAGCACTCGCAGAACCTGAAGACCGAACACCGAGAGCACGGCGGCGAGCTCATGCCGGCGGGCAACGACGGTGCTCGTGTCCTGCTGTGCCTGTGCGGCAGCGCGGAAGATCAGCCTCAAGGAATCGCCCACGGCGTGGGGGCGTTCGAAGACGGTGAGCGGGTCTTCACTCACACCGCTCGAGTCGATGATCGCGAGCAGCGTATCTCCGTCGGAGGGGATCGGTGGCGATGCGAAGTCCAACGAGTCGACACGTACGAAGATGAGTG
>CAZZIF010000239.1:4170-6531 GCA_964654025.1 uncultured bacterium
CGGCCAGGGTGATCTCGCTGCGGAACGTGCCCGAGCGGAGCATCGTGGCGACCTTGGTGGCCTCCCGGGCGTACTGCGCGCAGGGGTAGATCACCAAGAGGATCCCGAAGAGGACGATGATGGCTTTGATGATCCGGGCAACCATGCTCTCGCCCCAGTCATTGACGGAGGGGCCGCCCAATCAGGCGGCCCCTCGTGATCATCGTGAGCCGGCGGGCGCGGGCCGATCGACTAGGCGTGCTGCACGGGCTTGGCCGGGCGCACCATGGAGATCAGGACCGCGGCCAGCAAGCAGCCCACGCCGCAGATCGTGAAGGCCAACGGGAAGTTCCCCATGTCGCCCAGGCGGCCACCCAGAATGGGGCCGACGATGCCGCCGATGCCGTAGGCCAGGAAGACCCAGCCGTAGTTCTGCCCGATGTTCTTGGCGCCGAAGGTGCCGGCGGTGATCACCGGGAAGAGCGAGAAGTTGCCACCGAAGTTGAAACCGATCAGGGTCGCGCCCAGATAGAGCAGCCCGGTCGTGCCGGCCATGAACTGGAAGAGGATGACCAGAACACCCTGGGTCGCCGTCATGATGACGATCGAGGTCTTGGCGCCCAGCTTATCGCTCAACGTTCCCCAGGCGATCCGTCCGATACCGTTGGCCAGTGAGAAGAACACCGCCATGGCGGTGCCCGCCACGGCGCTGGCGGCCATCTCATCCATGCCGCCGTCCATGAGGGCCTGCATGGGGAAGAGCTTCATGAGGCCGATGCTCATGAGTCCCGCGCCGGCGCTGAAGACGAAGGTGAACAGGATCAGGTAGTACTGCAGGGTGCTCAGCATCTGCCCGCTCTTGTAGTCCACCGAGCCGGCGGGCGCGCTGCCCTTGGCCACCTCGGGCGGCCGGTACCCCTTCGGCACCCAGCCATCGGGTGGGAACTTCATCCAGGTGCCCCCGATGAAGACCAGCACGGCGAAGGCGATACCGTAGACGATGAACGTGGTGCCCAGGCCGAGGTTGTCGAGCATGTGCCCCCAGGAACCGGCCAGCTTTACCCACAGCGTCGCGCCGAATCCGAAGCCGGCCACCGCCAGTCCGGTGATGAGTCCCTTCTTGTCGGGGAACCAGCGCATCCCGACGGCGATGGGCACGACATAGCCCAAGCCGATTCCGCTGCCGCCGGCGACACCGATCAGCAGAAGCGTGGGCCAGAAGCTCGTGCCGCCCGTCAAACCGGCCAGCAAGTACCCCAGGCCCAGTACGATACCGCCCGCCCAGGCCAGCGCCCGCGGCCCGACCTTCGGCATCAGGCGGCCGGCGATGACCATCACGATGGCAAAGAAGGCCAGACCGGTTGCGAACACCCACTGGGTCTGTTCCTTGGTCCAATCGGCCGCGGTCAGCTTCGGTGTGAAGACCGACCACGCGTAGATTGCCCCCAAGCACAGCTGAATGAGAATCGCACCCACGACCACCAGCCAACGATTCCCAACCTTTTGGTTTTCCATGACAGCTCCCCCTCACTCGCTCTTGGCCAGGCGCCACCGGGCGTGGCCGCTCATGGGAAAGGGGAAGGACCCTGTGTTTTCGGGCCCTTCCCCTGTTCGTTCACGCGCGGATCATTGCAGGGCCAGCCACCGCGGCCGCTACTTGCCCTTCGAGTCGATCAGGTTCTCGACGACCGAAGGGTCGGCCAGCGTGCTGGTGTCGCCGATGTCCTTGAGTTCGCCCGAGGCGACCTTGCGCAGGATGCGGCGCATGATCTTGCCCGAGCGGGTCTTCGGCAGACCCGGCGCCCAGTGGATCACGTCCGGCGAGGCGATGGGACCGATTTCGCTACGCACGTGCGTGACCAGCTCCTTCTTGAGCTCGTCGGTGTACTCCTCGCCGACGTTCAGGGTCACGTAGGCATAGATGCCCTCGCCCTTGATGTCGTGCGGGAAGCCCACCACGGCGGCCTCGGCGACCTTGGCGTGTGAGACCAATGCGCTCTCGACCTCGGCGGTGCCCATGCGGTGACCGGAGACGTTGATGACATCATCGACCCGGCCGGTGATCCAGTAGTAGCCATCCTCATCCCGCCGGCAGCCGTCGCCGGTGAAGTAGAGGCCCTTGAAGGTGGAGAAATAGGTCTGCTTGAAGCGCTCGTGGTCGCCGTAGACCGTGCGCATGATGCCCGGCCAGGGATGCTTGATCGTCAGGATGCCGCTGGCGGCGCCCTCGAGTTCCTTGCCCTGCTCGTCGACCAGCAGAGGCTGGACCCCGAAGTAGGGCAGAGTGGCCGAACCCGGCTTCAGCGGATGCGAGCCCGGCAACGGCGTGATCATGATGCCGCCGGTCTCGGTCTGCCACCAGGTGTCGACGATGGGGCAGCG
>CAZZIF010000240.1:0-4388 GCA_964654025.1 uncultured bacterium
GGCGCATGAAGCCGCGGGTCCGCCGCATCGCGGCCGTCGAACACGAGGAAATCCAGCGACGAAACCTGCCGGCGGATCGCGGCGACGCTGGAAACTTCCAGGGCGCGGCTCTGGCCCTTCCCGTTCAACAAAAGGCAGGTCTGGTATCACTTCGAACGGATTTTGATCCGGGCCGGGCTGCCGGCCAACCGGCGGAGCAAGTGGCACTGCGTGCGTCGGACGGCCGAGAGCCACGCCGCCGCCCGGCGCGGCAAGGAGTGGGCGGCCGAGGCGGTCGGCCACACGCTGGCCGTGGCCCAGCGGCATTACTTCGCGCCGGCGATCGTTCGCACGCCCAGCCTCAGCGAAGCCCTGCCCGTGCCCAATCCGCGGCCGGTGTTCGGGGTCGTCGGGTAGAGGGGGGAGCTGGGAGTTGGGAGCTGGGAGCCGGGGACGCGCTGGCGCGGTACAAATCACCCTTAGTTGGGTTTGAGCGGGGGTCGGTTGGCCTGGTGGCCGGCGGCGCCCGCGTTTCTCTCTTGCGGCGGCGTGGGCTTGGTGGCCCGCCCTTCGGAGGCGAACACGCCTGCAGAGCAACGGGTGTCTGCACGCCGCCGCCTTCTTTCCTTCGACGTTCGACGTTCTCTCCGCGCATGAGTGGGTCCGCATGGATTCGCCTTTCGCGCTCGGTCGCCGTCGGTAATGCGGCGGCCGAGTGTTTTTGCTTGCACAATTTCCTGCGAAATCACAAAGGAGCATACAAGTGGACGACCAGTTGACTCAAGCCGCCAGGATCCCGGATGGGATGATCTCCGAGGAAGCCATGGAGTACGAGCGGCACGTGCCGCGCGAGGTCACGGCAATGATGTGCGGCCTGGACACGTATACGCCGGCCAGCCCCGGCCACCGGCGCATACGTCGCAGGATCGTCCTATCGTGCATAGCGTGCCATCTCAAGATGTTTCCGTTCATTGATTACCGCGAGCAGGAAGTGCGCGTTTCAGGTGAGTTGGTCGAGAAGATCGGAAGCGCCTTGAAGTCTGGCCCCGACAAGACGGGGGATCGGTTTTTGGACGCGCTCCTGACTTGCCTGATTGAGCTTTCGTTGCCGGACGTGGGTGTGTTGCAGGAAGACGACAAGGGCCTTGTCTATCCGCTGGCACCTTGCCTCCTCGCGGATTGGGAGGGGCCGGAAGTGACGTGGACGGACGTCGCCGAAGAGTGGGCTGAGTATTACGACCGCCGGGACAACGTTTCCAACTCCCAGCTACCAACTCCCAACTCCCAGAAAGGAGGAACCATGCGATGGTATCCGTAACGAACCACGAAGTTCATTCCGAGTGCGAATGCTGCCAAAACGCCGAGTTCGCCCGCTGCGACCGGCCGGATGATCCCGGCTGCGATTGCGACGGCTGCCGGCTGGTGAAGGAGGGCGACGAGGCCCGCGAATCCGTCCGCCTGCTCGCGATGGGCATGGCGGAACTGGCTCGCGAGTTGGCCCGCGTGAAGCGCGAGAATCGCCGACTTGAGGCCGCGAAGGGGCAGCTCGGCGAGGAGCTGAAGACCGCCTACGGCAAAATCCGCAAGCTGACCGAGGAGCGGGCCTGGGCGAGGCTGGAGAAGCCCTTCGGGCCTCCGGTCGAATTGTGGGCCGCGTCCGCGATGCGCGACGTCGCCGCCCGGCGGAGGCGGAAGGAGGAGGCGGCCTGAGTTTCCCCTTACCTGTTACGATCCCTGTTTTCTAGGAGCACAATCATGCCAATCACCCAACAGCAGCGCGAGCAACGCCGCAATCATATCGGCGCGTCCGACACGCCGGCCATTCTCGGCCTGTCCCCGTGGGCCACGCCGGCGGACATTTATTGGAGCAAGGTCGGCCCATTGCCCGGCGACGAACCGACCGTCGCCATGCAGACGGGCAACCGCCTGGAGGGCGCAATCATCCGTTTCGCCGTCGAGCGGCTCGGGTGGGAAGCGGAGCGCGACGTGTCGCGGGTCCATCCCGGCGGCATCTTCGCGGCCAACCTGGACGGCCTGATTCCCGGCGACGGCGCGAGCCACGACCAGGGCATCGAGGCGAAGTATGTCGGGCCCCAGAACGCCGACGCCTGGGGGCCGGATGGCTCCGAAGAAATCCCTGATTACGTCTACGCCCAGGTGCAGCACCAGGCGTTTGTGGCGAACCTGTCGAAGGTGTACGTGGCCGCGTTCGTCTCGGGCTTCCGCCCCGATTGGCGGCTCTATCCGATCCCGCGCGACGAGCGGGCCATCGGGGTGATTGTCGAGCGCGGCACGGCGTTCTGGAACGAGCACGTCGCCAAGCAAGTACCGCCCCCCGGCGGCGAGTTGGCCCCGCTGGAAGTCCTCAAGGCCATGCACCGCGAGCGGGCCGAGATTGCCCTGCCGAACGAAGCGGATGGGCTGCTTGGGGAATACGAGTACCACAAGGCCACGGAAAAGGCCGCGGCCGAGTGCGGCAAGCGGTTGCAGCGCCAACTCATTGCCCTGCTGGGCGACGCCACCGACGGCCTACTGGCCGACGGCCGCCGGATCACCTACCGGCCGCAGTCGCGCCGGTCGATCGACACCGCGGCACTGAAGGCCAAGCACCCGGAGATTGCCGCCGAGTGCGAGAAAGAGTCCACCTTCCCCGTCTTCCGAGTCTCAAAGAAGTAGGAGCCGTATCGTGAGTACCGCAATGCAAACCACCCAGAAGCCCCGCAGCGCGCTCGCCGCGTGGGTGAGCGAAGACGACACCCGCCGGCAGATTGCCGCCGCGGTGGGCGACACGCTCGACGCGGATTTATTCGCAAGCCATATGCTCGTGGCCCTGAACGACCCGAAGTTTTCGGATTGTAACAACGCCAGCAAGGCCCGTGCGGTGCTCGACTGCGCCGCCCTGGCGCTGCTGCCCACGGCCGGGCAAGTCGCACTAATCCCGTACCGGGGCACACTGAAGGCCATGCCGCAATGGCAGGGCTACAAGGCCGTCATGGAGCGGCACCCGTCGGTCCTGGAGGTTCAGGCGTTCCTGGTTCACAAGTCCGACGTGTTCGGCGTGGAGAATGGCGACGTGCAGCACAGCTTCGACCCGCTCGACCCGCAGCGGACGTTCGAGGAGATTGGCGACATTCGCGGCGGGTATTGCAAGATCATCTATCGCGACGGCCGGCCGCCCCGCTACCACTTCGTGACGGCCGCGCATATCAAGAAGGCCCGCGGCTGCGCGGAGACGCAGGCGATCTGGAAAAAGTGGTTCGAGCAGATGGCCCTGAAGACGCTCTATCGCGACTGCTACGCCCGCCGCGCCGTCCCGGTCGATCCGCTCGTTGCCGCCCGCATGGAGCGGATCACCGCCGCGGACGACGTGATTCTCGGCAACGATCCCCGGCAGTCCGTGCCCACCGAAGGCAGCCGGTCGGACCGGTTCCTTTCCAGGGTCGCGCCGGAACCGGAGGCTGAGCCGCAGTCCACCAGCCCCGACCAGGCCGTCGAGGACGCCGCGGCGGAAGAGGTTGCGGCCGGCCCCTCAGGCACGACTGAAGAGGTCGGGCACCAGCCGGAGCACCCCGACAACGCGCCGGAAGACGAGCCGGGCGGCATGACGCCCGCGGAGGCGGTCGAGGCGCTGTTCGGCGAACTGGAAGCCTGCAAGACGCCCGACCAGGTCGACGCCGTGGTGGGCCAACTGGAGGGCGTGTATTCGTGGCTCGACGCCGGCCGGCAGGATATGGTCCGCACGACTGCCGTGCGGTTGAAGCGGGAGCTGCGCGGCAAGGCGGCGTGAACCTTGGAGTTCGTTTTCCAGGCGGCAAGACGCCGCCACAACCAACGCCACAACCAACGCCACCCCGCGAGGCACGACGCTGAGCGGGGCGGAGCAAAGGAGCATTTATCATGGCAACAGCCACCGAAAGTAAGAACGGAAACGGCCGCGCCGTCGAAATCGAGAACGTCGGGCCCATCGAACGCCTGACGGTCCCCCTCCCGCCCGCCGGCGTCGTGGTCCTGCACGGCCGCAACGGATCGGGTAAGTCCCACGCGCTGGCCGCGATGGATTCGCTCGTCTCCGGCCGGGGCAAACTCCCGTGCCGAGACGGTGCCCGGAGCGGGCTCGTCGAAGGCGTCGGGGCCCGGCTGTCGATCGGGCGCAGCACCCGCCGGACCGGCGAGGCCGAGGTTCGCACGCTCGAAGGCCGGTTCGACATTTCCCAACTGGTCGACCCTGGACTCAAGGACGCGGAAGCGGCGGACAAGGCCCGCATCAAGGCCCTGATCCAACTGAGCGGCGCCAAGGCCGACGCGGCCGAGTTCGCGGCCCTGCTGCCGGAGGGCGTGTCGCTCGGCTCCCTCGTGGACGCCGACCAGCAATCAGCCGACCCGGTCACCCTCGCCGCGCAGATCAAGCG
>CAZZIF010000240.1:4398-6525 GCA_964654025.1 uncultured bacterium
AGCGGGCTCTGGAATCGCAGGCACGCGGCCAGGAGAAGATTGCGGCCGAGAAGCGGCAAGAGGCCACCGCGATCCGCCAGAACGCCGGCGGGGTGGACGATGCCGGGCCGTCGCTTAAGGAGACCGAGGCGGCCATCCAGGAGGCCTTGCTGGCGAAACAGGCCGTCGAGCAGCGGCAGAAGCATCGCCGCGAGCAGATCGAGGCGGCGGAACAGGCCCGGGCCGCCCTGGCGGAACTCACCGCCGGGGAGGCGTCCGACCAGGCGGCGCTTGAGTCGGAGTTGTCCGCCGCCCGCGAGCAGGTCGAGGCAATCCGGGTCGAACGCGATGCCCTCATGGCGCAGCGGATGGAAATTGACCGGCAGATTCGGGAGGCTGACCAGCGCGTGAAGGCGGCGGGGCAGACTGTGACCGGGCTGGAAAGCCAGCTTGAGACCGCCGAGAAGCGTGCTGCCCGCACCCGCACCCTGCAATCGGTCATCGCCGCCGCGCCGGAGCCCGTACCGCAGGCGGAGATCGACGCGGCCGCCAAGAGGCTCCAGGATGCCCAGGGACGCTACGGGCTGGCCGTCCAGGCGGACAACGCCCGCAAGGCCCTTGAACAGGCGAACGCCGTCCTGGAGGACGCTACGGCCGCCACGCGGCGTGCGGAGCGACTGCGCGACGCCGGGCGGGCGCTGGACGACGTGCTATCGGCCATGGTCGGCCGCGTGACCGAACGGCTCCGGGTGACCGGCGGGCAGCTCGTCGTGGCCGCAACGGGCGAGCCGTTCGCGCGGCTATCGCACGGGCAGGGCTGGCGCATCGCGCTGGAGATTGCCGCGAACATGGTCGGCGCCGGCGGCATCGTGGTCGTGCCCCAGGAAGCGTGGGAGGGCCAAGACCCCATCAACCGCGCCGAGATTGCGGCGATTGCCCGCCAGGTCGGCATCCTGATTGTGACCGCCGAGTGCGGCGAGCAGGCCGCGATTGCGGCGGAGGTGGCGTGATGCAATATCGCGACGCCAACGGGCGTGTGTACTTCGTGGACCGCGGGATATCCCGGGCCGGTTGTTGCGGCGGCAAGATCGCCTACGCGACCTATTACCGCAAAGCAAGCGGATCGCTGAAGCGAGTTGTGACGAAGTTCCTGCCCGTTCGCGATTGCCGGCAACTCGCCGAAACCGACCTGGCCATCTACGCCGCGAAGAACGGCTGGGAGGTGGCCGATGGGTGACGGTAACTCGCTAGCTTTGCTGGCAGATGCCGTCGCAGACATGCGGCACGCTCAGAGAGAATACTTCCGCACACGCAGCCAAGCCGCCCTGGTGGCGTCGAAATCGGCGGAAGCGAAAGTTGACAAGATGCTCGCGGAGTTGCGCGAGCCGAGATTGTTTTGAACCCTGTTACCCAAGGAGAATTGCGTCATGGACGCGGAAAAGAGAGTGCCTATCAAGTTGCGGCCCGTCGCGCGAAAGCACGCGGGGAAAATCACCGAGCCGTACCGGATCATGGAGCGGCTGCTGGAGGAGTGCGACGAGTTCGAGCCGATCCGTTCGGCCAAAATCCGCATGTACTGGCGGAAGGACTGGCAAGCCGACGTCGACGGCGTGATTGTCGGCGCGCAGTGCGCGAAGGCGAGCGATCGCGAACGGCTGCTGGCGGAAGAGCACGGCGAGTCGGTCGACCTGGTCATCCTGCTGCCCGAAAAGGCATGGCCCACGCTGGACGATACCGAGAAGGAGCATCGGCTGTATCACGAGCTTTGCCACTTCGCTCCGTCGCTCGATTCCAATGGCGACCAGAAGCAGGACGAAAAGGAGCGGCCGCTTTGGCGGTTGAGGCGGCATCCGATCGTGGCGTTCCCGTCCGAGGTCCGCCGCTACGGGGTGGATCGCATCTTAGACCACAACGGCCGGATGCTCGAAGCGGCGGAGGTGAGCGATATGCCGCTGCTTGGCGGAGGCAATGGCGAGAGCCAGGCCCCCGCGGGCAAGAGCGGATGGAGGTTCCGAGAAATCGACGGAAACCTCGACATTCCAGCGGGGACTGGACGCCACGGCGCCGCTGCCGCTACCGCACGTATTGGCAGTGAACATGCAGTTCTGCAGCGTCCTCGTCAATTACGATCTCCCCTGGTCCCCCCTG
>CAZZIF010000241.1:0-6478 GCA_964654025.1 uncultured bacterium
ATCGGCCCCGTGGCCCAAACCCCGCTGGGCCGCCCATCTGGCTCACCATCGGCCCCGTGGCCCACAGCCGGGTCAATTGGCTGCTCAGCTGACTCCTACTCCGGAAGTCCAGCTGTCTAGCCTTCTTCTCGGTCGCGGCGGCTCGGATCTGGATGCCAGCCCCACTGCCGCAGGGCCGCCCGATCCGCCGCGGTCAGTGCCGCGTCCTCGAGCAGTTCCGGCCGGCGCTCGAAAGTCAAGCGCAGCGCCTGCTCCCGCCGCCACCGGGCGATCGCCTCGTGATGACCCGACAGGAGCACCTCGGGAACCGCCGACTCCCGAAATCGCTCGGGGCGCGTGTAGTAGGGGCAATCCAGAAGCCCGCTCTGGAAGCTGTCACCCAGCGCGGAGTCCAGATCCCCCAAGACCCCGGGAATCATCCGAAGGATGCCGTCGATGATGACCATCGCCGCCAGTTCTCCGCCCGAGATCACGTAGTCACCCAGCGACCACTCAGCGTCGACATACTCGCGAATGCGCTCGTCGACGGCCTTGTAGCGGCCGCAGATCAGAACCAAGTCACAGCCCTTGGCGCGCTCGGCCAGTATCGGCTGTGAGAGCTGTTCGCCCTTTGGCGACAGCAGGACCACTTCCCTGCCGCCCTCTGGCGGCGGCAAGGACTCGAGTGCCCGCACCACCGGCTGGGGCTTCAGTACCATCCCCGGTCCGCCTCCATACGGCGTATCGTCGATGGTGCGATGCCGGTCCTCGGTGAAATCGCGCAAGTTCACGATGCGCAGCCGCGCGACGCCCCGATCGAGCGCCACCCGTATCATCCCCTCGGTGTCCAAGCTTCCGAACAGTGTCGGAAAGCCGGTGAGCACCGATATGGTGACCGGCGCAGATCCCGCGCTCACGGCGTGATCAGTCCTTCCATATCTTTCAGGATCATCTCCCCAGCCTCCAGATCCACCTTGTCGATGGCATCCCGGATCGCCGGGATCAGATACTCCCGCCCTCCACCGCGCACGACATAGACGTCGTTACCGCCGGTGGCCAGGATTTCCTCCAGCCGTCCCAGGCGCTCCCCGCCGGCCGAAATCACCTCCAGACCAATCAACTCGAAGTGGTAATTGACGTCCTCTTCGAGTGGCGGCAAGTCACCGGCACGAACCTGCAAACGTCCGCCCCGCCACGCCTCGATGTCTTCGATGCGTTCGCAGCCCTCGAAGCGAACCACGAACTTCTTTGGCATGGGACGGGTCTGCGCGACCACGACGGTGCGCCGCGTCCCGCGCAGCAAGAGCGAGACCTCGGCGCCCACCTCAAACCGAGCGGGTGTGTCACCGAAACAGTGGACCACCACCTCGCCCTTCAAGCCGTGCGGCTTACCAACGGCCCCCACATCGATCCATCGATCGTCGGAGGGCCGTTTGTTCTTCGTGCTCGTTCCCATCGTCGCGGCGCCCTCGGCAGGAAACGCTCGCCTCCCGCGTTCGCACTTGCCTTCGCCCGAGCGTTCGCATTCGCGCGAGCGCTGGCGGTTCGCGCGAGCGCTGGCGGTTAGCGAGCGCTGGCGGTTAGCGCGAGCGCTCGCGTCCGCATCCGTATCCGCGTTTACGTTCACATCCACGTTTGCGTCAGCGTCCGCGTCCGCGTCGACGTCAGCGTCCGCGTCGACGTCAGCGTCCGCGTCGACGTCGGCGTCGGCGTCGGCGTCGGCGCCTACTCCAGGATCTCCAGGACCGCGCGCTTGTTCTGCTTGGTGGCGGCGGCGGAGAGAACCGTGCGAATGGCCCGGATTGTGCGGCCGTGCTTGCCGATGACCTTGCCGAGGTCACCATCACCCACGCGCAGCTCGTACACGGTGGTCTTCTCACCGGCTACTTCGACCACCTCCACTTCATCGGGGCGGTCCACCAGCGCACGCGTCAAGAATTCGATCAGTTCCTTCAGATTCTCTTCGTTCATCTCGCTCGCCTCCTGTGTCTTCATCGTTGGCGCCGTTCGGGCCCCGACTAGCGGGGGATTGGAAATTGCGAGGGCGCCGTCTACCAGATTGCAGGGTTCGCGTTGAGCACGCGCGTTCGAACTCGACGTCGTACCCAGACTACGTGGACCAGCCTACTCCTGGGGCGTTTCCGCCACCGACGTATCTGTGGGTGTCACCACCGGCTGCGCCGCCGGTTCCCCCGCTTGCGGCGCTTTCTTGGCTCGCTTGATCAGCGCACTGACGGCCTCGGTCGGCCTGGCACCCTTGGCCAGCCACGAGGCCACCTTGTCCTGATCAATCTGCAACACATCCGGATCGGGAATCGGATCGTAGTATCCGACCTTCTCCAGGAAGGCGCCGTCCCGGGGCTTGCGCGAATCCGTCACCACGACACGATAGAAAGGCCGGTTACGGGCACCTGCCCTTTGCAGCCGGATCACAACCGCCACGCTATCTTCCTCCTCTTGCTAGGACAGCTGGAAAGGCCCTGGCAATCGGCGCCCCTTGCGCATCTTGCCGAAGAGCCTACGCATCTGCTGGAAATCCCGTAGCAGGCGATTGACCTGCTGCACCGTGGTGCCGCTACCGCGCGCGATCCGCTTGCGACGCGACCCATTGATGATCTCCGGCCGGCGCCGCTCGAGCGGCGTCATGGAGAGCACAATGGCCTCCAGGCGCGAGACTTCCCGCTCATCGATTTCAAGGTTCCCAGGCAGTTTCGAGCCCAGGCCCGGGATCAGCTTGATCAGATCCTTCATCGGACCCATCTTGCGCACCTGGCGCATCTGGCTCAGGAACTGCTCGAACGTAAACTCGTTTTTCTCGAGGCTGCGGCGAAGCTTCTCGGCCTCCTGGAGATTGACGGCCTCCTCGGCCTTCTCCACCAGCGAGAGCACATCGCCCATGCCCATGATGCGCGAGGCCATTCCGGAGGGGTGAAACGTCTCCAACGCTTCCACCCGCTCCCCAGTGCCGACGAATAGAATCGGCACCCCGGTGACCGCCCGCACGCTCAAAGCCGCGCCACCGCGCGCATCGCCATCCATCTTGGTCAGGATGACTCCGCCAAGCTCGAGCCGCTCGTGGAACGCCTCGCTGACGGTCACCGCTTCCTGCCCCGTCAATCCGTCCACCACGAGCAATATCTGATGGGGATCGATCGCATCCTTGATGCGTTCGATCTCCTGCATCATCGCCTCATCGACCTGCATCCGTCCAGCCGTATCGACCAGATAGTAATCGGCGCCGGCCGCGCGCGCTTCCTTGAGACCGCGGGCCGCCAACGCCGCTGCATCGGTCTCGCCCGGCTCGGCATAGACACGCACCGACAGCTCACCACCGAGGCGCTGCAACTGGTCTACCGCCGCCGGCCGGTGCACATCGCACGCGGCCAGGACCGGGACCTTCTTGCGCTTGCGCAAGTGGCGCGCGATCTTGGCCGTGCAGGTCGTCTTCCCCGAGCCCTGTAGCCCCACCATCAAGATCCGTGTCGGGATCTCCGATGACTCGGCGAGACGTGCGGTCTCGCTCCCCAGCAGCTCGGTCATCGTTTCGTAGACGATCTTGATCAGCTGCTGATCGGGCGTCAGGCTCTCGAGCACCTCGCGCCCCAAGGCCCGCTCCTCCACCTGCTTGATGAAGTCACGCGCGACCTTGAAGTTGACATCCGCCTCCAGCAGCACGCGCCGCATCTCGCGCAGCGATTCGCGGATGTTGTCGGGCGTCAGCTTGCCGCGCCCGCGAATGCGCCCGAAGACCTGCTCCAAGCGTCCTGCTAGAGACTCAAACATATATGCCAACCCCTCAGGGGGCGAAGTTTCGTTAGACTACGCAAAACAGGGAGTTTACCACCGCGGTTCCCCCCGATCAAGCCCTTAGAGCGATCATGCGCGCTGCGCCTGCTCGACCGCCCGCCGAAGGCCGGCAACGGCCTCCCGCCGGTTGGGCTCACCGAAGACGGCCGTGCCGGCCACCAGAATGTCGGCGCCCGCCCGGGCGGCCAGAGCCGCGGTCGAGGTGGCAATGCCGCCATCGACCTCGAGCCGGCAGTGCCAGCCATGGCGAGCGATGGTGCGGCGGCACTCGCTGATTCGTGGAAGACACGATTCCATAAAGGCTTGTCCGCCGAAGCCCGGTTCGACGGTCATGATCAGCAGCAGATCCAGCTCGCTGCCCACCGCATCGAGCCAGGCCATGGGCTCGGTGTGCGGGCGGAAGGAGAGCCCGATACCCACGCCACAGTCCCGGCAGATCTCCAGAGCGCGATGGAAGCTCTTGAGACCCGCGGCCGACGGTGTGTGCCCCGATCCCTCGGGGTCGAGGGCCTCGACGTGCAGCGTGAGCAGATCCGATCCGCTCTGGGCGAATGGTTCGAGGAACGTGAGCGGGGTCCGGATCATGAGGTGGGTGTCGAGGAAGAGACCGGTCGTCGCGCGAACGGTCTCCACGAGCGGCGGTCCGAAGGTGATGTTGGGGACGAAATGGCCATCCATGACATCCAGATGAAGAATGGACACGCGGGCGTCCTCGATGGAACGGATCTCGTCGGCGAGGTGAGCGAAATCCGCGGATAGCAACGAAGGCGCAACTTGCAATCCGGGTGGCAATTCACGGCGCGGCATGCTCGAAACTATCCTCCCGTGGTGAGTTCGATCGCCCCACCCGTGCGGACGGGTTCGCCTGGGAGCGGGGATTGATCGGCAACGACATCCAATTGGCGCCGCGCGCCCGGGCGAACCCGCCGGTGTACCGTCAGCCCCAGCGGTTCGAACACGGCGGTCACGCGTTCGACGTCCAGCCCGCGCACGTCAGGCATCAAGAAGGTGCGCGCCGGGTCGCCCGCGCTCACCAACAGATCCACGGCATGGCGCCCGGCCATGAGGGCCCCCGGGCGGGGTGCGGAGGCCACCACGTGATCGGCCTCGACCTCGCCCACCGGAACCTCCCGCACGCGGCCCACCGTGAGACCTTCACGCGCCAGCACGAATCGAGCGTGCACGGCCGTCTCCCCAGTGACCAGAGGCACTCGGAGTTCCTCGGCGCCGAGGCTGACGACCAGATCCACCTCGCGCCCACGCTTCACGCGGTAATCGGGTGGGGGATTCTGCCGGAGGATGCGGCCCGGGGGAATGTGATCATCGTGGGCATGCCGTACCCCCCCTTCGGTGAGATCGGCCGTGCGCAGGATGGGCCGGGCATCGGCCAGCGCCAGCCCACGCACATCCGGCACGGTGGCGTCCTGCCCGTGGCGGACGAAAAGCGGCATGATGAGGAAGTGAAAGAGGAGAACGGCCGCCACGGCGCCAAGCCCCATCAGGCCGATCGCCAAGGCGGGTCGGAGCAACCGTCGCCAAAGCGGACGCTTTGGGGGCCGGCCGGCCGGCTCGCGCAAGGGACGGCGACCGGAGGCTCTCGTGGGCTGAGCCGTTCGCTCCCCCGGAGACCGGTTCGTGTCGGATGGCTTCGTCATACCATCACCTCCCGCGTCTCAACACCGTCGCGAAGGCGCCTTCCATACCCAGCGTGCCGGGCAGAATGCGCATCTGGCAATCATCGGCCCGGATGTCGCCCGGCACCCAGTCGGGAAGCGGCACGGGTTCGAATGCGGGGAAGGCCTCGCGGAACCACGCCACGTTCGCTGAGGTCTCCTCGGGCTCCACCGAGCAGACACTGTAGAGCAGCTGTCCCCCTGGCGTGACCAGACCGGCGGCGGCGGCCAGCAGGGCGCGCTGCCGGCGCGCGGCGTCGAACAACTCGCCTGGACTGCGCAGCCAGCGCGCGTCGGGCCGTCGCTGCAAGACCCCCAGCCCCGAGCAAGGGGCATCCAGCACGACCGCATCGAAGACCGCTTCGAAGGGGGGGCGCTTCCCATCGGCGACGACCAGTTCGA
The DNA here is from genome assembly GCA_964654025.1 of uncultured bacterium. Classification (GTDB taxonomy): domain Bacteria; phylum Eisenbacteria; class RBG-16-71-46; order CAIMUX01; family WJJG01; genus CAYQJL01. Next base: position 5,862 of record CAZZIF010000241.1, read on the forward strand.
TGTTCGCCAGCCCCAGGCGTTGCCGTGTATCGACGAGGCGGTGCACCTTGCGCGACGTGACGTCGGCGGCCACTACGTGCCAGCCGGGGTGCCGCTCGGCCACGTGGGACGTCTTTGTGCCGGGCGCCGCGCACACGTCCAGGACCGTCCCGTGATCCGGCAGCTCCATGAGGAGGCCGACCAGGGTTTGACTCTCGTCCTGTGGAACCAAGCGTCCTTCGCTCATCAGAACGTGGTCGTGCACGGGGAAGCGGCTCGAGATCCGGATCGTCTGCTCCGCCACCTGCCCGGACTCGTACTGGATCTGTTCGGCCTCGAGCCGCTCGAGCGCGAATGCCCGATCGGCCGGCGTCCCCGTGAGGCGGGCGTGCATCCTCGGCGAAGTGTTGTTCCATTCGCAGATCCGGCGAACCGTCTCTTCTCCCCAGCGCGGCACCCAGCGTTCGAGCAGCCAGACCGGATGCGACAGCTCGCCTGCCAGAGCCTGCAGCCGGTTCTCACCCTCCCAATCTTGGGTCGACGGGGGACGGGAGACCAACCCCCGCAGGATGCTGTTGACCAGCCGCGCCTTGCCGGGACCGGCGGTACGCATCGTCAGATCCACCGCCGAGTGGATG
>CAZZIF010000242.1:0-3308 GCA_964654025.1 uncultured bacterium
CACCATCGAGCACCTGCGCGATCAGGGCCAACGCCGCGGCCGGCGGTCCCAGTCGACAGGCCAGCAGGACGCCGGCTAGCACACCCAGGGTCGCGGAGGATACCGTGAGCATCCAGGGGCGCAACCATGCCAGACGCGCGAGGCCTGGTGAGAGGGGCGCGGCGAGATAGAGCTTCAGCCACTTCAGGATGAACCGGTCGGTGGGCTTGGTGCGCCAATCCCTATGCCGGCTTGAAGCTGCAAGGTCTGGTGTCATGCCGCTACGGTACGGGTCCGCCTCCGGGCACGCAAGTAGGGAGAACCACCTCCCAACCGGCGGACAGGGGCACGCAACGCGGGAGGAACAGCACCGAACTCCCAGCCGTTTACGCAAGCAACCTATCGGTCTTCATCGCGTATGATCCTTCGATTGTACACATTATCGGTCCCCCAAGGAGGAAGCAGCATGAGGCTTGTGATGAACCGGCGCGATTTCCTCGCGCTGACCGGAGCGGGTGCGGCCATGGCGGCGGCATCCTCCTTACCGGTCTGGGGAACAGGCTGCGGCGCCACTCCCGGCGCGCATCAAACCTACTTCGACCGCTTTGACGTCACCGACCGCATCTTGCGGCGCGTCCTGGAGAAGGGACTGTCGCGGGGCGGGCACTTCAGCGAGGTCTTCCTCCAGCACAAGATCTCGCATTGGACCGGCATGCAGGATGGCGAGGTCAACCGAGCCTTCAGTCAGGTCGATCTGGGGGCCGGCATCCGGGTTCTAAAGGGCGACGCCACCGGATTCGCCTATTGCGAGGACCTGACCGAGGAGGCCCTGATGAGCGCGGCCGAGACCGCGGCCGCGGTGGCCGACACCTCGGTGCTGGCTCGCCCGGAACCCCTGGCTGCCGCCAACGTCGTGAATCGCTATCCGTTGGACGTTCCCTGGTGTGATGTGGGCACCGACCAAAAGCTGCCGCTCATCACGCGGGTCAATGACGTGGTTCGCAGCGTGGACGACCGCATCGTTCGCGTGACGGTCTTCTTGGGTGACGAAACGTCACGAATCCTGATCGCCAATTCCGAAGGCCTGCTGGTCGAAGACGATCAACCCATGGCCATCATGTACCTGAACTGCGTGGCCGCTGACGGCAACCGGATCGAATCGGCCAACGATGGCATTTCCTCCCGGGACGGGCTTGCCTACTTCACTCCGGATCGTTTGGACGGCATGAGCCGAGCCGTGGGTGCCGACGTGTTGGAGATGTTCTCCGCGGTTCCGCCCCCGGTGGGTGAGATCCCGGTCGTCCTCGCGGCAGGCACCTCGGGCATTCTCCTGCACGAAGCCATCGGGCACGGGATGGAGGCCGACTTCAACCGGAAAGGCACCTCCATCTACTCCGACATGATTGGGAAGCGGGTCGCCAAGAGCGAGGTCACCATCGTAGACGACGGTACGAACGATCGTCTGCGCGGTTCGATCAACATCGATGACGAAGGCGCCGTCGGCCAGCGCACGGTGCTGGTCGAAGACGGCATCCTGCGTTCGTACCTGCATGACCGGATCTCCGCGAAGCACTACGGCGTCGATTCCACCGGGTCCGGACGCCGGCAGTCCTTCCGCTATCCCCCCAATCCGCGCATGCGCAACACCTATATGGAAAGCGGTTCGCACACGAAGGAAGAGATCATCGCCTCGATCGACAAAGGCATCTATGCCCAGCAGTTCAACAACGGCGAGGTCCGCATCGGCGCCGGGGATTTCACCTTCTATCTGCGCCAGGGCCGGATGATCGAAAACGGCAAGCTGACGAGCATGATCAAAGACGCCAACCTGATCGGCAACGGCCCAACCGTGCTGGAGAGCATCGACATGGTCGGTAACGACAAGTCGTTCTACTCCGGTGGTGGGAACTGCGGCAAAGATGGTCAGTTTGTGCCGGTTGGCTTTGGGCTGCCAACCGTGCGGGCGGGCGGCATCTCGGTCGGGGGGAGGAACGCATGAGCCAGGAACTGATGGATCGGGTCCACACAGTCATTCGCAGCGCACAAGCCCGGGGCGCCCAGGGCGTGCGCGCGAGCCTGGGCCGGAGTCGCAACAGCCGTATCGAATGGCGCGACGGAGAGCTTGAACGCCTGCGTGAGTCCACGACCATGGGACTGGGCATCACACTCTTCGTCGACGGGCGCTACTCGGCCAACTCAACCAGCGACTTGAGGCCGGAAGCCATCGAGAGCTTCCTGGATGAGACCGTGGCCAGTACCCGGCTCCTGGCCGAAGACCCGCACCGCAAGCTGCCGGATCCTGAGAGGTACCAGGGCGCCTTCACGGGAGACCTGGGCCAGTACGATCCCGAAGGCTCGGCCAGCCTGACAGGCACCGAACGCCGGCGCCTGGCTGCCGACCTGGAGGAAGCCACCCGGTCAACACCGGAAGGAGAGAAGCTGGTCTCGGTCAAGAGTTCTGTATCGGACAACGTCTACGAAACCGTGATCGCCACTTCCAACGGCATGGAAGGCCGCAATCAGGGAACGAGTTTCACGATGTACGTCGACGCCTCGGTCAAGGACGAGGGCGACCGGAAACAGCGGGGATTCTCCTACGATGTCGCGCTGTTTCGCGCAAAGCAAGCCTCTCCCGAGGTGCTGGGACCAGAAGCCCTCGAACTCGCGCTTGCCAAGGTGGGCGCCCGCCCCCGACCCACGGGCGAATACGCCTGCGTGATCGAGAACCGCTATGTAGAACGCGCCCTGGGAGGGCTGTTGCAGCCCCTGAACGGCAGCGCCATCCAGCAGCAGCAGTCATTCCTGGCCGGCAAGCTGGGTACAGAGGTCACGAGCAAGGACTTCACACTCACCGACGAACCCCATCTCTACGGTGGGCTCGGGTCGAGTCGCTACGACGATGAGGGTATGGCGCGCAAGCGAATGCCGGTCATCGAGGCGGGGGTGCTGAAGAACTACTTCCTGGATACCTACTATGCCAGCAAGCTGGGCATGGATCCCACGACCGGCACTCGCAGCAACCTGATTCTCACCCCCGGAACACGGAATCTGGACCAGTTGCTGCAGGCGATGGGCACCGGGATCCTGATCACCGGTTTCGTCGGCGGCAACTCGAACCCCACCACTGGAGACTTCTCGATTGGTGTCGAGGGCCACTGGATCGAAAACGGGCGCCGGATCCATCCCGTATCGGGCATGAATCTGTCGGGCAATCACCTCGACACCTGGCACCAACTGGCCGAAGCGGGTAGCGATGCCTTCACCATGTCGGATATCGTCTGTCCCAGCATTCGGTTTCATAGACTTCAGTTCTCGGGTACCTAGCCGGA
>CAZZIF010000242.1:3408-6471 GCA_964654025.1 uncultured bacterium
TCGTCTGTCCCAGCATTCGGTTTCATAGACTTCAGTTCTCGGGTACCTAGCCGGAGATAGCCCTCGCGGCCAGCCGTGGCCGCGAGGCTTCCCGCCCCAGCTTCCTGCCCGAGCTTCCTGCCCGAGCTTCCTGCTCCGGCTGCCCACTCCGGCTGCCCGCTCCAGCTGCTCGCTCCAGCTGCTCGCTCCAGCTGCCCGAACCGGCCGTATCCAGCCAGTGTTCCCGCCGGCGCACCCATCCTTTCGACCGGGGCTACAGGTCCCAAGGCTCAAGTAGGACAACCTACAGTCCGACAATGAAATAGTGGCTTAATGCTTGGCCCTGGATGGAAGGCACGGGACCGGCAGCCGCGCGTTGCACGCGAGTATGCGCTTTCGGAAACATCGTGCTGACGAGATTGAGAGCCGCGAACCGCATTGCGGCCCACCGCGCGGACCCACTCCGATCCGCACGGACAAGGTCGCAGCTGAAAGGAGTTCATCTTGCCCGGCGAACGCTTAACTGGAACGCGCACCGCCGTATCGGTCGCGCAGGACCCGGCCCTTGCGGCGCAGCAGATCTTCGATGCTCTCGCTCCGGCCGAGGAGGATTTGACCGTCTTCTTCTGCTCACCCCGCTACGCGCGCGATGAGCTGGCGACCGCTCTTCACGGAACATTCGGCACCTGCCCGTTGATCGGTTGCACAACGGCCGGGGAGATCACGCCGCAGGGGTACATGGATCACTCACTAACAGCATTTACGATTCCTCGGCAGGGGTTTGCCTTTGCGACGAATCTGATTCGGGATCTGAAGAACTTCGAAATCAGTCAGGCCCTGCAGGTGGCTCACGACCTACGCCACAAGATCCAGGCCAGCGGCGGCAGCGATCACGCGGCCGATCGCGCCTCGCGCCTGGTGGCCAGCCACGAAGCCCCCCACCCGGCGGAAAGCATTGCCGACCGGGCAGCGGATCTCGTTGCCCAGCTCGATGGCTTCCATGAGCTGCCGGATACCGCCGATCACGAATGGAACGTACCGGCGCCGGACGCTACCGATGTGGCCCCAGATCCTCTCAGCAGTCCAGCTGCTGAGCACTTGCACATTCACCGTTCGGACACCGGTACTCCAAGCACGTGGACGCGCCCGACCAACCGGTTCGCTTTTCTTCTGATCGATGGCCTGTCTATGCGTGAGGAGTCGGTGGTCTCCGCGCTGTACTCCTGCCTGGGTGACATTCCCCTCTTCGGTGGCTCCGCTGGGGACGGTCTCGATTTCGGCAAAACGTATGTGTATGCCGACGGCCAGTTCCACGAAGACAGTGCTGTTGTTCTCCTCGTCGAGACCGAGCACCCTACCATGGTGTTCAAAACCCAGCACTTTGAGAGCACAGACCAGAAGATGGTGGTGACCGCGGCCGACGTGGTTTCGCGGACGGTTTACGAACTCAACGGTGAGCCGGCCGCTCAGGAGTACGCGCGCATGGTAGGCGTCTCGAGCGCCGAGGCGCTCGATCCCGCGATCTTCGCCACCAATCCGGTGGTGGTACAGATCGGCGGAGGCTCCTATGTACGCTCGATTCAGAAGGTGGGTGAGGACAACAGCCTCGTCTTCTATTGCGCCATCGACGAGGGCCTCGTGCTCACTCTCGCTCACGGCCTGGACATGGTGGAAGATCTCAACCGGCTCTTCGGCGAGATCCAGGAAACTGTCGGTCCACCGCAGTTGATCATCGGCTGCGATTGCATCCTGCGCAATCTGGAACTCGAGCGCGAACAACTCAAGGGCCAAGTCAGCGATCTGTTGACTGGCCACAAGGTCGTGGGCTTCAGCACCTACGGCGAGCAGTACAACGCGATGCACGTCAACCAGACGTTCACGGGCGTTGCCATCGGCATGCGAGCATTCAAACAGGCGGGCTAGGTGAGCGAAGCATCACCCAGACACGCTCCGGAGGAGCGGATCGCCGACCTCGAACGCGAGGTGGCCAAGCTGCGCAAGATCAACGCGGTTCTGATGGACCGCGTTGAACGGAGCATGAATGTCCAGGGAAACGCCTTCGCCATGTTCCAGACCTCGATCCTTCTGGAAGAGCAGGTGAAAGAACGCACCGCCGCGTTGGAGACCGCGCTCAAGACCGTGGAGACGTTCAACCACGAACTCGCCCGGGCCAAGGAGCACGCCGAGCATGCCAATCGGATCAAGTCTGAGTTCCTCGCCAACATCAGTCACGAGATCCGGACACCGCTCAACGGTGTGATCGGGCTCCTGACTCTGCTTCAGGAAACTGATCTGAAGGAGAAGCAGAATGACTTCTTGGACGCCGCCCTGAGGTCGGCGGATTCGCTCCTGAAGCTCATTGGGGACATCCTCGACTTCTCCAAGATCGAAGTTGGAGAACTGGAAGTGACGGAGGCTCCATTCTGGCTCCGCGAGTGGCTGGATGAGCTGATCTGCCCGTTTCGCGCTCAGGCGCAGGAGAAGAATCTCCAGCTCGAAGCCTACGTGGACGATGCGCTTCCCGCGCGGCTCGTCGGTGACCGCCGCCGTCTGACCCAGGTGCTGACCAACCAGCTCGGCAACGCCCTGAAATTCACCGAGACGGGCCGGGTTCAACTCCGGGTGGAACTCGTAGGCCCGCCGGGGGACGCAAAACTGGAAGTGCAGTTTTCAGTAGAAGATACGGGCATCGGAATCTCTGCCGAACAACAACGCAGGATTTTTGCACCGTTTGCGCAAGCCGATGGCTCCACGACACGTCTCTACAGCGGCGCCGGACTGGGCCTCACCATCTCCGCGCGCCTGGTCGAGGTCATGGGGGGACAGCTGCAGGTGGTGAGTGAGCCCGGCGAAGGAAGCACGTTCTTCTTCCGTCTCCGAATGAAGCCCGCCAGCGGTGAGGACTCCTCCGACCAACGCGCCGCCTGAGGTCCGATCACCGGCAACCGCTGGCTCAACGGTCGGGCGACTGGTGGGGCCACTGGTCGGGCCACTGGCCAGACGACTGGTGGAGCCACTGGTCGGGCCACTGGCGGGACGACTGGTGGGGCGACTGGTGGGGCCACTGGTCGGGCGACTGGCGGG
>CAZZIF010000243.1:0-2591 GCA_964654025.1 uncultured bacterium
CCGGTCACTGACCCCGCTGATCGCGTCTCGGCATCCAAGGCGGACCGTCCTCGACGCGGCTACTCGAAGAGCCACATCTGTTCGTAGGTTCGACGACTCTTTCGAGGTCGCGGCTTCGCCGTCCTTTGTTCGGGGACTCGATCCGTTCGGTTCGTTTCGGTCACTTCCCGGCCAGTGGCAGGCTGCCGCTGTGCCGTGCTCGCCTCCCGGTCCGCTGATGGCTGCGGGCGTGTTGCCGTGCTCGCCTCCCGGTCCGATGACGGCTGCGGGCGTGTTGCCGCAGGTTCCGTCTCGTTCGTTGTCGGCTGTGGGCCGGCAGTCGCAGTCGTCTCCTGTCCTGGCACGCGTCCGCTGCCTGGGGCATCAGCGGCGTGGACGAGACCGCCGGGGCGATTCGAGGCTTGTAGCGACATCCCCACCCCCGCCCCCGCCGGTGCCTGGGAGTCCAGCGGCTCGAGCGATGCCGCCGCGAACACCGTGCTCATCAGTTCGGCCAGGCGCTCTTGCGCGTCAGAAGACGACATGACAGAGCCCGCGGGAGTCGTCGCCGCCTCAGGGATCGTCGAAGGCGAAGCGAAGGGATCCAGGTTCGTCCGGAGTCCGGGCTGATAGATCCCCGCCTTGCGTGCCCAGGCCAGGATGTCCTGGTAGAAGGCACGGAATCTCGGACCGTGATTGAAATGCTTCAGGTGCGCTAGTTCGTGGCAGAGCGTGTCGATCATGCTCGAGTACTTGAGTGGCCGACCCGTCCGCGCATGGTTCAGGCGAATCTTGATGCGTCCATCCGAGAAACACGCCCCGTACCGGCGCTTGACGCGCGGAGCTTCGGCTTCGATGGCGGTGTAGGTCAGCCCGAAATGCGCGGCAATCCGCTTGGCATCCCAGCGCAATTGCGCCAGTAGCTTACCTCTTTCGGTCCGGCTCATACGGGGCGATCGGCTACCACCAGACTTGCTGCCCTTCCTCATAGGTGAAGATACGCTCCTCTTTGCGGGACCCCTCTTTGACCAACCAATAGAGTGCGTTCGATGGTGCGGCGTGGAAGTGAAGTGGACCCTCGCCCGCCAGGCGCGTGCCGAGCGAGATCCACTCCCCGTCCCAGTAGAAGAGTTCGTAGGTTTCTCCGGCTTCGAAATCGGCCTCCTGAACGCTGTCGGTGTCGGAGATCTGCTTGCGGCGAGTCGTGGAATAGAGGCGGAGGTCTACGGGTGCGTCCGTGCGGGGCTTGATCTGGCGCACGGCCCCCTCCGCGGTGAGGATAAGGGCTGGGGCGGCGGCGACGATCTCATCCTCCTGGTAGAGTGCCGGTAGATAGGCGATGTCCAGACCCATGTCGGTGAAGCGCGCCACCGAGTAGTCGCCCCCGCTTGGCTGGACCGCGCCTTGCTGGATTGCGTCCCGCTGGGCCGAGCCGCGCGGGGCCGAGCCGCGCTGGACTGCACCCCAATGAATCGCTCCCCAGCGGCCCGAGTTGAAGACACAGAGATAGGCATAGTCCAGCGAGTCGGGCACAGCGCGCGTGAGTTGAATCGACGGATCGGCGGTTGGACCGTACTCGGTCGTAACGTCTAAGTAGTTACGCCCGGCCAGCCACCGTGGCACCGCCTCGTCTTCGTCTTTCTGGAACGCCAAGTTCTCGTACTGGCGGGCGTAGGTCTTGCGATAGACCTTCGCCAGTTTGTTCCACAAGCGGTACTCACCGGGTGGAGCTTCGGAGCCCATGAAGGCCAGCACTTCGCCCTCGCGATTGAGGATCGCGTTCCAGGCGTGATTGTTGCCCGAGTCGGCCCAATAGGGCGTGTAGTCGCTGGTGACCGCCAAGGAGACGGCACGCATGGCGTAGATGGCCAGGTTCGTCATGTCTTCGCACCGGCCGATGCCGTTCCTGCGCATCTCGGCAAGGCCTTGGTCGGTTGGATGCAGGTAGAAACGGGAATCGAACGTGAACCAGGTCATGAGATCTTTGTTGACCAACGTGGCAGCCTCGACCGGATCGGTGGGATCTTCCATCTGATCGGCCAGTCCGGCGTAGCGTTCAAGGAAGAACGGCCGCCAGCTCTCGAGGGGCTCGTTGCTGCCCCGGTAGGGAAGGACATAGGCCAGGAAATCCTCGAAGGCCAGGCTTTGGGCCCAGGGCTTGGTTCGATAGGCCTCGAAGGCCAGGTCGATGTTCTCGATCAGGAAGCCAGCCGTGATGTGCTCCGGATCCGGTTCGAGAAGCTTGCGATCGTAATCGAGCTCGCCGCGGTCCCGTTCGATGGCCGTCACGGCCTCGATCAGGTGCTCGTAATCCGGATAGGCCAGGACATCGAGTTCCACCTCGGTCCCGCTCGAGTCGTAGAGGGCCAGCACGGCGTAGTTGTGGGCACCCATGTGCTCGATCAGATAGCGAGCGGCGCGTAGCTTCTGCCGGTCACCAGCCTGGCGGTAGTGCTCGAGCACCGTTTCGAGTTCGCCGCGATTCACGCCGGCTTGCTCGAGCACCTTCTCGATCGCCTCGTCCCCCTTGGCGATCTTTGGCGGGGAGCCCGAGTGAGGCGTCCGGCAGCCGGTGATCGCGGAGGAGAGGATCAGCGCAACGGCGACCGAGA
>CAZZIF010000243.1:2691-6467 GCA_964654025.1 uncultured bacterium
TCGGAGGCCGGGGGAGTGCGGACGGACGGATCCGGGTCGGCGGGAGCGCTCACCGTCGATTCGTTCTTGTCCTTGCCTGGCAACTGACAGGCTTGGCTCATTCAGGTGTTTATGCCCAGTCGGGGGAGGATCACCGCCTGTAGCAGGAACCAACCTCCCACCACCAGGGCCAGGATCAGCAGATCGCCAAACACGCCGGACCTCCTCTTGAGTGCGCCGAGTGCACCGAGAGCACCCGGTTTCGTTTCATGCTGCTCCATCACGTTTCCCCACGTTCCCCATGACATCTAGGCATCGTGCTTCCCCTCCTGCCTGCCCACGATGACTGCCCGCGGTGCATGCCCACGGTGCTCATCCACGGTGCCTGCCCACCATGAGTACTTGCTCACACCTCGTGGGACAACCGGTTCCCTGGATCAGACTCGTCAGGTGGCGTTTGGGGCTGTCGTGCCCCCGGGGGGGCAGGCCTCCCTCGTCATGGTGCCCGTCGGGCTGGGGCTCTCGGGCTGGGACCACTGCTCTGGCTTTCCCGGATGGGGGCGTCGGCTTGGGGGGGGGTGAGACCGGACAGCTGCTCGGCGGGCCGCGATCGTGGTATCCTTGTTTCGGAAGCCACGTGGGGCAGTTACCCGTTAGCAGGAGGTAGATCCAATGCGACGCAGCATGACGCGCAGTAGACGCTTTCCCGGGCTCGTGGCACTCTCGGCCTTGATCGGGATCGCGGGCTTTCATGTCCCGACCACGCATGCCGCTACCGAGGTCTGGCAGCAGGAGGTATCGCGGCACGAGGCGCCGGTCCAGGCTTTGCTAGACGAGGCATCGCGGGGCGAAGCCGGCACCACCTCTTTCTCCTCGAGCGGCGACACGGACTGGAACTGGATTCGTGTGCAGCGGGGACAAACGCTCGCCGATTTCCTCGCTCCAGACGGAGCGCTACGTACCACCACCGACGTAGATCCCGGCCCGGCGCCGGAGGGGGACTACCTCGGGTGGGCGAGCTTCACGACGGCCGCCGATGGGGGCTCGCGCATTCTGCTCACGAACCGGATGACCGACAATGTCACCGTCTTCGACTGGGCGACCATGAGTGTGGTGGCCAATATCGAGGTCGGCGATTACCCGGGCGGCATCGCCACGACCGATGAGTACGCGATCGTAGCCTGCGCATTCTCGGACGAGGTCTACATTCTGGACTTGGATGACTACAGCGTCGCGGCGGTGATCCCCACGGGTGAGCAACCCTGGGTCATCCGGGTGAGCCCCGACCAGCAATACGCCTACGTGGCCTGCGACATCGACGATACCTGCGAGGTCATCAACCTGGCCACGCTTACCCATGAGTTCACGATCACGGGGTTCCCGATCGCTCTCTACACCTTCGGCTGGGGTTCGGAGAACGGCCGCAACTTTGTCGGGTTCACGGGATTCCAGGTGACGCCCGACGGTGAGCACCTGGTTGTCGGTGACTGGGACAATCAGGTCCTTTTCTTCAATACCATGACCGGCGCGATCGACTACACGATCGCCGGCGTGGAGGCCTGCATCAACATCGACCTCTCCGGCGATGGAAGCCGAGCCGTTGCACTCTCCTCCACCAATCCCCTGCAGGTACATCAGATCGACCTGTCCACGCCGGCCCTGGAGCAGACGGTCCTCGTCGGCGGTGTGTCCTTGGGGACGGCCTACAATGCCGCCGTCAACCAAGACGGGTCGAAGGCCTTCGTCTCGCTCTCCGGGAATCAGACCGCCATCATTCGCTTCGCTACCGCCGACTACGTGACCTTTGCGAACACCTATTCGGCCTTCTGGATCGGGGTCAGCCCGGATCACCAGTACGCCATCAGTGGGCAGTACCGCTTCTCGATCATCGACTTTGCGAACGAGACGCTCGTGGGCCAGCATCAGGGCAACACGCAGTACAACGGCGCCGTAGCTCCGGTGGGGTACCGGGCCATCGGCTTCGATCCCACCCGGCACGAAGGGATCTACTACTACGACTACACGAACGTGGCCGCTCCGCAGTACGTCGGGACCGTCAACAGCGGTGAGGCGCCCGAGGGCGATGCGCCCCGGCGCGTGGCGGTCACGCCCGATGGTACGCGCGCGGTGGTCACCAATGTGCTGTCGGACAATGCGAGCATCATCAACCTTCAGACGCAAGCCGTGGAGGCCGTTTTGCCCATGGGTGACCGCGTGCAGGATGTGGCCATCACCTCCGACGGGGCCTACGCGGTGGTCTGCTGCTTCGAGTCGAGTTCCGTGAAGCTGATCAACCTCGCCACACTCACGGTCGAGGCCGAGGTGCCGGCCGGTTCGCGCGCTAGTGTGGTCTCGATCAGCCCGGACGACGCGTATGCGTACGTGGGCAACATCTCCTCGAACACGGTCTCGGTGATCGCACTCGATGGAGCGGCGAGCTACGAGGTCGCCGAAGTCTACTGCGGGGTGATCGGTGTCGTGTGGGCGGCCTATGGGGTGAGCAGCGACGTCCAGTGCAGCCCGAGTGGCGAGGAGGTCCTGGTCGCCGCGTCCTTCGATGATCAGGTCAAGGTGCTCGACACCCAGACGAACACGATCGTCGCCTCCCTGCCGGTGGGGGACTTTCCTCTCCAGATCGCCTTCGACGACACCGGTGACTACGCGGTCGTGACGAACTACTTCAGTGACAACTACTCGGTCATCCACGTCGATGGCGCGGCCTCGACGGTGATCGGAACGTTTGCGGCGCCGGGTGGGGACGGTCCCCTGCGCCTGGCCTACAACAGCGTCACCGGCGAGATGGGGATCGGCCACTACAGTTCCAAGACCCTCGCTCGTGTCGATCCCGAGACCGGCACCTTCCTCGGCAACGACTACTACACCAGCTATGGCCCCATCATCGGCGTGGCCTACGACGGCATCGACGGCCAGTCCATCGTCCTCACCTCCTCGACCGGTGACGAGCCCGGCCACCTGCACCGGGGCGGCGAGGTCTTCACGCTGCCGGCTGCTCCGGCCTACCTGACCTTCGCTGGCCCGGATGCGATCGTTCCTGGTGATCGATCCGATGGGACCGCCGCCGTCGCGATGCCGGGGCCCGACTGGATCACGGTGCTGCGCTGGGATACCTCCGACGCCCCCACGGTCACCGACATCCCACTTGGCAGTCACGCCCTTGGCATTCTGGAGTCGCCGCACCCGAGCCTGGTTCGCTCGGGAACGAGCTTCCTTTACCATCTCGCCCAACCGGCGCAGGTGAGCCTGCGCGTGATCGATCTGCAGGGCCGTGAGGTGGCCCGCCCGTTCACCGGGTACCAGGCGGCAGGGCGGCACGAGGTGCCTTGGACGGCGGGTAACCTCCCAGCGGGCATCTACCATGCCGTACTCGAGATCGCCGGCCAGCGCATGGGCAGCCAGCGTTTGACGGTCTTGGACGAGTAGCGGTGTGTGCGGCCGCTCGGGGCGACATCTCTGAGGGCTGGTCTTCAGGGATTGGGGACAACATATCTATGTAGCATGAAGCCCAGCGGGCCTTTCGGCCGACTGGGCTTCTGCGTCTTGCGCCGCAGTGAAGGAAGAGTTCTGGAGGAAGCGAACCACGATCTCTTCCGCGAACCAACGCAAGCTATTCTTCAGTGGCCCCGATTCGGGGTGCTTTGGACAAAGATGTGGCCGGGACCACTGAATGTCCACTAGCTGTCTAGCAAGTTGATGGACAAGGGTCACTATGAGACAGCGTCGCAGATTGTGCAAGCCTTTTCTGGTCCAATGTTCGGTTGTCGTCTTGGCCTTTGTCA
>CAZZIF010000244.1:0-6446 GCA_964654025.1 uncultured bacterium
CTCACACAGGTGCCGCCGGCCCCGCCGCTGCAAGGGTTGGGACGGTCGTTCATCCTGGGCCATCTGCTCCTTAGCCTGCCCGGGATCGTGGGGGTCATTCTGGGAATGCTCGGTGCATCGAGTCTGGTCACCGGACTGTTCCTGCTGATCCACTCGGCGGTCACCTTCCTGGCGATCGGCCTGGGGTGGGGTGCCTTCCTGCTGTCGCGTTTCGGACGCCGCCCGCCGGCTGGACTGATGGCGAGCACGCCGGGGACCGCCACAAGGGTGGCCAACGTCTAACGGTCGATCCCGTATCTCCTCGCCTCGAGATCCGGATGGGCGCCGGCCGTCGCCCTTCCCGGTGCAAGGCGCACGAGGACGCTCGGGTTTTGCATCATCGTTTGGCGGTTGCATGCGCCAAGCGGCAGTCCGCGGCACAGGGGGGCGATGTCGCTCCCGACGTTGAGCCGAAGCTGTAATCCCTTTCCGAGTAGCCCGTTGCGCTCATCCCTCTTTCCGCACCCTCCAGCCCGCCCTGACTGCCCTGCCCTCTGGCACATCCCTTGTCCCCCGTTCAGCGGGGGGTTCCAATGCGTCGTCTTGCGACAGTCTCGTTCATCGTCCCGGCGGGCCTGTGGTTGTGTCTTTCGCTGGCTGATCCGGCGTCGCTGTCCGCCTCGACAGCAGAACCTCTCGAGGCGGCGTGGATCGTGGAGTATCCGCAGATCTCTGGCGATGGATCCGGAGCTTTCGTGGATGCCTACGGCTTCTCCTGGGACCTGCTGACCGGCGATGTCTACGAGCCCCCTCCCGCCGAATGGGTCCTGGAGGCTCTCTCCTGCGCTCAGGCCTGCTTCGGCGGACTCGTTGACTGCCAGATCTACCTCCTGCCCGCTCCCCGGGCGGCCCTGCCGCGCAGCAGCTGCGACGGATGGGGAATCTACATCTCGCCTCCCCGCGGTCGACCTTTCGGCCGGGAGGAGTTCGAAGCGACGCTCTTCCATGAGTTCGGTCACATCCTCGAGCGTCAGCTCATGCCGGATCGGGATTCGGTCCTGTGGGAGCGCTATCGCGTGGTGCGGGGGATCACCGGAGAGCAGTTCCGCTTCGATGGTCCGTATGGCAACCGGCCACAGGAGATCTTCGCCGAGGATGTCCGCTGTCTCTTCGGCACCGCCCGGGCGCGAGGCCCGCGTTCAATAGAGGTCTGCGATGCTCCGCCTCGCGAGAGTCGGCCCCTCCTTCGCGCGTTCTTCCTCGACCTGCTGCGCACGGCTTCCTCCGCCCCGGAACCGGTGCTGGCTCAGGCCGGCGATGCCGGCGGCTTCGAATCCCGGTAGGCTGTCGAAAGCTGCCCGCAGGCGGCCCGGATGTCTCCGCCCTTGCTCTCTCGCAGCGTGACCGTCGGGGCGATGGGCAGCAAGGCATCGCGGAAACGGTTCACCTGGTCGATGGGGCTGGGCTGGAGGGCCGAGAGGGGATGGGTGTTGAAAACGATGAGATTGATCGTCGCCCCGGCATCGCGCGCGAAGCCGGCCAACCGCTTGGCGTCGGACAGCCGGTCGTTGACCCCCGCCAGCAGCACGTACTCGAAAGACACCCGCTGGCCGCTCACGCGGCCGTACTCCCCAACGGCAGGCACGAGCTGATCGAGGGGATAGGTGCGCGCGACCGGCATGAGTTCAGCGCGTGTGCGGTCGTCGGTGGCGTTGAGTGACACGGCCAGCCGCACGGTGATCGACTCTCGGGCCAGGTCGCGGATGCGAGGCACCAGTCCAACGGTGCTGACGGTCATTCGCCGGCGGCCGATCGCCATCCCATGGTCTTCGTGGAAGACGGTGATGGCCCGGATCAGGTTCTCGTAGTTCGCAAGCGGCTCTCCCATTCCCATGAAGACGAGATTGAAGTGACGCCCGGCGCTGGGGGCGGAGATCGCGCCTGCGTCTGCGCCCGCGCCCGAGCCGGAGCCGTGAGCGGCGAGGGCGGCTCCTCCACCCGGCGCCGGCTCGTGGCCTCTCACCGTGCCGCCCAGCTCCTCCCGCATCAGCAACGCTTGAGCCACGATCTCCTGTGCCGTGAGGTTGCGCAGCCACCCCATCGCGCCGGTTGCGCAGAAGCGGCACCCGTACGCGCAGCCCACCTGCGTGGAGACGCAGATCGTATCGCGGCCCTCGGCCCGGATGAGGACGGTCTCGATGCGTTGCCGGTCGGCCAGCGCCAAGAGCAGCTTGACCGTATCGCCCGACTCGGTCTGCGTCCGCTCCAGGATCTCGGGCCGGTCGAGCGAGCAGGTATCGGCCAGTCGTCGTCGCAGGAGCTTGGGTAGATTGCTCATGCTGTCGAAATCCCCAACGCCGCGCCCGTGGATCCAGGATGATAGTTGGCGGACCCGGAAGCTGGGCTCGCCAGTGAGTTCGGGCAATTGAGCCAGCTCGGCGGTAGACAGACCCACCAGGTTTTGCGAGGACGTGGACACGAGTAACCCCCTCTATCGTTGCGTCTCTGCGAGTGGGTTTGTCGACAGCCAACTCGTTTCGAAGCAATGAGTTGTCCGATTCGTCTCGAGCGAAGAGATGCCCGGATCCCACCCCATGTCAGCCACGGGGCAGCGCGCGGAGAATCAAAATCCTCGAGGACACAGGATGAAGAATAGCGCCCCGGATGGCCGGGGAACAGCACCATCCCGTCCGCGACTCCGACCCCTCACTCCCACGCCTGACTCCCATCACTGACTCCCGCCCATGATTCCATCACCCGGATGGAATTCCTCCCGCCCCGAGGTGTAGAGGGGGCAGAAAGAAGCGAGGATCCGTTGGCAGAAAGAAGTACGGATCCGTTGTTGCAGTCCGGCGTTTCCACCCGACGCTTCGAAGGGAAAGGACGGGTTTGAGCCATTTGGCGACGTGCCTGCCTTGACAATACCTAGGTTCAGTCTATAATGAACTTAGGCGGGATTCCCGCGAAGCCGACATCCCTCGCATCACGGTAACAGGTTCATGGAAAGGGATATCGGGGGCTGTCCCGCGCGCCGTCGTCAGGAGGTCCATCATGTGTAGGCGGATTCTACGTCCAGGGCAGGTGCCGCTGTTGCATCTCTTGCTTGGAGTTGTTCTCTTCTCCGTCCTTGCCGCACCGGTCGGGGTGCTGGCCGATCCGGTCGATCCGGCCGACCCACCCGACCCGAACGATCCGGGGGTGGGCGGTGGAGAACCCGACGAGCCCGGTGATGAGGTCCGAGGAGGTTCGGGGGGATCCGGAGACGGAGATCCCGATGATCCAATCATTGACGTTCCGGAGATGCACAACTATGTGATCTGGCTGATGCTGCTGTTCACCACCTACCTCCCGTAAGGAAGGGAGAGTTTCCCCCACCATGAACAGGGGCGAAGAGCACAAAGGCGGGAGACACCGTAGCGGGCCCCACACACCCCCCACTCCCGTTCCCGACGACGGCCTGGTGCAAGGGCCGAAGGAAGTAGAACGTCTCGTTCAGATCGCCTCCTTGCACCTCGCCGCCGACAATGCTGTCGCCGCACTCGAGTGCCTCGAGCGGGCCGAGTCACATCTTTCCGATCCCGTCGCCTTGCCGGCGGTGGCGGTCGATCTCAAGCTTCGCAAGGCCGATTGTTTCATGAAGCGCGGCGACCTGGCCGCGGCACTGATCGAAGTCGAAGCAGCGCTCGAACTCGCTCCGGTCGATGAGGAGCCCATCTTGCGCGGCATGGCCCTGGTGCGCGAGGGATCGATTCGCGTCAGCTTGGGCGACTACGATGCCGCGCTCGAGGCTTGTCAGGCCGCGGAAGGGCTTCTCAAACCCACCGCCGAGCACCAGCTCCTGGGTCGCCTGGGCTTGCTGCTGGGCACGATTCACATGCGTCGCGGCAGTGTCCGCGCCAGTCAGGAGTGCTTCGAGAGCGCGCTCTTTTCCTATCGCCGGATCGATCATCCCTACGGCATCGCTTCGGCGCTCAACAATCTCGGAATCCTGCTGAAGAACGGTTCCCGGTGGGCGGACGCCCAGGACTACCTGGTGCGGGCTATCGCCGTCAGCGAAGAGGCAGGCCACTACGGCCTACTGGCGTCGCTGAACGCCAACCTGGGCATCCTCTACACGAAACTGTGCGAGTGGGAGGCGGCGCGGCGCCATCTCTCCCGCGCCGTGACGATCCACAAAGAGGTTGGCAACACCCTCTCGCTCGTGCGAGCCCGCCTGGCCTTGGGGCATCTTCATCGGCGCCAGGGCCAGGTGGAGTTGGCCGCCAGTGAGTATGTCGAGGCCCGCCGGCTTGCCGAGGAGCACGCCTATGGGCGCGAGATCGTCCTGTGCTTCGAGGCCGATGCCGACCTCTTGGTGACGGCTGGACGATTCTCGGCTGCGCGGGACCTGCTGCTCCAGGGTGTCGACCTGGCGCGCGGGGTCGCGCCCGACGGTGACCTGCTGCCCGAACTCGAGCGCCGGCTAGCCGCGATCGCCGTTGCGAGCGGGGAACCAGTTCACGGTCGCCATCTCGCGTTGCGCGCCGCCCGGGCGGCCCGGGCGGTCGGCGACGAAGCCGAGGCGGGTGCGGCCCTTCGTGTGCTGGGTGAGGCCCTGGCCGCGCAGGGACGGCATACGTCCGCCGAGCGCGTGCTCGCCCGTGCCGTGAGCACGTTGGCCGAGACACCCGAGCGCTTCGAGACCAGCCTGGCCGAAGCGGCCTATGCCTGCCAGATGGCACGCGCCCGGGTGCAGGCGCGGGGCGGGAGCCGCAAGGAGATTCGACGCCGCACGGTGGATCTGCTCCAGCGCAGTTGGTCATTCATGGTCTCGATCGAACGGCCCGATCGGGCGGCCGAGTGCCTTGCCGATCTGGCCGAGATCAGGGTGCTCTACGGCGACTTCGATGGGGCCTCGCGCGACCTGGCCCGTGGGCACGCACTTGCCGAGAAAGCTTCGCGCAGCGATCTGGCGAAGCGACTCGAGGCCATCCGGACCCGGCTCGAGAGCCGCAGCGCCGAGTCGGCGGTGCTCTCGGTCCCTGAAGCGGAGATCGTTCGCGACTGGGGCCGCATCTTCACCGAGGGCGGTGACGTCGAGAGCCGCTTGTCGAGCATGCTGCAGTTCGCCATGGATCGCCTCGACAGCAGCTCGGCCATTCTGGCCGCGCCGAGTGCGGACTGTGAGAACCTCGAGTTGATAGCCGTCGTCGGCCAGCACAAGGCACAGGCGAAGTCGATCCTGTGCAGCGTTCGGCCGCACCTGGACGCGCAAGGTATCACGCTCGCATCGCAGCTCGATCGCGATCCGCGGTTCGCCAAGCAGGCCGAGCGTTCGATGCGTGACGTCCATGCCCTGGCCGCCCTCGGACTGCCGCTGCCCGAGGGGCAGGGGGTGGCCTACTTCGATCGCCGTGGTGAGCGGCGGGAGCCCTACGGGCGGTCCGACTTGCGTGTGGTCAGCGTATTGACGAGCTTGCTCGGTTTGGGCGTGGTTCAGCTGCGGCGCGAACAGGAGATCGCCCAACGGCGACTGGCTCAGGAGGATGCTTCGCAGCAGGGACCGTTTGCCGAGTTCATCACGGTAGACCAGCGGATCCGCCGCACGTTCGCAGACCTGGAGCGCGTGGGCGATTCCACCGCCAGCATTCTCGTCCTGGGGGAGACCGGGACCGGCAAGGGCCTGCTCGCGCGCTGCATTCACAGAGCTTCCCGGCGTCGCGCGGGACCGTTGATCACGGTCAACTGCGCTGCCATACCCGAGACGCTGCTCGAGAGCGAGCTTTTCGGCCACAAGCAGGGTTCGTTCACCGGCGCCACCAAGGACAAGACCGGTCTCTTCGAGGCGGCGAACGGTGGTACCCTCTTCCTCGATGAGATCTCGCGCACGAGTCTTGCCATTCAGGCGAAGCTGCTGCACGTCCTCGATACCCGCGAGGTTCGGCCCGTGGGCGCCAATCGGGGGCGCGAGGTCGACGTGCGTGTGATTTGCGCAACGAACACCAGCTTGAAGGAAGCAATCCACCAGGGGCGTTTCCTGGAGGATCTCTACTATCGGCTCAGCGATTTTGTCGTCGAGCTGCCGCCTCTGCGTAAGCGTGACGGCGACGTCCCGTTGCTTCTCGATGCGTTCTATGCCGATGCCTGCGGGGAGATGGGTCGCCGCCCGCGCGGCATGGCCCAGGAGGTTCGCGAGCGGCTGCTGAAGCATCCGTGGCCGGGGAATGTCCGGGAGCTGATGCAGGTCGTGCGGCGCCTGGTCGCCCTCAGCGAGGATGGCGAGGCCATCGGTCTCGATTTGCTGCCGACCGATATCCGAGGCGCCGACCACGGCGTTTCGGCATCGGTGGCCTTCGAGCAGCTTGTGGGGGTTGGCGCCGAAGTCCGGAGAGGACGTTCGGCCCAGGAGAGTGGAGTTGATGCTGACGGTCCCGGTGAAGAGGGCAGCATCCTGAAGAACCAGATGGCCCGGCTCGAGCGTCGGCTGA
>CAZZIF010000245.1:0-6392 GCA_964654025.1 uncultured bacterium
CAGTTATAGGTCGTCAGGACGGCTTCCCGCCCTCGACGGCCCAGTTCGTCACGCCGGGTTGCCGATCGCAGACCATCGAGCACGCCGGCCAGCGCCTGCGCATCGCCGGAAGGGTAGACCTCCCCGCAGCCAGTCTCGCGGACAATCCGTGCCAGCGGCGCGCAGTCGGTCGTCACGACCGGACGCTGAAGCAACATGTAGTGGAACAACTTGTGTGGGATGGTCGTGTCGGTGTGAGCGCTCTTCAGGTGCGGAATCAAGCACACCGAGCTGCCCAGCACATAGCTTGGAAATCGCTCGAACGGCTGCCAACCCGCAAAGGTGACGCGGCTCTCGAGACCCTGCCGGCGGGCACGTTCCTCGAGTTCCCCGCGCGTCGCGCCCGCTCCTACCAGTAGAACGCGCAGGTTCGGGATGCGGTCGGCGAGCAGGCCGGCGGCGTCGATTACGCTTTCCAGACCGCGGTGGCGGTCGAAGGTGCCCAGGTAGGTCACGGTGAAGGCGGCCTGCCCGTCGGCAATGATGTCCTTGTCTCGCGGAAACGACTCGAATTCGTCGGCCGCCACGGTGTTCTCGATGACGGTGACCTTTGCCGGATCAACGCCGAGGTCCGGCATTCGATCACG
The DNA here is from genome assembly GCA_964654025.1 of uncultured bacterium. GTDB lineage: Bacteria > Eisenbacteria > RBG-16-71-46 > CAIMUX01 > WJJG01 > CAYQJL01. Next base: position 627 of record CAZZIF010000245.1, read on the forward strand.
CGCTTCATCGATCACTACGATCACGCGGTCAGCGCGCGGCACGACCTCGCGCTCGTAAGCCTCCCAGCGGCGTGGATCGACGAGCAGTCGTCCGAGCGGCGTTTGCGCCCACGCGTAGAGACGTACGGCGGCCGGATAATTCTCGTGCAGGTCCGCGACCAAAGGAATGCCGGCGGCGCGTGAGGCGCGCAGACCTTCGCCAACGAGCGGAAGGTCGTGCACGTGCAGTGCCTCGATGCCGTAGCGGCGGAGGAAGCCAGGCAGCCGGGCGCGGAACCAGCGGTTGTAGAGGCCGAGCGTGAGCACCAGGGCGCTGGCCTTCTTCCAGAACTGGCGTCCGATGCCGTACCGCACCACCCGCACGCCCTGCCAATCGATCTCCTCGGAGGCGCCTCCCGGCCGCAAACAGAAGAGCGTGATCTCATGGCCCGCCGCCACCAGGCTTCGCGCTTCGTTGGCCACCCGGGGATCCGGCGGGAAGGGCTTGTCGAGGAGCATACCGATTCGCATGCCAGGCCTCCTTCAATGCGCGTCAGGCCTCGGCCGGCAAAGGAGCCTGGAGAGATGCTTCGAGCACGGCCGTCACGCGGGGCGCCGCCTGTCCCTCCCACAAGGGGATCTGCGCCGGCTTCGGTATAGGGTCCCCGGCCAGGATGACGGAGGCGGCTTCGAGCACGACTGGCGGATCAGTGCCGACGAGCTGATTGGTGCCCAGCTCGATCGTGATGGGGCGTTCGGTGTTCGGACGCAACGTCAGGCACGGGATGCCCAGGACCGAGGTCTCCTCCTGGATGCCGCCCGAGTCGGTGAGTACGAGGCGGGCCTGGCGCATCAGATCCACGAACTCCAGGTAGCGCAGAGGTTCGACCTGACGCAGGCCCGGGCAGTTGCGCATCCGTTCGGCGAAACCGAGGTCGGCCAGACGCGCCGCGGTACGCGGGTGCACCGGAAGCACAACGGGCAGTTCTCGGCCCACCCCCTCGAGGATGGTCAGTATGCGTACGAGGCCCTCAGGGGTGTCGACGTTCGACGGCCGGTGAATCGTGGCCACAGCGTAATCGTGTGGGGTCAGACCGAGCCGGTTCGGCATGGCTTTGCTCTCGGCCAGAGGCAGGGAGCGAAGCAAGGTGTCGATCATGACATTGCCGGTCATGTGGATCTTCCCAGGAGAGACGCCCTCGCGCAGCAGATTCCGATCAGCGTCCTCGCAGGTCGTCAGGAGCAGGGAGGCGACGGCATCGGTGACGAGGCGGTTGATTTCTTCGGGCATCGTGCGGTCGCCGCTGCGGAGACCGGCTTCCACGTGGGCGACGGGGACCAAGAGCTTCGCGGCCACCAGCGAGCAGGCCAACGTCGAGTTGACGTCACCGACCACCAGCACCATGTCGGGGCGCTCGTCCTGGACGAGTTCCTCGTAGCGCTCCATGATGCGGGCGGTCTGCGCGGCATGACTACCTGATCCAACCCCGAGATAGCGGTCGGGGGCGGGGATCTCGAGGTCCTCGAAGAAGGCCTCGCTCATCCGGACATCGTAGTGCTGGCCGGTATGGATCAAGTGCGCTTCAAGCCGCGGCGAGTCGGCAATTGCCGCCATGATGGGGGCGATCTTCACGAAATTGGGGCGTGCGCCAACGATGCAGTGCACGAGCGCCGCTCCATGCCCATCTGCCTTCACTCCTTGTCCTCCTCAACCAAGGCCTCAATACGGATCCGCCGGCGTGGTGTCCCGGTCGCGCTCGGTCTCGCCGGTCTCCTCCAGCGTCTTGCGCATCCGGGAGTAGGTTTCCTCCACGGCCTCGGGTGGCTCGTGGGCCTGCTGACACCGCTCATAGAGCGGGGACTCGGGCCGGGCAACGACATGTAGGTGGAGGTGGTCGGGGACACCGGCGCCGGCCGCGCGCCCCAGATTGGCACCGACGTGGACGGAGCGGCATCCGTAGCAGCGCCGAAGCAGACGTTCGCCCAAGCCTGCCAAGTCGAACAGCTCGGCCAACTCATCGGCCTCGAGTGCCGTACTCTTTGCCAAATGGCGGTAGGGCACAACCATCAAATGACCCGGCGTGTAGGGAAACGCATTGAGCATGAGCAGGACATGTTGCCCTCGTTTCAGGATGAAACGTTCGCGGTCGGGGGTCTGGTCGGATAAGATGTTGCAGAACAGGCATCCACGGTAGTCTCGCGCCGAGACCACATACTTCCGGCGCCAGGGCGTGTGCAGGATTTCCATAGAACGTGACCTTTCCCTCTTCGCTCGCCGCGCGAAGCATTGCATGCTTGCGTGGGAGGGTAGAGGATTGCCAGGATGCCTGCAAGTGCGGTGGCGGAGGAACTTGTAGGCCACCGCGGCAGTAAAGAAGGTGGGATGCATGGAAGAGGCGGCATGACCCTGGGATGGGACCACAGAATCTACCTGCGTTGGATAGCGGCCGCGATGGTCATTGCGTATCTGACCGCTTCGCCGTGGGCGCAGGAAACGGTCTCGGCGCCCGCCTCTCCTGAAAATGCATTGAGAAGTTTCCGAGTCCCGGCAGCCGCTGAGAGCCTGCTGGCTCCGCCCCTACCGCACACCAGTCGTCTAATCGAGTTTCGCTCGCTTCTCGATCCGCCCGCCGAGGCCTGGACGGCCATGCGGGCGATGGTGGACGAACTCGGCTTTGCTGAGGACCCTGCGTCCCTCGATGACTTGGAACCGGCAAGAGAGTGGGCCGACCTGAGGCGGGCCCGCAGGCTCTTGGGCCGGTCTGACCCGGCACGAGGCGAGAGGCTGCTGGCCAGCCTGGCGACCTACTCCAGTGACACGACGATCCGCCGCGAGGCCGCGCTCAGTTTGGGCGGTCACTACGTACGTCATGGCCGGTACGAACGGGCTGCGGAAGTCCTCGGGGAGGTTCTGGCTGCCTTCGAGCGACCGTCCGACCGCTGGCGGGTGCGCTTCTGGATCGCCAGCGCCCTGATGGGGACACGGGAGACGGTTGCATCGGCCGAGGTGTTTCGCGAGGCCGCCGCCGAGGCGCCCGAGCGTTCGCGAGCGCGGGCCATCGCGCTGCGGCTATCCGGCTGGCAATACCGGCGGGCGGAGCTCGACAGCGAGGCGCAGGAGGTCTGGCGAGCGGCGCTGTCGGCCGCAGGCGGTTTTCCGAGCCTGCAGGACACATTGCGCCAGGATCTGGCTGAAGTCTCCTTCGCGGACGAGGATTGGGAGGACGTCATCGCTCTCTTAGGCACCGATCACCCCGGTGGCCGCATGACGGCGCGTTCCCGGTTCCTCCTAGGTCGGGCCTATCTGAACGCCGGCGAGCCCGATAGCGCGCGAACGCAGTTCGAGCACTTCCTGCAGATCCATCCGGAGGCGCCCGAGGCCTGGCGGGACGAAGCGCACCTGCTACTGGGCTGGGAGGCCCTGCGACGCAAGGAACCGGCCCGTGCGCTGGCCTATTACGACTCGGTCGATGATGAGCGACGCTTCGCGCTGCCACAGATCGACTACGGCAGCGCGCTGGCGTTGCTCGATGAAGGGCGCTACGAAGAGGCGGCCGCGTTGTTGGAGCCGGTGCCGCCCGTCGGCCCCGAAAGCCCCCTCTACTACCCTTGGGTGTACGCCCTGGCTTACGCTCGCTTTCATCAGGACGCCTACCTCGATGCGATCACGCAACTCGAAGCGTTTCGCGGAAGGACCGAGGCAGATTCGCTCTCGCGCTCAGCCTGGTCGCTTCGCGGGGATTGCTACTACCGCCTGGACCGCCCCGATGAGGCCTATGCAGCCTACGTCAAGGCCGCTTCGCTGCTGGCCGATGCTCCCGAGCTGCTCTTGCGGCGCCAGGCACTGGCAGCTATGGCGGCCGAGCGCTGGGGAGCCGCGGCGCGCATTCTGGGGGATCTGATTGTCAAGCACCCGGCTGCCGACCACCTCGCGGAATACCATTTCTGGCGAGCGGAGGCCTTCTACCGGCTCGGGCGGCTGGAGATGGCGCGGCGGCACTACCAGCGTGCGGAGACCGCCGGGGCCGATCCGGTGAAGTGCGCCTACGCGCTGGGATGGTGCGCCTATCGCGAACAGCGTTGGGAGGAGGCGCTCACCCAGTTCGAACAGGCCCGGGCCGGCTGCCGGTCGTGCGGTTTCGCGACCGATCTGGCACTGCGACGCGGCAACAGCCTCTTCAATATGGGAAGGCTCGAAGCAGCGGCGCAGGCTTTCGCCGAGGCGCTCGAATTGGCCGAGGCGCGACGGGAAACGCTGCTGGTGGCCGAGGCCTCGTTCCGCCACGCCTGGGCGCTGCTGCGATCCGACTCGTTCGATGAGGCCGCGCGAGCCTTTGCCGACATCCGGCTTCGGGAGGGCCGCACACGCGATGCCGCCGAGGCCTTGTACTGGGAGGGTCAGGCCTACTTCCGTCAGGCAGATTACCGTGCGGCGCAAGAGAGGCTTCTGGCTTTGCTCGAACACCCGGGCACCACCGACAGCCTGCGCGCCCGAGCGCTCCTGGCGGTCGGGGACGCCTACTTCAATCAGGAACAGCCCGGCGAGGCACTCGAATGGTACCGGCGTATCTTGGAAGCCCCGGGCGCCGATCGGCGCTTGCGACTGACGGCACACGAGTCGCTTTTCGAGTGCCGGACCGCGCGGGGCGAGTGGGATCAGGCCTATGCGGTCCTGGGAGAGATCGAGGAGCGTTTCCCCGAGACCCAGGGCACCGGAGACCGGTACCTAACGGTGGCTGACGGTTTCTTCAGAGACGGACGCTATGTCGACGCGCTGGAGTCATATGGGGACTTCCTGGAAAGCGCTCACCCGGAGGATCCGCGCACGCTGCGAGTGCGTTACCAGATGGCCGTGGCCCGGGTACAGATCGGGCAGCGGGCGCAAGCGGCTTCGGCCTTCGAGGCGCTGGGCGAACGCGAATTCCACTATCAGAGTGAAGCTCTCATCAAGGCTGGCATGCTGCGTCTCGAACTCGGGCAGCCCGAAGAAGCTCTGACCTCGCTCGAGATGCGCTTGTCCCTTCATCTGACCCCACGTGAAGAGGTGGTCACGCGGGCCTACCTTGCCGAAGCCTACCAGCGTCTTGGGGAGATGCCCGCCGCGCGCACGGAGTGGGAAAAGGTCGCGACGGCCGAGTCGGCTGTTTCCGATTCCTTGCGAGCTACTGCCAGCCTGCAACTGGGTCGACTCGCCTTCGCCGACCGGGAGTGGTCGGCGGCCCATCGCCGATTTGCTGCCGCCGAGAGCCTTGGCTTGCCGGGTCGCGTCTATCGCGGCGCCTACTGGGCGGGTGAAGCCGCCTATCGCTCGGGGGACACCCTGCGAGCCACGGAGTGGCTGGAGCAGTTCCTTCGCGCGGGTGAGGAGGAGGCACTCTGGGAGGCGACCGCAAGGATCCGTCTGGCCGAGTGCTACGAGGGCCTGGGACGGGAAGAGAAGGCCCGCGAGCAGTATGAGCGAGTGCTCGAGCTTCCGCTGCAGGAACACAGCTTCCAAGAAGAGGCCCGCCGCCGGCTGGTGCAGATGGGCGAGCTACCGCCCCCACACTCCGGGGAGGATACGCCATGACGCACGTGGGGATGCGAAGCTGGTTCGCCAACGCCGCCCGTACGCGAGTTGGGAGCGGTCGAGTCGGGAGCGGTCGAGTTGGGAGCGGTCGAGTCGGGAGCGGTCGAGTTGGGAGCGATCGAATCGGGAGCGATCGAATCGGGAGCGGGCGAACGACAACTGTCGCGGTGGAACGGTCGGTCGCGAGGCGTTTGGTCGGGAGGTTCTTCTCTGCGTTG
>CAZZIF010000246.1:0-6281 GCA_964654025.1 uncultured bacterium
CCCAGGGCGTCGTAGGCCCAGGCCAATCCTTCGGCGTCGCGGGTCTGCCCGAACAAGGCGGCCGACTGCTGGTAGTATCGGGCAGCGGCCTCGCTGTCCCCCCCCACCTCCTCGAACCACCCCAGACCGACGAGCGCCCAACCCTCATGCTGCCGGTCGCCGCTCGCACGCGCCTGCGACTGCAGCCGCACGCACGACGCCCGCGCCTCGGTATGGCGTCCCTGCATGCTCTCCGCCACGGCGAGCCAGCGCAGAGCGCTACAGGTGGCCGTCGTGTCGTTCAAGGCCTCGCCCATCGTGACCGCTTCTCGCAGATGGGGCTCGCTGGCCGACGCTTCTCCCCGGCCCACGCGGGTGGCGCCGTAGCGCAGGACAGCCCCCAACAGAAGGGCGGAGTCACCGGCGGCGCGCGCCGTGTCAATCCAGCGCTCGAGTAGCGGCAGCGCGGAGTCGGGGCGGGCCGAGAAGCGCAATGCGTCAATCCGCTCGAGAAGGGCGGCTCGCTCTACAGCGGGCATCGGGGTCGGCTCGGCGAGGGGGACCGAATCGGGCCAGACGGCAGCGGGAATGGCAAGCCCGACGATGAGCGCAATCAGCAAAGCCTGCCGTCCTCGGCACGCAGAGGCGGGCACTGGACTTCTCTCCGCCAGGTTCGAGCGAGACGCCGGGACCGGACCCTTGCCGACGTCTCGGCACCAGCCCCTTCCCGCTCCGGCTACGAGGCACAGAGGGCAACGGACGGCCGAACTCCCGTGAGTTTACAGTCGGATCCAAGTCCATTCTAGAGGACCGGCCGGCATGGTGGGAGAAAAGAAGTCTGCCCGGTACGTAGGCATGTTCGAACCGCGGTTATGGATCACGTGGCCTGCCGCTGGGCACACCTCGCCCGCGGGGCACACGAACCCCTTGTCTACGAGCACAGGGTCATGGTCATCGGCCGCGCGCAGCGCTATTCGCTCACCACGATCTTCCGCCGGCAATGGCGAACTCGTTGCCCGACATCTCCTGGAGGGTGTAGAGGTTGGCAGGCGCCCCAATCGGCGTGAGTTGATGGGAGTTCAAGCCTGGCCCGTTGCCAGCGTAGCCGCGCACTCTGGGAGGGTGCTGACGCAGGGCGGCATTCTCCAGCGCCAGACTTGCCCGCAGCATCAGCGCGGCCCGCACGAAGGCGAGGAGAGCAGATAGGCGTGTCTCAGTCATGCGTGAAACTGTACCCTTGTAACAGAGATAGCCGATTGTGAGGGAGTTACGGAGTTTTCGCGGAGTACGATGAGACCGTAGCCTCCCGCCATGGAGAGACCCATGAAGATCAGAGTGGATGGTGGATCAGGAATCGGTAGGCCAGCACCGCGGTGGCTGATCCGGCTGGCCGGTCCGAGGTCGTCAAGGCGGACGTCAGACCCGGTGCCGGTCTCGGTGATGCGCCACGATCCGCGGCATGCCTCGGGGATAGCGTTCACGCCTTCACCCCTTGATCATTGCCATCGTCGCCGAAATGGCATAGGCATATAGACGGCTACGGCCTATCTCGGTGGGTGGCGGGTGTCAACCCACAGGCAGCACAGGCACAGGGAGCAAACAGATGGACGAGGCCAGGCTCATCGACAGGCTGCGATTGATCGAGGCGCTCTTCGCCGGTGCGACCACCGCGGGCGAGAGGGACGCTGCCGGGAGAGCCAGAGAACGCATCCTCGAGAAACTGGAAGCATGGGAGAGGGAGGCCCCGCCGATCGAGTACCGTTTCAGCATGGGGGACATGTGGTCCCGCAAGGTCTTCGTGGCCCTGCTGCGACGATACGGAATCAGGCCCTACCGCTACAGCGGCCAGCGCTACACCACGGTCATGGCCAAGGTGTCGAAGCGCTTCGTCGACGAGACCCTGTGGCCCGAGTTCCAGCAGATCTCGAAGACCCTGAGCAGCTACCTGTCGGATGTGACCGATCGCGTCGTGCATCAGGTGATTCACCAGGACAGCTCCGAGGCGGAGGTCATCGAGCAACCGAAGCAGCTACCGCCGGGTGTGGTTCAGCAGGATGCCGGCGGTCCCGCCTAGCGCTGCAGGATCAACATCTGTCGCCCGATCTCGTGGTTGCCCGTCAGGGCGCGCAGGAAGTAGACCCCATCGGGCAGCGAGGCATCGATCTCCCAGCGCACCTGCCCCGAGGCCGCCGTGCGCATGCCCGCCCAGACGCGTCGGCCCTCCACGTTCAAAGCTTCGAGCCGGACCGGGCCGGCCGTCGGTGCCGCCCAGCGCACCCAGGCTTCGCCGCCCGACGGGTTGGGAAACACGCGCAGTGCAGCGAGGCGCATCGGATCCGGCTCGGGTGCCGATGCCGCGGCCATGCCCAGGCCCCAAAGGTAGATGTCGTCGACTGCGATGAGCGTGCCCGTCTGCCCCGGCGCCAGGGAGCAGCGAATCGTCCCCAGCCGGTCGATGTCGCCGGCACCCGTGTACATCTGGGTACCATCGAGGAAGATGGTCCAGGTGTTCAACGCCACGTCGACTTCGATCATCACCTGCACCGGAACACCCAGGCTATAGGTACCCAGTACGCCGGCGCCCTGATTCGCGTAGATCGTTCCATCGGAGTTGAACTCCACGTAGTGGATCGTCGGGCAATCGCAGTAGAGCTTGAAACTGTCACCGCCGCCCCAGGCATCGACCAACACCTGGGCCGACAACCGGTAGACGTCATAGGCCACCGGAAAGCCCAGCGGGTTGACGGGATCGACGTACAGCTTGAGCTGATCGTAGCCCGCGGTGCCGTTGCCGAATGCGCAGGGTTGCTGTGACAGGGCGCCCAGGGACGGTACCACGGTCGGGTCGCCGAAGACGATCTCAGTCGGCACCTTGCGGGGCGCGAGCCCCGCGCCGAGCACCGGGGCGAGGCCGGTCTGATGGGGCGGCCAGCAGAAATCGATGTCGTAGAGCAGATCCGACCATGGCGGCAACGTTCCGCCATAGAGGCGCACGTTGTCCACCGCTGCCTGGGAGATGGGATCGTGTCCTGTCAGGTTGAATCGGAACGAGGACAGTTTGCTCGCGTAAAACGCGTCGTCCATGACCAGGACGCCGTCCAGCCAGATCTTCCAATGGGGGGTCACGACGTCGAGTTCCACGTCCAGGTGAACGGGCACGCCCTGCGTATAGGTCCCGATGGTCTGCACCAGAGCTGGGTTGCCGAAGTAGGCCTGAATCTCGCCGTTGTTGTAGAAGGTGATCCTCTGAGTCGAGGGACAGTCGAAGAAAAGGACAAGGGCATCGTTGGACAACATCTCAGGCAACAAGTCCACCTCGAGCCTGTAGACCGGGTAGGCCGCGGGGAACCCTCCCGGTGTGTCGGGATCCACGTTGAACTGAAGCTGATCGTAGCCCGTTGTGCCGTTGCCGAAGGCGCAGGGTTGCTCGGTCATCGCTCCCATGGCCGCCACCACGATCGGGTCGCCGAACCGGATCAGCGTAGGGACCTTGCGTGGCGCCGGATCCGTCTCCCCCACCACCGGCACGCTTCCCACCGTGTGGGGCGGAGAGCCGAAGTCGACGTCATACAGCAGATCGAAGTCCCCGACCGCAGGCCCCGCTGCGAGGAGCACGATGACGCATCCGACCAGAGACCTGGCAATGAACTGCATGACGACCTCCTTGCGATCCTGTTCCGCCAACCGGGGCGCGAAAGGGGGTGAGTTGAACTGCTTTGTTCTCTGTACGTTGCGGCATGCTCGTCAACCGGGTCCCCGGGTTGCCCATCGAGCCCCCGTTTGATGGACAAATGGGGAGGGTTTGCATCACAGAGATTCTTCAGCGGGGTTCGGCCGGTCCGCTGGGCTCCCGATCCCGTGGCCGCAGCAGCGCGATCGCACTCACGCCCCCTCCGATCAGCCGCATCGCCTCGCGTGAGGGTGCGGAAGTCGAAGTAGCGCAGCTTGATCTGCACGGAAGTGATGATCGACCGGCTTCGAATCCGTAGAATCGCGGGTTATCAGTCGACGAAGAGCTGAAAACCTCATACGGATGGAAAGAGGCACTTTGGAAAACTGTGGAAGATGGCGACACCCGTGAGACATGGGTACGGGCGGACAGAAAGCTGCCATAGGGGAGTGGCGGTGCCATCCTCTGAAGCGGAGGCTAGTCAGTGGTGGGGCCGTCGGGGCGACGGCTGCGTTCGGATGTGATCGAGACCAACGATGGACTGCGACGATGAAAGGCCCGTTGCGAGATGATCCGATGAACGTGGCTGGAGAGATTGGCTGACTGGGAATCTGGATGGCAAGGCCGAGGGCCTCTTGATCACCTCCGGTGCACCAGACGGTCCAAGGTGGCCGAGGCCATCAAGGAACCCTCCCCAAAGGCCTCAGGCCATTCGGTAGGATCCCGACTGCTGGACGTTGGCTTGAACGCTAGCGGTACTCGCCCTTGATCTGTCCCCAGCTCTCCTGCTCCGTCGGTGTGGGGAGGCACGGATCCGGATCGCAACTCACGCCGGGAACCCACATGATTGCCTCCGGCACATCCAGGCAATCCTCCTCCATCAACACGACACAGCCACCCGGAAGGCAGCACGCCCCCGGAGAGACTTCGCAGGGGTCGTCGGAGCACCTAACCCAGCCGCTGAAGTACTCGCCCCCAAGTGCGGCGCACTCCGCTGGCCCCAGGACCTCCTCGCATTCCCCGCCGGGCAGACAGCAGGCCGCCCAAGGACTGAAGCAGGGATTGGGATCACAGGGCGCGCCTGCCATCCAAGCGTAGGATCCTGGCGCGATGAGGCACTCCACGAATGTCAGTTGCTCGCAGTCCCCGGCCGCGAGGCAACAGGCGCCGATCTCCTGCGCATGAATCGTCGCCGGATACCCCAACAGGAGTGCGAGAACCAACGGAAAGCAGGCCTTGCTCTTCATGCGATCACCTCCGTTTGCAGGTCCACAGTCAACATCGAAGTCTCGCCTGAGCATCGAGGATAGGACAAGCATAGCAGGCCGAGCCATGGCCGGCAATGTGGACGGCCCATGGTCCTTCAAGGCAGACAGTCCTGTCGCGGGTAGACCTCTCCCTTCGGCGCTCGGTGGGCTGCGCTCTACGCTCCCGTCGCGCAGCGTCTGCAAATCGAACCAGGCCCTACCCTATGTAGATCATGCCCATGGCGCACTGATCAGCTGCCGAAATCCGCCCGAGAACCCCAAAATGGAATATTCGCGGACTAAGCCCATCTGGGCTACCTGAAGTGGCCGGTTTTCAACTGTTCCTCAGTGATCGCACTTGGGTGTTCGGTGACACTGAAGGGATATGCCCGCCATCCTTTGTCGTGATTCACGTTACGGAGTTGTTCTGCTATTGGGGGCGTTTTCTGCTACGCTTCGGTCTGATTCTCGAAGCAGGAGTTGTTTCGTGGAAGCTGCAGCAATTGACACATCTAAGCTTGTTGAGATTTGTCGCCGAAACGATGCGTCAATGATCGCGCTGTTCGGCTCGATGGCTCGTGGCAACGCCACAGCCGACAGTGACGTCGACTTGCTCGTGCGCTTCAGTCGTCGTAAGAGCCTCCTGGCTCTGGTTCGTATCGAAAGAGAGCTTACTGCTGCTCTGGGTCGCAAAGTCGATCTTCTGACCGAGGCATCCGTTAGCCCATACCTTAGAGAGCGGATTTTCAGTGAATTGAGGGTTCTCTATGAAGCCGGGTGATCCCCAGGCAGACCTGTTCTAGCTCCAGCACATCCGCGACGCACTAAACCGCCTCGCGAAAGCGGGAGTTGGTGCTGCGGATGTTCCGGGGTGAGTCGCTGGAGGGACTGTCGCGCGAGTTCAGCGTGGAGATCTATCGGCTCGAGGAGTGGCGAGAGGCCGCGCTCTCGGGCATGGACGCAGCGCTGAAGAGTCGCCAGGGCGACCCGGTGCAGGCTGAACTCGATACGGCCATGAAACGGATTGGCGAACTGGCCATGGAGAACGAGCTGCTCTACGAGCGGTGCCGGAAGAGCAACGTGTCTTTTCCCAAGGGGAGGTTGCGAAGATGAGCGCGGCTATCTCCTCAACGACAGGCCGTCCGTACGGTATTGCGCTCGATTGTCAGGTCTGGGACGTGCCGCGGTCGACGTACTACGCTCAAGCGTCAGGACAGGCCACAGAAGCCACCGAACCGAAGCGACGTGGCCCCCAGCCCGGGATATCGGACGAAGCGCTCCTAGCCGCTATCAAGAATGACCTCGAACGCTCACCGTTCGTTGGTGAGGGGCACGGCGGCATGAGCTGGTCGGCGCCGCAGACGATCAACGACCGCGCCGGGGGC
>CAZZIF010000247.1:0-6272 GCA_964654025.1 uncultured bacterium
GGCCCTGCGTCGCGACGCGTGCTTCCACCACGATCAGGGCCCGTGCCACGGCCGGGGCCCGAACCACGACCGGGACCCGAACCACGACCGGGGCCTTCACCGCGCCCCGGGCCCCACCCGCGAGCCGGACCACGGCCAGGCGCGGAACTCCTTGCGCCGCTCGCCCCCCATCGGGGCCGCTCTTCCTGTCGGGCCGGACGTCTCTCGGGGCCCGGCCCACTGCGCATCGGGCGCTCTCTGGCTCGTTCGGGCGGTGTTCCCTCGCCAGGGCGGGGGCGCTCGTCTCGTGGGCGTGCGGTGGCGCTGGGGAATTCGAAATGGGCCTGGAATCGGCGGCCGCCTGGATCACGACCGGTCAACACCGACGAGGCCAGCGCAGCGTGGCGTAGCGGCGCGAAACCAAACTCCCCCACCGCCATGTCGACGCCGGCCGAGGCCGCCATGGCCAGATAGGCGGCCTCGATCTCCCGGCGCCCGCGATCCCAGCGGTTGGTGAGCCGGCCCAGCCGCACCAGCGCGGGTTGGCCCCAACGAGCCTTCAGCTCGGCCACCGCGTGAAGAGGTTCGAGCGCCGCCGTCGTACCCGGGTCGAACTCGTCGACCACCGGATCGATGATGATGTTCTCCTGCTGCACCCCGCGAGAGATCAGCTCTTCGATGAGCTCATTCCCCACCTGGACGCGATCTTCGGCAGTCCGCGGGGGCTGGTCGCCGCTCATCGTCACCGCCACCAGGGCAGCTCCGTAGCGCAGGGCCAGCGGAACGGTTTGATCGAGCACGCCCTTGCGCAGCCAGACGCCCCAGACCAAGGGCCGGCCCTCAGCGAGTCCGAGCGCGGTCTCGAGGCCGCGCCGGCTCTCGGCACGCAGCAGCAACGGCACGCGCCACTGGTTCTGAAGCCCCGGCAGGATCTCGCGCAGGAACCGCACCTCTTCACCGCCGCGATAGGCGTGACACACTTCCGCCGCCCGGACGGCTGGATGCAGTTTGTGGCTCGGCATCACGACGTCCCGGTCGGCTCCGCCACCGTACCTCTGCACCAGGCATAGGCTCCTCCCGGCGCCGACCTCGACATCCGCGCTCTCGGAGCACAGCACCGTGCGCGGGGATCGCACCGGCAGCTCCGGCCGGTGCTTCTTCACCAACCGGTGCAGGTAGGCCGGATAGTGTGGTGCCGGGGCCCCCCAGCAGCCCACCGCCGCCACCGATGGCTGAAGCAATGCCTTCATCTGGCTGGCGAACTCGTTGGGGCGAATCTTGCCCGAGCGCGCGGCGCCGCTCTTGATCGCGTGAGGCTGCAGGATGATGGGCAGATCCGACAGACGCGCGAACATGTTGGCCACGCCCCGAATCTCGACGGGATTGAGCGGACCACAAGCGCCCACCAGATCCACGTCGTACGCGCGGCACACGGCCAGGGCCGTCGCCGGCGAGGTTCCCGCCACCGTGCGACCCAGCTCACCGAAGGCGAGCTGCACTGCTACGGGCATCTCGGGTGCCAGCTCCCGCACGGCGATCAGGGCCGCCTTGACCGTCTGCAGATCGGGCATGGCGTCCAGGATGAAGAGGTCCGGCGTCCGTTCGAGAGCTACGCGCACGACCTCGCGGTAAGCCTCGATTCCCATGGCGAGCGGCAGCGCGCCCCGAGGCTGCAGCGTGGCCGACAGAGGGCCCATGACCAGCCCAACCAGAGGCGGAGGGCCGCCGGCGGTATCGTGGGCCTGGCAGGCCTCCTGCGCCGCCCGCAGAGAAACTCTGATGATCTCGGGCAACTCGGCCGTACGTCCCAGCGGCTCGAGTGTGGGCCGGTTGGCGGCAAAGGTGTTCGTCAGGATGAGATCGGCGCCGGCCTCCAGGGACTCGGCGTGCAGTGCGCGAACCTGCTCGAAATCGCTCAGCGCCTGCAGCTCGGGCAACTCGGGAGCCTCTTCGGCACGCTTGCCGCCCGCGGCAAGCAACCGCCCCAAAGGGCCGTCGCAGACCAGGACTTGTTGTTCGATTCGTTTGCGAAATACCTCGCGAGTCATTCGATCTCCTTGCCGGCGCGTACTGCGCCGCAAAAGGTAAGTCCACGTAGGGTACATGGGATGATCGCCGGCAAGCAACAGCCGGAGCGCGGAGGTTGAATCCTGCCACTTCCGCGGGGTAGGCCGCGTCGCTTCCCCCGCTTCGGGGGCAAAGAGACCCCGCGGCCGTGCCGATAGTCAGAGTGAGCCGGGCGCGACTCTCCCGGCCCACTGATGGAAGCCAATAACGTAACGTTTTGTCAAGGTGGAACTTGCTGTCATGACCTCGCGCCGCTACCACGTGCTGCTCGTGGATGACAATGACGATCACTGCATGCTGATCGAAGATATGCTGACCGGGGAGGGCTTTGCCGAGCAGGTGACGCGTTTCCCCGACGCGGAGACAGCCCTCGCCAGCCTTCTGCAGCCCCGAGCCCAGCGGAAGGGCGCGCTGCACCCGGACTTCATCTTCCTCGACATCCGATTGCCGGGCATGAGCGGCATCGAGTGCCTGCGCCAGCTCAAGCAGCATGCGGCGACCCGCCACATCCCCACGATCATGCTCACCACCAGCCAGCGAGAAGAGGAGATTCACGACAGTTTCTCCGCGGGGGCGTGCGGCTACGTGGTCAAGCCCATCGACTTCGCCGTTCTGGCCGAGAAGATCAACGCGCTCAAGGCCTACTGGGACCAGGCATCGGAGTTGCCCACCGACCGAGCGACTGCCTAGCCGGGTCCCTGAGCGGGCGGGATACCCCGGGATACCCCATGAGCCCCAAAGAAACCCAAGAGAACGCGACGCACTCCCAGCCGGGTGTGGCGATCCCTGTCCAGGGCACCCTCGAGTTCACGCCCCCTTCGAGCGAGTCGCGAGAGAGTTGTGGCAAACGGCTGCACGTACTCACGCACATCCAGCTCTTCTGGCAGCTCCTGCGCACCCAGTCGGTCTTGCCGCTGATCTTGTGCACCGCTGTCTTCTTGATCACCCTGCTGTGGATCATGCCCGTCTCGATCCGCAACAACTTCCAGAGCCTGGGCGGAGAGACCATCCTGGTCGCCGATGTGGACGCCGAGATCACCGCCCTGTCGTTGAAACTCGGCGTCGCCTCGATCGCCATTCTCGTCCTGACCGGCATGCTCCTGTGGCGCGTCTTCCGCTGGAGCCTCAAGGCCGACTCCGAGCGAATCCGGGCCGAACGTGCGCTGGCCAACACCAACGAATGCCTGGAGCAGGCGAATGCGCGACTCCAGAACAAGCAACGCCAGCTCGAGGGCTTTCTCTACGCCGTCTCGCATGACTTGAAAGCGCCGCTCATCTCCATTCAGGGATTCGCGACACTGCTCAGGGGCGAAATGGATACCGCGGGCAGCGGGCACCCCGGGGACACCAAACACGCGCTGCGCTACTTCGACCGCATCGACCGCAACATCCGTTCAATGGAGAGCCTGCTGGCCGACCTGATGACCCTCTCACGCATCGGACGAATCGAGGAGGAGGCCGAGCCGGTCTCGCTCCGGGAGATCGCCGAGGAGGTGATCGAGGAGAACGCCGCCGAGCTGATGCGCAAGGCCATTCGCGCCGAGTGCGACCCCGATCTTCCCGCGGCCTTGGGGCGCCGCAACCGCTTGCGTCAGCTGCTGGCCAATCTGGTCAACAACGCGGTGAAGTACATGCCGCCGAAGGAGGATGCGCAGATCTTCATTGGCTATGATGGAAAGGTCATATCGCCGCGCGGAGGCCGGGGCGCCCACTTCGTGCGGGACAACGGCCCGGGGATCGAACCGGCGATCCGGGAGAGGGTCTTCGACCTCTTCCAGCGAGGCCTCAATCCGGAGGCTCGAGAGGGTTCCGGCCTCGGTCTGGCCATCGTGCGCGATATCGCCGAGTCGCACGGGGGCTGCGTGTGGGTCGCATCCGAACCCGGCCTGGGGAGCACATTCTACTTCCGGCTGCCGGCGGCGCCGGCCGAGGCAGCGCTGGCCGGGACCGGGCCGGCCGGGGCTGGGCCGACCGGGGCTGGGCCGACCGGGGCTGGGCCGACCGAGGCGGCGCTGACCGAGGCGGCGCTGACCGAGGCTGGACCCTTGCCCGACGTACCCCAACATCGAGCTGCTTGAGCCCGGCCAATCTCCGTTGCCCCGAGCACCGCACCGGCCGGTCAGACCGGCCGGTCAGACAATTCTCGCAATCCCGCCAACCCCCTCAAATTCAACGAATTGGCACTGGCGCACCCTCAAGTTTTCCTCAACGGCCGGGCAGTAGATGCGTTATACTCTAAGCAGTTGCGTACGGGTATAATCACCGTCGGTCCCCCAGCAGGACGGGTCCGCCGGTTCCAGAACAAACCGGGTCTCAATGAACATCAGTGGGAGAGGAGTGTTTGCAATGGCAAGGCGTCTGCATCTGATCATTCTGAGTCTCTGCACCTGCATCTGTTTCGGCGCCGGCACGGCCGGCGCTTGGTATCCCAACACCGCTCAGGTTGAGCTCGGCACCACGACCTGGTGCGTCTACTGCCCGCAGGCCTACCAGGGCATCGAGGTCAACAAGGATAACTTCGGTCCCCACGAGTTCACCGCCATCCGGTACTACGATTCCAGCGGCGGTGGCGGCCTCTCGACGCCAGAGACCAACGCCCGTAACGACTACTACGGCATCAACTCGTACCCCACGGCCTACTTCAACGGCATCACCCGCATCGTCGGTGGCGGCGATGAAGTCGAGGCCGGTACGACCTACCAGGCGGCGATCGAGAACCTCCTCGACGATCCGTCCTATTTCAAGCTCACGATCAACGCGGTCGACCTCACCGCGCCTGAGGGTTCGATCGACCTCGACGTCGAGGTCATGGAGGACGTGCCCGACATCAGTCAGATGTTCGTGCGAATCGCCCTCACCGAAAACGACATTGTCTACGCGCCTCACGAGCACATGGATGTCACCCGCGACATGCTCGAAGACCAGGCCATCACGGTCAACTCGACCGGCCAGGTGCAAAATATCTCCCTCACCTTCCCGATCGACGCCGGATGGGTGGAAGAGCATCTGAAGCTCGTCGCCTTCGTGCAGGACGATGCCGACAAGAAGGTCTGGGCCTCGGCCGACACCCGGCCCACCCCCGACTACGCTTTCCGTTACTATGCCTTGGGCGAGCGTCAAACCGTCGGCCCGGTCTACGCCAATCATATCTACGACTGGCTCGAGATCTTCAACGTGGGATCGATGGCCGACTCGGTGTTTGTCGAGGTCACGGCCCAGGGCACCGAGGGCTGGATCAATGTGCTGTGCACCGAGGAGTTCTGCGTTGGTCCCTACGTGGAGTGGTACCTCGAGCCGGGTGAGTCACTGAAGCTACACCTGGAGACGATCCCCCTATCCTCAGGCTATAACCAACTCGCGGTCGAGATTCGGATGAAGAACCTGGATGCCACCTACAACCGGACGCTCAACTACACCTACATCACCGACGACGTCGATGTGGTCGTGATCGACGACGACGGCGCCGAGGAGTACGAGGACTACTTCACCGGCGCCCTGGACTATCTCGGCCGCAACTACGGCGTCTGGGACCGGGGAGCCAGCGCGGCCGACGCGGCGGTGCTCGCCAACTTCGAGGCCGTTGTCTGGAACGTCGGTTTCAGCTTCCCCACTCTGGATGAGGATGACCGCGCGGCGCTGTCGACCTACCTCGACAACGGCGGCCGGCTCTTCGTGACCGGGCAGGACATCGGCTGGGAACTGAACGACATCGGCGGTGAGGCGGCCCAGTTCTACCAGGACTACCTCCACGCGATCTTCGTCAACGATGACACGAACGATTACACGCTCCAGGGTGTCGAGAACGATCCGATCTCTCACCTGGTCGATCTGACGATCATCGGCGGCGACGGCGCCAGCAACCAGGACTACCCGAGCGACATCGACCCGGCCGACGGCAGCGCTGCGGTGATCTGGAAGTACGACGACAATCGCAATGGCGCCATCAAGGCCGACGACGGGAACCACCGCGTGGTCTACTTCGCCTTCGGTTACGAGGCAATCGACAATGCCTACGATCGCGCGATCGTCATGCACCGGGTGCTCAACTGGCTCATCATGGGCACGACCGACGTCGCCGAGGACGAGCCGGCTTTCCGGCTCCAGCTCGCCGGCTATCCGAACCCCGTGCAGACGGCCGGACAGATCCGCTTCGTCATGCCGTCGGCGGGCGAGGCGAGTCTCAAGATCTACGGCCCCGACGGCCGCGTGGCCCGCGTCCTGACCGA